>NZ_CP066369.1:0-300000 GCF_016406305.1 Shewanella putrefaciens
GTGGCTGTTTCACTTTGGCAACAATGTATCGGACGACTGCAGGATGAGCTTTCTGCTCAGCAGTTCAGTATGTGGATCAGACCGTTACAAGCCGAAATGGATGGAGATACTTTGGTGCTTTATGCGCCCAACCGCTTCGTGCTCGATTGGGTCAGAGATAAATACATCAATATCATTAATCAGTTTTTTACTGAGCAAATGGGCAGTGATGCACCTAAGTTACGCTTCGATATTGGCAGCCGTCCATCGGCGAAAAAGCCGGAGCCTGTGGCTCCGATAGCGACAACTCGAGTGCCTAATCCTCAGACTAAAGCGACAGTAGGGACCTCTTTTAATACCCAAGCTGAGCCTATCGCGAATGCCAACCATCGCAGCAATATCAACCCAACCTATCAGTTTGATAACTTCGTTGAAGGTAAATCAAACCAATTAGGTAAAGCTGCAGCGTTGCAAGTGGCTGAAAATCCAGGTGGCGCATACAACCCATTATTCTTATATGGCGGAACGGGTCTAGGTAAAACTCACCTTTTGCACGCCGTTGGCAACGGGATCATCAAAAACAATCCCAATGCAAAAGTGGTTTATATGCATTCCGAGCGTTTTGTGCAGGATATGGTTAAGGCATTGCAAAACAATGCGATCGAAGAATTTAAGCGTTACTACCGCAGTGTCGATGCCTTGTTTATCGACGATATTCAATTCTTTGCCAATAAAGACAGATCCCAAGAAGAATTCTTCCATACCTTTAACGCGCTGCTTGAGGGTAATCACCAAATTATTTTGACTTCAGATCGTTATCCAAAAGAGATCGACGGAGTTGAAGACAGATTGAAATCCCGTTTCGGTTGGGGGTTAACTGTGGCTATTGAGCCGCCAGAGTTAGAAACTCGAGTGGCGATTTTGATGCGTAAAGCGCAGGAAAGCGGTATCAACTTACCCGATGAAGTGGCCTTCTTTATTGCTAAGCGATTACGTTCTAACGTCCGTGAGTTAGAAGGGGCGTTAAACCGTGTGATTGCGAACGCTAACTTTACCGGTCGTCCAATAACGATTGATTTTGTGCGTGAAGCACTGCGTGACCTATTGGCACTGCAGGAAAAATTAGTCACTATAGACAACATTCAGAAAACCGTAGCTGAATACTACAAAATTAAGATGGCTGATATGTTGTCTAAGCGTCGTTCGCGCAGTGTTGCGCGCCCTAGACAAGTTGCCATGGCGTTATCCAAAGAATTAACTAACCAGAGCTTGCCGGAAATTGGTGATGCCTTTGGTGGTAGAGATCACACCACAGTGTTGCATGCCTGTCGTAAGATTGCTCAGCTACGGGAAGAGAGTCACGACATTAAAGAAGATTACGCTAACTTGATTAGAACTTTATCTTCTTAAAATCAAGGAATTGGACACTATGAAATTTTCAATTGATAGGGATGCCCTATTAAAGCCGTTGCAATTAGTGTGTGGTGCGGTAGAAAGACGCCATAACTTGCCCATTTTGGCTAATCTCCTTGTTGAAGTAAGTGGTCACTCACTTAAGTTGACGGGCACAGATTTAGAAGTCGAACTGGTTGGCCAAGCTGTGGTTCATGGTGATATAGAAGAAGGTCGTACTACGGTTCCTGCTAAGAAGTTGCTGGATATCGTTAAATCTTTGCCAGAACAAAGCGAACTGAAAGTCGAGCAACAGGATAATAAGTGGTTGCTGCGTTCAGGTCGTAGCCGTTTTTCCTTAGCGACTTTGCCCGCTGAAGAATATCCCAATGTCGAAGCCTTCCAAGCTGAAATCGAATTTAGCTTGAAGCAGGGCGTGCTTAAGTCAATTATCGACTCGACACAATTTTCGATGGCGAACCAAGATGTGCGTTATTACCTCAACGGTTTATTGTTTGAGACTGAAGGTAATGTGTTGCGTGCTATTGCGACCGATGGCCACCGTTTAGCCTTAAGTCACCGGGTTATCGATGCCCAATTGCCTGAAAAACAAGTTATTGTTCCCCGTAAGGGTGTGATGGAAATGGCACGTTTATTGGAATCGGATGATCTCGATATCGCGATTGCCATCGGTGATAACGCCATTCGTGCCACGACCGCTAGCACTGTCTTTACCAGTAAATTAGTCGATGGTCGCTTCCCCGATTACCGCCGCGTGTTACCTAAAGGCGGCGATAAAATCGTTATCGCGAGCCGCAATCATTTGAAACAAGCACTGACGCGGGCTTCGATTTTATCCAATGAAAAATTCCGTGGTGTGCGTATTCAGCTTGAAAATGGTCTGTTAAAGATCACCGCCAACAATCCAGAACAGGAAGAGGCGGAAGAAATCATCGATGTAGATTACAACAATCAGCCACTTGAGATTGGTTTTAACGTCAGCTATTTGTTGGACGTACTCAACAACCTTAAATCCGATGATGTGCGCATTACCCTAATTGATGGCAATTCTAGCGCCTTGATTGAAAACCACTTGGAAGAAGATTCCATGTATGTGGTTATGCCAATGCGCCTATAGCCCATATCAACCAGCCTGTGTTTACCGGTTTATCTTTGTTATCTACATCGCCCTGGGGCGGTGTAGATGCCCTTAAAATGCCTCAGTTATGCTTTCCATTGTTGAACGGTGGAGTTGCGGTATGATGAGTCCTATACGTTTTTGCCTGAGCCGTTTACTCGGTGTTATGAGTAATGCATGAGCCTGACCCGTCTTAATATCGAAGCTTTTCGCAATATTCAATTGGCGCAATTGAGCCCAAGTGCTGGTATTAACGTCATTTATGGCCAGAATGGCAGCGGCAAAACCAGTATTTTGGAGGCGATTTATTTCCTTGGTATGGGACGCTCCTTTCGCAGCCATTTATCCCAGCGAGTGATCAATAACAACGAAGATAAGTTGACCTTATTCGCCACGTTAAATTTACCCCGAGGTGACAGTAAAATCGGTTTACGGCGGTTTCGGAGCGGCGAGACTGAAGTCAAAATCGACGGTGATAAGGTGAAGCGCTTATCGACATTAGCCGAAACTTTGCCCATCCAAGTCATTACGCCCGAAAGCTTTTCTTTACTGTTTGAGGGGCCAAAATCCCGTAGGCAGTTTATTGATTGGGGAGCGTTTCATTCCGACCCGCAATTCTATGGTGCTTGGATGAATGTCAGGCGAGTTCTTAAGCAGCGAAATCAGTTGCTTAGAAACGGTTCGGCCTATGATAGTATCCAATATTGGGACCGAGAGTTTGTCCGTTATACTGAGCAGGTTACCGAAATACGAAACCGTTATGTAGACTCGTTAAATGAGCTACTTAAGGGTATAATCGGGGAGTTTTTACCAAGTGTAGATGTGAAGGTTTCATTTACCCGCGGTTGGGATAGCAAAACGGATTTTGCGGAATTACTCGCAACCCAATATCCCAGAGATTTGGCCACAGGTCATACCGTCAGCGGTCCCCATAAAGCTGACCTTAGACTTCGTGTAGGCACTTTGCCGGCGCAGGATGCCCTGTCCCGTGGTCAATTGAAATTATTAGTCTGTGCACTGCGTATTGCACAGGGAAAGTTGCTCAAACAACAAACAGATAAACACAGTATTTATCTGGTGGATGATCTTCCATCCGAGTTGGATGCACAGCATAGGCAGCTATTGCTTAAGCAGTTAACGGATACCGGAGCACAAGTGTTTGTGACCGCCATCGATCCTGCTGCAATAGTCGATTCGTTACACACGCCTCCCAGTAGGATGTTTCATGTGGAACAGGGACGTGTAACGGTAATTGAATAACCATTGAGAGAATAATATGTCAGAGAATAGTTACGATTCTTCGAGTATTAAGGTCCTAAAAGGCCTTGATGCAGTACGTAAGAGACCTGGGATGTATATTGGTGACACCGACGACGGTACGGGTCTACATCATATGGTGTTCGAAGTAGTCGATAACTCTATCGATGAAGCCTTAGCCGGCCACTGTAGCGATATCACTATTACTATCCATGTGGATGGCTCGGTTTCTGTTCGAGATGACGGCCGTGGTATCCCGGTTTCTATCCATAAGGAAGAAGGTGTCTCGGCGGCTGAAGTTATCATGACGGTATTGCATGCCGGTGGTAAGTTCGATGATAACTCTTACAAAGTGTCTGGCGGTCTGCACGGTGTGGGTGTGTCTGTGGTTAACGCCCTCTCTAAAAAGCTGCAACTAACGATTCGCCGCGAAGGCAAAGTGCATGAGCAGTTCTACACCCACGGTGTGCCCGATGCCCCGATTAAAGTGATCGGCGATGCGACTAAAACCGGGACTGAAATCCGTTTCTGGCCGAGCGAAGAAACCTTTAGTGATGTTGAATTTCATTTTGAAATTCTGGCTAAACGTGTGCGTGAACTGTCATTCCTTAACTCAGGCGTCGGTATTCGTTTGGTTGATGAGCGCGACAATAAAAACGAATTCTTCAAATACGAAGGCGGTATTAGCGCGTTCGTCGATTATCTAAACCGCAATAAAACGCCCGTCAACAAAGACGTATTCCACTTTATGCAAGAGCGTGACGACGGTATTACCGTTGAAGTGGCGATGCAGTGGAACGACGGTTATCAGGAAAACATCTTCTGTTTTACCAACAACATTCCCCAGCGTGATGGTGGTACTCACTTAGTCGGTTTCCGTAGTGCGTTGACGCGTAACCTCAACAACTACATGGAAAACGAAGGCTATAACAAGAAAGGTAAGACTAACGCGACCGGCGATGATGCCCGTGAAGGTTTAACTGCGGTTATTTCTGTTAAAGTGCCGGATCCTAAGTTCAGCTCGCAAACCAAAGACAAGCTAGTGTCTAGTGAAGTGAAAACCGCGGTTGAACAAACCATGGGCGAGAAGCTGAACGATTATCTGCTGGAAAATCCAGCCGATGCAAAGCTGATTGTCGGTAAGATTGTCGATGCGGCCCGCGCCCGTGAAGCGGCGCGTAAAGCCCGTGAAATGACCCGCCGTAAAGGCGCACTCGATTTAGGTGGTTTGCCTGGTAAGCTGGCCGATTGCCAAGAGAAAGACCCTGGTCTTTCAGAAATTTACATAGTGGAAGGTGACTCTGCTGGTGGTAGCGCCAAGCAGGGACGTAACCGTAAGAACCAAGCGATTCTGCCACTGAAGGGTAAAATCTTAAACGTTGAGAAAGCGCGCTTCGATAAGATGCTGTCTTCTCAAGAGGTTGCCACACTGATCACCGCACTCGGTTGTGGTATTGGTCGTGACGAATACAATCCTGATAAGACCCGTTATCACAACATCATCATCATGACGGATGCTGACGTCGACGGCTCGCATATTCGTACATTGCTGTTGACCTTCTTCTTCCGTCAAATGCCTGAATTGATTGAACGTGGTTATGTGTATATTGCCCAACCCCCACTATTCAAAGTGAAAAAGGGCAAGCAAGAACAGTATTTGAAAGACGAGCCAGCATTGACTCAATACCTCACCACCCAAGCTTTGGATGGCACTATTGTGTATCCAACTCAAGGTGCACCGGGTATGTCGGGTGAGCCGTTAGAGCGTTTAGTGACTCAGTACCGTGAAGTGGAAGCGATTGTTGCCCGTTTAGAGCAACGTTATCCAACACACATTACTAACCGTATGCTTTACCACCCAATGATCACTAACGAGATGTTAGCCGATGAAGGCAAGATGAAGGACTGGATCGATGCCTTTATCCACGAGCTGGTGGAATTAGAAAGCAGCGGCGTGCTGTATTCTGGCGAGCCAATTCTCGATCCTGAACGTAAAGTGTATCTGCCTAAGATCACCATTCGTAAACACGGTATCGATACCAACTACCTGTTTACCTATGACTTCTTCCAATCTACTGACTACCAACGTATTGGTAAGTTAGGTGCCGCATTAGAAGGCATGATTGAAGAGGGTGGTTATGTGCAACGTGGTGAACGCGTGAAAGAGGTGGGCAGCTTCCTCGAAGCATTAGATTGGACTATTTCTGAGGCTAAACGCGGCTTGTACATCCAGCGCTATAAAGGATTGGGTGAGATGAACCCTGAGCAATTGTGGGAAACCACAATGGATCCTGAATCACGCCGCATGTTACAAGTCACGATTGATGATGCCGTTGGGGCCGATCAATTGTTCACTTGTTTGATGGGTGATCAAGTTGAACCTCGCCGTGAGTTTATCGAGGCGAACGCCTTGAACGTGGCTAACTTAGACGTTTAATATTAGACGTTTAGTGACTCGTGAGTAAGTTAATGATTAAGGGAAAGCCAAGGCTTTCCTTTTTTATCTCCATGATTTATCTGTTTATCTATCAATGCCCGCTTCATCGGCCTCGACAATTTCAGTCTCTGCTTTAGCCGCAATAATCCAAGCCTGCATTTCTGGGCAACTGAGCACATGCTGCATATAAGCGCGGCTTGCCTGTGATACTTCAATGCCGTAGGTGATAAAGCGCATCACCACTGGGGCAAACATCATATCGGCAATCGACCAAGCGCCGAATAACCAAGTACCTTCTGTATTTGATGGGGCAAACTCGGCCATTTGTGCTGACCAAATCGCATCAATACGCTCAATGTCTTTACGGACAGCATCGGTAAGTTCAACATAACGGCTGGCGCGTATATTCATAGGTAAGGCATTACGTACCGCGCTAAAGCCAGAATGCATTTCACAGGCGAGGGATCTGGCTTTGGCTTTTTGCTTGGGATCCTGTGGCCAAGCCGTTCCTGACAGATAAGTATCATTGATGTATTCGCAAATCGACAGCGAATCCCAGACTGTGATAGTACCGTCAACCAGAGTAGGGACTTTTAAGGTTGGGGAGACTGTTTTAAGCCTTTGATAGAAGCTGTCGGTATCGAGTTGCAGTAATACTTCGTTGAACTGCACGCCTGATTTTGCAGCCATTAACCAAGCCCGCAGTGACCAGCTAGAGTAATTTTTATTGCCTATATAAAGATCCATTTTTTTACCTTTCTATTCTCTGTCGTGCTATTCAGTAAAGAATAAGCCGTTCCAGCTATGCCGATATGTTATGCTTCTTTTGCCAGCTACGGGACGTTATGGTTGAGCCTATAAATTGCAGTGGATGCCTTTTTATTGTTATTAACTGTCTATTTATCCTAGGTTGGTATTTTTTGATCAAGTCATTTTTTAACAAAATATTTAATATTCGCGAAGAATCAAGCCTTGAGCGACCTAAGAGTTTTACTAAGGTAGATCTTGGTAAGCCAATCAGCGCTGCATCTCCTAAACAGGCGGAGACTGAGTACAATATGGCGGTCTGTGTTGACTTAGATGCGCTGTTTTATAGCTTATTATTTTCTGCTCGCACCAAAGACACTGGTGGTGTTGCAAATAATCTAGAGCGTCGGGTTATGCTTGAAATCGAGCAGGCATTAGCATCGCCCCAAGTTATCGCTGAAAAGGTGTTAAAACTGCCGTCAAAGGTACTGGAGTTAGACCGTAAGCTTGCCGATCCACTGTTTGAAACTAAGGATTTACTTTCACTGATAGAGCAAGATCCCCTGCTCAGTGTGGAAGTCCTTAAACTCTGTAATTCCCCCGCTTTTAAGCGTGCAGGCAAAGATATTACTAGCCTTCAGCAAGCCTTAGTGCAATTAGGTCGTGAACAGTTAAGGTATTTTGTTACTAGTTGCTTAGTGCGTGAAATGTTAGATATTAAGCCCATTTATTTTCGACGTTTTGGGGCCGAGATTTGGCGTCACTCAATGCAAGTGGCTTTTTTGACGAGTGAACTCAGTGAAGAGGATAGAGACACAGCCTTCTTGCTTGGTTTATTGCATGATGTGGGCAAACTTGCGATTTTTAAGATATTACTCGATGCATTTGTCCAGGCCGAACCTAGCGAGCAACCTAATTCATGGTTATTTAGACAAGTGATGACGGCCAAATCGCTCACCTTAAGCGCGCTGCTTGCTAAATATTGGCAATTGCCCAGTACCTTCGAAACTGAGTTAGATAAGCTTGCCAATATCAATTCGCGGCCAAGATCGGGTCTCGCTGCGATTGTGTGGCGGGCGAATGTGATCAGTGAAATATCTATGTTACATCAAGCGGGAAAGTTATCCGCGGAAATGCTCTCGGATTTATTAGCCCAAGTGATGCTAGATAAAACGCAGTTTGATGAACTACATCAAAAGCTACAGCAGTTTTAATTTGTTTGAATTAAGCGAATAAAAAAACGCGCTTTTAAGCGCGTTTTTTAATGGTGCTTAGCGGCACATTATTGCAGTAGTGAGATATCCGCTACGTGCAGGAACTGCTCGCGTAGATTATTCAATAATGCTAAGCGATTGTTTTTCAAAGCTTCATCATCCGCCATCACCATTACATCTTCGAAGAATTGATCCACGCTTTCACGCAGGCCAGCTAACAAAGTTAAGGCTTGTTGGTAATCGGCATTGGCAAATAAAGGCGCCAACTGCGGTTGCAGCTCGTTCAACTTGGCCGCTAATGCTTGCTCTGCGGTTTCGGTTAACAAACTCGCATTAATGGTTGTCGGTAAAGCGCCTTCAACTTTAGCCAGAATGTTGGATACCCGTTTGTTCGCTGCCGCAAGTGCGCTAGAAGCTTCTAGGCTTCTAAAGTGTGATACCGCATTGATACGACTATCAAAATCAGCAGGGCGTGTTGGGCGACGTGCTAGCACGGCTAAGATCACATCAACACCAATGCCTTTATCTTGATACCAAGCGCGGAAGCGAGCCATTAAGAATTCAAGCACTTCCTCTGCAGCGTTTGCGTTGCTTAAGTTAGTACCATGGAGTTCCTGAGCTTTAGCAATCAGCGTTACTAAGTCCAGTGGCAGTTTGTTCTCAACGATAATACGCAGCACGCCGATGGCGGCACGGCGTAGGGCAAAGGGATCGGCAGCGCCTTTTGGTGCTTGGCCAATACCAAAGATGCCGACTAAGGTGTCGAGCTTGTCTGCTAATGCGACTGCGCAAGATACGCCGGCACTTGGCACAGTATCACCAGAGAACTTAGGCTTGTATTGCTCTTCCATCGCAACTGCAACGGCTTCGGTTTCACCATCGAGGCGGGCGTAGTGCATGCCCATAGTGCCTTGAGTGTCGGTAAACTCCATCACCATATTGGTCATCAAATCGGTTTTAGATAACAAACCTGCACGGGCTGCATCGACCGCATTCGCGCCAGTTTGTCCGGCAATAAAGGCGGCGAGGGCAGAAATACGAGTGACTTTGTCTTTTAAGGTACCAAGCTGTTGTTGGAACAACACTGTCTCAAGACTAGGTAAACGTGATTCCAGCGTGTGTTTTTTATCGGTATTAAAAAAGAACTCGGCGTCGGCCAAACGTGGGCGAACGACTTTCTCGTTACCAGAGATAATTTGCGCGGGATCTTTAGATTCTATGTTGGCGACAAAGATAAAGTTTGGCAGTAACTTGCCCGCATCATCGAATACTGGGAAGTATTTTTGGTCGCCCTTCATGGTATAGACCAAAGCTTCAGACGGTACACTTAAGAATTTTTCTTCGAAGCTGGCGGTCAATACCACTGGCCATTCAACCAGTGATGCGACTTCTTCAAGCAGGCTTTCTTCGATATCAGCTGTGCCACCAATCTTAGCCGCTGCTTTTTCGGCATCGGCTTTGATTAAGGCTTTACGGCTTTCGTAATCGGCAATGACTTTACCTTTTTCTTTCAGTAGCGTCAGGTAGTTGTCCGCATGGTCAAGCTCGAAGCCTGTACCCATAAAGCGGTGACCGCGAATGTTACGAGCCGATTTAATGCCGAGTAATTCGCCTTCTACTAGTTCACTGCCTAACAGCATAGTGGCGGTATGTACGGGGCGAATAAATTGGGTTTTATTATTACCCCAGCGCATTGGCTTAGGAATGGGTAATTTATCCAGCGCCCGTTGCGCCATATCAGCAATTAAGCTTTTGGTTTCAACGCCTTCAACTTTGGCGTTATAAACGAGCCATTCGCCTTTATCTGTGACTAAACGCTCTGCTTGCTCGACAGTAATGCAATTACCCCGTGCCCAACCTTCGGCGGCTTTAGTCGGTTTCCCTTCGGCATCGAAGGCTGAACTCACGGCTGGGCCGCGTTTTTCAACGATTTTGTCGGCTTGTGCAAGGGCAAGTTCAGTGACGTTTATCGCCAGACGACGTGGCGCTGCGTACCAAACGGCTGATTTAAAGGCTAAATCGGCTTTAGTCAGTTCTTCGGTAAAGTTAGCTAAAAAGGATTCAGCTAGTTTACGCAGTGACTTAGGGGGTAATTCTTCCGTGCCTAACTCTATGAGTAAGTTTTCAAAATTCATGTGTTTACCTCTACTTACACATTGGGAAGCCAAGCGCTTCGCGTGCCTGATAATAGGATTCAGCAACAGCCTTAGCCATAGTACGGACGCGTAGGATGTAACGCTGACGTTCAGTGACCGAAATGGCGTGGCGTGCATCGAGTAAGTTGAAGGCGTGTGACGCTTTCATCACTTGCTCGTAGGCGGGTAGAGGTAAAGGTTTTTCTAGCGACAATAAATGCTGACACATTTTTTCGCACTGATCGAACAGGGTGAACATAAAGTCCACATCGGCGTGTTCGAAGTTATAGGTCGATTGCTCGACTTCGTTTTGGTGGAACACATCGCCATAGGTGATGCGGCCCAGTGGACCATCGGTCCAAACGAGATCGTAAACACTATCAACGCCTTGAATATACATGGCTAGACGCTCTAGGCCGTAGGTGATTTCACCCGTGACAGGGCTGCATTCTAAGCCGCCAACCTGTTGGAAGTAAGTAAACTGAGTCACTTCCATGCCGTTTAGCCAGACTTCCCAACCTAAGCCCCAAGCTCCAAGTGTTGGTGATTCCCAGTTATCCTCAACAAAGCGGATATCGTGGATTTGAGTATCAATGCCAAGGGCCTGCAGAGAACCTAAATAGAGTTCTTGGATATTGTCCGGAGACGGTTTTAACACGACTTGGAATTGGTAGTAGTGCTGAAGGCGGTTAGGGTTTTCACCGTAACGTCCGTCTGTCGGGCGGCGCGATGGCTGCACGTAGGCACTGCTCATTGGTTCTGGCCCTAAAGAACGCAGGAAAGTTTGCGGGTGGAATGTACCAGCGCCGACTTCCATATCTAGAGGTTGAACGATTGCACAACCTTGCTGTGCCCAATATTCCTGTAGGGTTAGAATGAAACCCTGAAATGTTTTTACGTCGTGTTTCGTCGTCATGTCTACTTGTCTACTGCCGTCAGCCTGAATAGAAAATGGTTTCGATTATACCTTGTAGATCTCTGCTTATGTAGGTTATTTTTTACCTTCTTAGTTAAAACGTTAAGTTAAGGTTTGTGTAACATGGAAGAGATCCGCTGTGGCTGGGTGAGTGATGATCCTCTATATCGTGATTACCACGATAATGTATGGGGGCGTCCGGTTTATGATCCAAAGGAACTGTTTGCTAAGTTATGTTTAGACGGACAACAGGCGGGCTTATCTTGGATAACCATCCTTAAGAAACAAAAGAATTATGAGCAGGCTTTTGCGAATTTCGAACCCGCCATTATTGCCACCTTCGATGAGGCAAAAGTGGAGGAGCTAATGCAGAATCCCGGCATAGTGCGTAATCGTTTAAAGGTGAATTCTATCATCAAAAATGCTAAAGGTTATTTAGCCTATACTTCCGATGGGAAGGATTTCTCTGCATTTTTATGGAGTTTTGTGGGTGGCAAACCTATGGTCAATCAGGTTATGTCAATGTCACAAGTACCTGCACAAACGCCAGAATCAGAAGCTATGTCAAAGGCGTTAAAGAAGCTTGGATTTAACTTCGTTGGCCCAACAATTTGCTATGCCTTTATGCAAGCTGTGGGCATGGTGAACGATCACCTTGTTGAGTGCATTGCTTATCAGGCCTGTGTTGATTCCGGTCATGCGCATAACCACAAATAACATCAATCGCTGAACTTGCTGATACTGAAGTAGAGCTTGTTGGGACTTGCGTGATATTTGAAGCCAGAGAAAAAAAGCATGTTCCACGTGGAACATGCTTTTTGTATTTTGGAGGTGCTATGCTAATTAGAGCTTAGATATTTTAAGAAAAACGATTCTAACCCTGAATTAGTGTTTAGATTTTCTCAAAGAAAAACGGCTTACGCTGTTCTTTATCCCCATTAAGTTCATTCATAGTCTCTGCATCAAATAACTTACCGTTGACCATAGTATGAGTGACTCTATCTGTGACCCGAATGTCAGTTAATGGATCACCATCAATAACGATCAAGTCTGCGAGCTTACCTTCTTTAATCGAACCTAGCTGTTGCTCCATGCCAAAGGTCGTCGCTGGATTGATAGTCGCCGTTTTTAAAACTTCCATATTACTCATACCGCCTTGGGCGAACATCCACATTTCCCAATGTGCCGCTAAACCTTCACGCTGACCATGGGCACCAATATTAGGGTGAACACCTAACTTATTGAGTTCGTTAGCGACCTTAGCAACGTTGAAATGATTGTAGTGGCTATCTGGGGCATGTGGGCGTCGCATAGATCTCGCCTGTAATATATCGGCTGGCACATACATCGACAGGCGTGGATGCGCCCATACGTCAGTTTTATCATACCAGTAGTTTTCACCTGAAATGCCGCCATAGGCGACTACTAAGGTTGGTGTGTAACCGACCTTAGTTTGGCTCCAAAACTGTTTGATATCGTTATAGATTGAACCGGCGGGTAGTGAGTGCTCAATCGTGGTATGGCCATCGGCGACCATGCTTAGATTGTGTTGTAGTAAGCTACCACCTTCAGGAACTACCATCATTTCAAGTTCTCGCGCGGCGGCTATGACTTGCTGTCTCTGATTTCGGCGAGGTTGGTTGTAACTTTTTACGCTAAATGCTCCGACTTTTTTCAGGCGTTCCAGATGGAACTTGGCATCATCGAGAGAGTCGATATGCGAAGTGTAGCCAGGCGCATTGGCACCATAGAGTATAGTGCCTGTGGAGAATATGCGTGGGCCGACAATATTGCCCGCTTTTTGTTGCTCAGATGCGGCAAAGATTTCTGTCGTATCGTTTGATGGGTCGTGAATCGTAGTCACGCCCAATGATAATCCAGAGTAGAGCGCCCAATTCTGTTGTGGCACGATTTCGTCATCCGCCTGCGGTCCATGGGCGTGGGCATCGAATAGTCCTGGCATAATGGATTTGCCTTTGATATCGATGATCTGTGCATCCTTGGGAATCGCAATATTGGCATCGCCTACGGCGATAATATGATTGTCTTTGACTATGACCACGCCATTATCAATCACTTGGTCATTTTCCATCGTAATCACTTTGCCACCGACGAAGGCGATTGTTCCACGTGGAACATCGGCTTTTTCGGTAAAGCCTAAATTGATGATACTCGGCTGAGCCTTCTCATCTTTATTGAGATATTGTGTATCGACTTTGGCTTGATAAAGTTCAGGGCCAAGCGTCCAATACAGTTGGTTGCTTTGACTGTTCCAACTGATACTTTCACCCGCGCGGGTGCTCAATTGGCTTACGGGCAGATTGCTGGCACTGGGGCCAATTTCGATAGTTTCACCATGTTTAGCAAAAGGCGTTACCCAAACCTTAAAGCGCTCGGCGAAGGCGAGCTGCTCACCATCGGGCGAAATCCTAAATTCAGTTGCATGTTTGCTGCTGTAATGAACTCGTTTATCGAAGCCGTCTAAGTTGATGGATGATAGCTGTGGCGTGTCATCTTCGCTGCTATTCATAAAAAAGACGCGCTCGGCATTGGCACCAAATTGAGCTTGGTAGCCATCGGTACTGATCTTCTTATTTTGCTTCCCTTTGATATCGACTCTGTATAGCCCGGGTTCCTGTGACCAAGTTCTTGGGGTGAGGTTACCGCCTTGAGTTTTGCGATACACTACGAGTTCACCATCGGGTGAAAAGGTGGGTTCGATGTATTTTCCGGGTTCAGAAGTAAGCTGTTTCGGTTTGCCACCTTTAGCACTTATGACTTGTACTGTTCCTTGGTCTTGGTCATTCCAAGTGGTGAAAACAATGTTTTTGCCATCACGGGACCATTGAGGATACAGTTCTTTAATTTCATCATTGAGTTCAGTTAAGCGCGACATTTTGCCATCGGGTAATGATTTTAACCAAATCTTACCCAGTGCTTCGAAGGCAACTTTGCTGCCATCGGGCGATATCTGTGCCATTCGCAGCATTTTTACATCGAACACGTCTTTATCTATATCTTGTTTAAAGCGCACCGAGGGCTGTACCGCTAACTCGGTTTTTACGCTAAAGGGGATATCTGTGAGTGTTTTATTGGCAACATTCAGGCGGTTAATTTTTCCCTTAGCCCAGAAGAAAATATCCTTGTTATCTTGTGTCCACGCCATAGTTGGATAAACACCGTGGATAGCCCATGTCTCTTGCATATCACGGTCTAGTTCACCATAGAGTTTTGTTGTTTCACCGGACTTAAGGTCGAGCAGATAAAGTGATGACTGAAAATCATCGCGTTTGATATAGGCGAGCTTAGTGCCATCGGGGCTCGGAGTTGGGCGAATTGCACCACCAGTACCTTCAATTAAGACTTCAATCTCACCAGTTTGGGTATCATAGCGTTTGATTTTATAGATACCGTTGACTGAATCCTTTGAATAATGGAAGGTTTTGCCTGGCGTATCATCTTGGCTAAAGTAGATATAACGGCCATCGGGTGAGTATGCGGGTTCACCTAAATCCTTCTCATCATTCGGGCGTTCGGTGAGTTTGACACCTTCGCCACCCGCTACGTGATATAACCAGACTTCCCCCGCGCCCAAACTGCGGCTGGCAGTAAAATGCTTACGGGCGACCAGATACTGGGAGTCAGGGCTCCATGCTGGACTATTGAGTAACCTGAAGGTTTCTTGGGTGACAGTGCGAGGGTTGCTGCCATCGGCATCCATAATCCAAATGTTATCACCACCATCAGCATCGGACGTAAAAGCGATATGCTTGCCATCTGGGCTATAGACGGGCTGCATCTGCCAGGCAATACCTTGGGCTAATGGTTTAGCTTCACCGCCGGTTACTGGAATTTGGTAGATATCGCCGAGTAAGTCGAAGACGATATATTTGCCATCAGGGCTGACACTGAGGTTCATCCAAGTGCCTTCATTTACGTCTATTTTGACTTGCTCTAGAGGGGCATTCGCAGGTGCGTTAACATCCCATTTCGATTCTTTAGTGTCTGCGGCGTTTGCTGCTAAGGTGTTCATCCCTAGCGTGAGGGCGATATAAAGCGGGGTCAGTTTGGATTTAAACATGTCACTTCCTGTTTTCGTTCTTTTGGACTGTTTGAGTGGGTTAATTACAATATAAAAATATGTTAATACTTGCGTAGTTATCGCACAAATAGGCCTGAAGGAAAACGTAAATACTGTTTCAATTGATGATCGAGCGAAGGGAAGTTGATTGGGGAAGACAAAAGTTGGGTATAGAACCAAGTTGCTTGGTTCTATTGGAATACTGGGAATTCACTCGATTAGTGAGGGGTGAAGATACTTATTTCATCACCTAAATGGATCATGGCATCATTCAATACTCGGCAGGTTACACCACCTCGCCAATCTGGCGTGAGAGCGGCTTCTAAACCTGCCTGGGCTATTTCCATCTTTTTACAGGGATCTGTTTCACCTGTGATTTCAAGCAGTAACTCACCAATCTGTAAATGTTTACCAACATCAGCAGGGCTAAATACGAGATCATCAACCAACAGGTTTGCTCTGCGTGTCGTCCAAGGGAGATTTACCTCAATGCTATCGCAGGCTTGTTGCCACTGAAGGTTGGAAAGTACCGTGACTTGGCGTTTACCTGGGCGACCAAAAACATCTTTTTCTACACCACTGAGCTGAGTGACATTGGCACAGAGAACCTCATTCATCGGGCCGCACTTTACTGTTTTATAGGCAATCGCCAGTAGCTTTGGCATAGTTTCTCACATCCTTTGTTTTATGATTAAGTCGTTAAAGGGATACGACTTAGAGTCCTTTTTTGATCAAATATTGGTAAGGGGTTTGTGTGGTTTCGCTGGCGATAAGTGTGTGGTCCATAAACTCGCAAAAGCTTGGTATATCTCGGGTTGTTGCCGGATCATCGGCAATAATGAGTAATGTCTCACCCGCGGCCATTTGTCTTACGGTTTTACGCACCATCATTACCGGCTCAGGACAGCGCAGTCCAAGGGCATCGAGTTTATGTTGAGCGGTTGAGAAGGCGTCGTTCATATTACCTCTAGTGAACGATTAAACAGAATTGGCTAATGTTACTCCAGTGATTGTGAGAAACCAAGTTGGGAAGGGGAATTTGTGAGCTGTTTAGGGGAGTTGTGGGTATTAACCGGTTAGCGATTTTTGATAAGGTTACGTGATGTTCCACGTGGAACATCACAGCAGTTAAGTTTAGGTTCTATTCAACGGCTTTCTTTATCACTTGGGGCTGAAGTGAATGGATCTCGGCTTGATGAGAGCTGTCAGGTCTTATCTGATTGGCTGAAACAGTATTTTGTTGTTGGAGTTTTGAGGCCCGTTTAAAGCTATACATTTTTTGGTCTGCCTTATGGATCAGACTATTCGCATCATCATAGTCATAGGGGCCGGTATCTACAATTCCATAGCTCAATGAGATGTCACTAAGGCTCTGCTTAATCTTTTGATTAAAGCGAGTCACAAAATTATCCTCAGCTTGCGCCTCTCGGCAGTTAGGCATAATGATACAAAACTCATCTCCACCGTAGCGGAAGCTATAGTCCTCCGCCCGCGTGCTCTCTTTTATTGCCTGCGCAACGGCACAGAGAACGTCATCACCAGATCTATGTCCCTGAGTATCGTTAAATAATTTAAAATCATCTACATCTAAGTAGATCACGCTTACGGGCTCGGCACGTCTTTGGGCGGCTCTTAGAATGCGCGTTGCAGTTTCTTGTAGATGCCTGACATTGAGCAAACCTGTTAAGGGATCGGTTTGCGACAGTTCTTCTAGTTGCTGGGTTCGCTCTTTTACTTTACTTTCCATGCTTTGGGCGTATTTCTCGGCTTTATCTTTGGCGTTTTCTATTTCAGAGACAAGGCTGCGAATATAGGTATCAAATACCAATGTGACATCGAAAAGCACCAGTTTATCTATGGCTACGCGTATTTGTTGACCTTGTATATCATCTTGTATCACCTTGTTGATCACTGTGTAGATCAGCTCTTTCAATGTGTGTACCGCTGAAAGATAGAGCTTAGGTTCGACACCAATGCGTTTATGGACTAAACCAATCCGCAGACGATTGTTTACATACTCGAGGTCATAAACACCATTGAATAAATCGAGCACATATCTTCTCTGAGCCGTACGTAAGCGGGCAAGGGTATCAGAGTCACCAATCAACAGCGCAATTTCAGATACGCTCGTTTGTAGGCCGTAAAAATCATCGACGATTTTATCTATGTTTTCTTCGATGATGGGTTTAAAAGATAGCAGGGCTTTTACATCTGCCTGGGTAAAAGAGAAGAGTGCCTTACGAAACTCGATCTCAAGCTCAGTGATCCGCATTTGTTCGAAAAGGGTCTGTTCCGTTTGAAGCATTCATCTCTCCTTTAAATTGCATGACACAACTGCATCCTTGCTCTTCTATGTTGACCCAAGGCCCACTATGGATGTAATACTTTAAGATGCCCTTAGAAGTTAAGTTGATAACTAACTAATTATCAACTCGATGCTTAGGCTTTAGAGGAATATTAATCTTATAATTTCAGAGCTTAAGATGGGTGACGCAATAAAAAAGCCGGAATAAATTCCGGCTTTGGTTGATGATTCAAATAACGAATTAAACGCGTTCGAATACGGTTGCGATACCTTGGCCCAAACCAATACACATGGTCGCTAAACCTAAGGTCGCGTCTTTATCTTCCATCAAGTTAATCAGCGTCGTAGAGATACGCGCACCCGAACAACCCAGTGGATGACCTAGTGCAATCGCGCCGCCGTTGAGGTTGATTTTGTCGTCAACCACATCCGCTAAGCCTAAATCCTTCACACAAGGTAAAGATTGAGCCGCAAACGCTTCGTTCAGTTCAATCACATCTAAATCGGCAACTGTGATACCAGCGCGAGCCAGCGCCTTTTGTGTGGCAGGCACTGGGCCGTAACCCATGATCGCCGCATCACAACCCGCAACCGCCATAGAGCGAATGCGTGCACGAATTGGCAAGCCAAGAGCGCGCGCTTTAGATTCTTCCATGATCAACATGGCTGAAGCGCCATCGGACAGTGCAGAAGAAGTTCCCGCAGTCACAGTACCGTTGACAGGATCGAATACCGGGCGCAGTGCAGCCAGTGATTCCATTGAGGTTTCAGGGCGGATCACTTCGTCTTGGAGGACTTTAATTAAGGCACCGTTAGCATCGTGACCTTCGATACCATAGATTTCCTTGGCAAAACGGCCTTCAACTGTGGCTGCATAAGCGCGTTGATGAGAACGTACCGCAAAGGCATCTTGCTGTTCACGGGTGATACCGTGCAGTTTACTCAGCATTTCAGCAGTTAAGCCCATCATGCCAGAGGCTTTTGCCACGTTATTCGCAAGACCAGGGTGGAAGTCGACACCGTGGCTCATTGGCACGTGTCCCATATGTTCTACACCACCAATCAAGAAGGTATCACCCATACCCGTCATAATGGCGCGCGCGGCTTGGTGAATCGCTTCCATAGATGAACCGCATAAACGGTTAATGGTAACCGCGCCAGCAGTTTTAGGTATACCAGCAAGCAGCGATGCGTTACGGGCAATATTGAAGCCTTGTTCTAGGGTTTGTTGCACACAACCCCAAATCACATCTTCAATGGTGTTTGGGTCGAGCTGCGGGTTGCGCAGTAATAGACCTTTCATTAATTCGGCAGACAGAGTTTCTGCACGTACATTACGAAATACGCCAGCCTTAGAGCGGCCCATCGGAGTACGAATACAGTCTACGATAACAGCTTGTTTCATGATTAAATTCCTTTCCCGCTAATTAGGCTTGGTAGTAGCTACCGTTATTGGCTGCTAATGTACGCATGGCATCTGTGACTTGATACAGACCGCCCTGGTGAGCGTATTTGTCTGCTAAGGCCACAAAGTTTGCGACGCCCATAGTATCCAAGTAACGGAACACGCCGCCTCTGAATGGTGGGAAACCTAAGCCATAAACTAGGCCCATATCTGCTTCGGCGGGCGATGCAACAATACCTTCTTCTAAACAGCGCACGGTTTCGATGATCATAGGGATCATAGTGCGAGCGATAATCTCATCGGCTTCAAAGGCTTTTAAGTCGCCAAAGGCTGCTTTCAATAGGCCGTAGCTCGTTGGGTCGACATCTTTCTTCGGTTTGCCGCGGCTATCGACTGAATAGGCATAGAAACCTTTGCCATTTTTCTGGCCAAGGCGCTTGTTCTCAAACATTACATCAATTGCGTCAGTGCCAGATTTACCCATGCGATCAGGGAAACCTTCAGCCATAACGGCTTGGGCGTGATGACCTGTGTCTAAACCCACTACGTCGAGTAGGTAAGCAGGGCCCATTGGCCAACCGAATTGTTTTTCCATAACTTTGTCGATTGCGGCAAAGTCACCACCGTCTGCAAGTAAGCCGTTAAAGCCGGCAAAGTAAGGGAATAGTACGCGATTAACAAAGAAGCCAGGGCAATCATTCACAACAATTGGCGTTTTACCCATTTTGCTGGCGTAAGCCACAACAGAGGCGATGGTTTCTTCAGAACTGTGCTCGCCACGGATAACTTCGACCAACGGCATTTTGTGCACTGGGTTGAAGAAATGCATACCGCAGAAACGCTCAGGTTTCTTCATACTCTTAGCGAGTAAGTTGATTGAAATTGTTGAAGTGTTTGACGCGATAATCGCATCTTCACTCACATAGCCTTCAACTTCGGCTAAAACCTGAGCTTTAATTTTTGGATGTTCAACAACGGCTTCAACGACGACATCGGCATGCTTAATTGGCGCATACTCTAATGCAGGGGTGATGTTGTTCAGCACTTTGGCCATTTTTTCTGGCGTTGAACGGCCACGAGCAACTTGGGCAGACAGCAGTTTGGCGGCTTCATTGAGGCCTAAATCTAATGCTGGCTGGGCAATGTCTTTCATGACAATCGGTGTGCCTTTGCTGGCGCTTTGGTAGGCGATACCGCCGCCCATAATGCCAGCGCCTAATACGGCAGCGTTTTTCACTTCTTTGGCTAACTTACCCGCCTTTTTCGCTTTACCCTTAACAAGTTGATCATTAAGGAAAATACCGATAAGCGCTTTAGCTACGTCAGTTTTAGCCAGTTTGATAAAGGCTTGATGCTCTATTTGGAGTGCTTCGGTGCGGCCTTTAGTCGATGCTTGCTCAATCACGCTTACTGCGGCCATTGGTGCTGGGTAGTGTTTACCCGCAACCGCAAACACCATGCCTTTAGTTGTGGTGAATGACATCATAGCTTCAAGTTTGGGCAGTGTTAGCGCAGACAGTTTGCGGTTACGACGCGCTTGCCAATCTAACTTTTCAGCAACAGCATCTTTGAGCATTTGAATTGCAGCCGCTTCTAATGCTTCTGGCGCAACCACAGCATCCACAGCACCGACTTTCAGTGCATCTTCAGCGCGTTGGTCGTTACCTGTGGTGATCCACTCGAGTGCGTTATCTGCACCAATCACACGTGGCAGACGAACTGTGCCGCCAAAGCCTGGGATAATGCCGAGTTTAGTTTCAGGTAAACCGATTTTGGCTGTGGTATCTGCGATACGAAAATCCGTTGCCAGAATGGTTTCACAGCCGCCACCTAAGGCAAAGCCTTTGATTGCTGATGCGGTTGGGAAAGGCAAGTCTTCGAGTTTATTGAAGACTGCGTTAGCTTGTTCAACCCAAGAGAGCAGGACTGCGTCATCCTGTGCGAACAGGCCTAAAAATTCGGTAATGTCGGCGCCCACAATAAAGGTATCTTTACCTGAGGTCAGCACTAACGCTTTGATATTGGAGTTTTGCTTGATGCTGTCTAATGCGGCATCGAGCGAGGCGAGGGTTTCTCTGTCGAATTTGTTCACCGAACCGGGTGCGTTAAAGCACAGCTTGGCAATATTATCCTCGAGTAACTCAACTTGAATTGTAGGACTTTGGTAGATCATTGCTTGCTTCCTTTTGGCTTAAAAGTGATACCCACCATTATTAGTTGGTGTTAGTACGACTCTCTATCTCACAGCAGCTTCGGCCATCATTTGACCAGTTGTGTGCCAGTGTGCTTCGAAATTCGATAAATTACAACACCCAATTTAAACGACTGTTTAATTTCTTGTCGGCTAGAGTGATTTTTCACCTTTGTGATACACTGCACAGAGTGTAGAACAGCCTGATGACTTTAAAGATTTCCCCTGAGGAATTCATTCGTTAGTCGTCACAGTTAAATTCGGTTTTATTTATTCCCTTTATTGATTACAGGATATGACAAATGGATCAATTGGCTCATCACTATCATGCCCATATCGCCGAGCTAAATCGCCGAGTTACTGAGATTTTGTCTCGAGAAGCTTTGTCCGGTTTAGTGATCCATTCGGGTCAGCCACATCGGATGTTTTTGGATGATATCAATTATCCCTTTAAGGCAAATCCGCACTTCAAGGCATGGCTGCCTGTTTTAGATAATCCGAATTGTTGGTTAGTGGTCAATGGCAGTGATAAGCCGCAGCTGATTTTTTATCGGCCGGTAGATTTTTGGCACAAAGTGTCCGATGTGCCGGATATGTTCTGGACCGAGCATTTCGATATTAAGCTGTTAACTAAGGCCGATAAGGTCGCCGAGGTGTTACCCAAAGATACCGTTAATTGGGCTTATGTGGGTGAGCATTTAGATGTGGCCGAAGTGCTTGGTTTTACTAGTCGTAATCCCGATGCTGTGATGAGTTATCTGCATTATCATCGAACCACTAAAACCGAATATGAGCTGGAATGTATGCGCCGCGCCAACCAAATAGCGGTGCAGGGGCATTTGGCGGCTAAAAATGCCTTTTATAACGGTGCGAGTGAGTTCGAGATCCAACAGCATTATTTATCTGCCGTGGGCCAGAGCGAGAATGAAGTGCCCTACGGCAATATTATCGCCCTTAACCAAAATGCGGCGATTTTGCATTACACCGCACTTGAACACCAAAGCCCTGCGAAACGTTTATCATTTCTTATCGATGCGGGCGCGAGTTACTTTGGCTATGCCTCTGATATCACCAGAACCTATGCCTTCGAGAAGAATCGTTTCGATGAGTTGATCGCTGCGATGAATAGGGCGCAGCTAGAGCTGATCGATATGATGCGTCCCGGCGTGCGTTACCCTGATTTACACTTAGCTACCCACGCTAAAGTCGCGCAAATGCTATTGGATTTTGATTTAGCCACGGGTGATGCCCAAGGGTTGGTTGATCAAGGCATTACCAGTGCTTTCTTCCCCCATGGTTTAGGCCACATGTTAGGTTTACAAGTGCATGATGTGGGGGGCTTCTCCCACGATGAGCGCGGTACCCATATCGCGGCGCCCGATGCCCACCCATTTTTGCGCTGCACCCGTATTTTAGCGCCAAACCAAGTGCTGACCATGGAGCCCGGGTTATACATCATAGATACTCTGCTCAATGAGCTTAAACAAGATGGCCGTGGCCTGCAGATCAACTGGCAAACCGTGGATGAGTTAAGGCCCTTTGGTGGAATTCGTATCGAAGATAACGTGATTGTGCATCAAGACCGCAACGAGAATATGACCCGCGAGTTGGGTTTAGCTGATGGATCATAGGGTAAGGTTTAGGACGAATTGGTGCTCGAAAGTTACCTTATCCCCAGTGAAAACTGGCAGTTAGAAGAGGAGATAAAGCATAGCCGCTTTATCTCTTTTATCTTCCATTGCGATAGCATAGATAAATTGAAGTTAGCGCTTACTGACATAAGGCGTGATTATCCCGGCGCAAGCCACTACTGCTATGCCTTTATCGCTGGCGCACCAACCGACATGGTATTGATTGGCTCAAGTGATGATGGTGAACCCGCAGGCAGTGCTGGCCGACCTATGTTGGCTGTGTTGCAAGGCGCGAATATTGGTGAAGTGGCCGCCGTCGTTGTGCGTTACTATGGCGGCACTAAACTGGGCGTTGGGGGCTTGGTTAGGGCCTATACTTCGGGGTTAAGGCAAGGGTTAACTAAAGTTGCGACTCAACTAAAACAACTTCGCTATCCTGCAAGATTACAGTGTGACTACTCGCAGCTAAGGGACATAGAGCATCTATTGCAGCAGGTGGATGCGGTTGTTATCAATAAGCAATTTGCTGAAGCGGTTGCTATTGAATTTGAAATTGGCAAACATCAGCGAGCCAAATTTAGCGAATTATTGACAACTCTAAGCCAAGGTAGTCTAAGGGCTGAGTTTGACCTGTGATGCCAGTGTAAACTATGCCAAAATAGCCCAAATGCTGAAAATACTTTTACAGCCAATGGAATTATTGAACCCGCTTAATGCAATATAAAACCATAATAAGAATCATAGGCCTGCTAATCGGCTTATTTTCCATCACTATGCTGCCACCAGCCTTGATTGCCATTTGGTACAACGATGGCGGTGGCACGGCATTTATCCAAGCCTTTTTTGTGAGTCTGTTTATTGGTTTTTGGCTCTGGTATCCCAATCGCCGTTGTAAAGAGGAATTACGTACCCGAGAAGGGTTTCTGATCGTGGTGCTGTTCTGGACTGTATTGGGTTCTATTGGTGCCTTGCCGTTTATCTTCTCGAGTCAGCCAGATCTGAGTTGGACTGATAGCTTCTTCGAATCCTTTTCTGCGTTAACCACAACTGGGGCCACAGTGATTGTTGGGCTCGACTACTTGCCTAAAGCTATTCTGTTTTATCGACATATGCTGCAGTGGCTCGGTGGTATGGGGATCATCGTACTGGCAGTGGCCATTTTACCTGTGCTTGGCGTAGGGGGAATGCAGCTCTATCGCGCCGAAATCCCCGGGCCTGTGAAGGACAGCAAGATGACCCCCAGGATTGCCGAGACAGCTAAGGCTTTGTGGTACATCTATTTACTGTTAACTATTGCCTGCGCTGGGGCCTATTGGTTAGCGGGAATGAGTGTTTTCGATGCCGTGTGCCATTCGTTTTCAACTATCGCCATCGGTGGCTTTTCAACTCACGATGCTAGCATGGGGTACTTTGATAGCCCGATCATTAATTTAATTTGCGTGTTCTTTTTAATCGTTTCAGCGGTCAACTTTAGCGTGCATTTTGCGGCATTCTCCCGTCGCGGGATTAACGTTAAAGTCTATTTTAGAGATGCTGAATTTAAGATGCTGGTGGCGATTCAGCTTATTTTGACGGCAATTTGTTTTTTAACACTTTATAATTCTGGCATTTATGACTCGCCGGAAGAAACCTTAGATCACGCCTTATTCCAAGCAGTTTCTGTGGCCACTACGGCAGGGTTTGGTACCGATAGTTTTCACATGTGGCCATTATTCTTGCCCATTTTATTAATTTTCTCGAGTTTTATCGGCGGTTGCGGCGGCTCTACTGCTGGGGGAATTAAAGTGATTCGGGTTATTTTGCTGCTGTTACAGGGGTCCCGTGAGCTTAAGCGTTTAGTGCATCCCAAGGCGATGTTTTCTATCCGCATTGGCTCTAAAGCCTTACCCGATCGCGTTGTCGATGCGGTGTGGGGGTTCTTCTCGGCTTATGCGCTGGTGTTTGTGGTTTGCATGCTTGCTCTTATGGCTATGGGGTTAGATGATATTACCGCTTTTAGTGCTACCGCGGCTTGCCTAAACAACCTTGGCCCTGGTTTAGGCGAGGTGGCGAGTAATTATGCCAGTATCGGTGATGGTGCTAAGTGGGTGCTTGTGGTCGCCATGCTGTTTGGTCGCCTCGAAGTGTTTACCTTGTTGATTTTGTTTACGCCAACTTTTTGGAAGAATTAGTGATGCAGACGTTAATAATCTATTCGACGATTGATGGCCAAACATTGGCAATATGCCAAAAGATGAAGGCGATTGCCGAGCAGGTGGGAGAGCAA
This sequence comes from Shewanella putrefaciens, assembly GCF_016406305.1. Taxonomy (NCBI): domain Bacteria; kingdom Pseudomonadati; phylum Pseudomonadota; class Gammaproteobacteria; order Alteromonadales; family Shewanellaceae; genus Shewanella; species Shewanella putrefaciens. Next base: position 25,095 of record NZ_CP066369.1, read on the forward strand.
GTGTCCCTGGTTACGCTGGAGCAGGCGGAGGCCTTGAGTTTAGCGGATTTTGATAAAGTACTGATCGGCGCAAGTATTCGTTATGGTAAGCATAGACCTGAGCTTTACCAGTTCGTTAATCGCCACCATGCCGTGCTAGACACTAAAATTAACGGCTTTTTTACCGTGAATGTGGTGGCGCGTAAACCCTTAAAAAATACCCCAGAAACCAATCCTTATATGCAAAAGTTTCTAAAACTTTCCCTGTGGCAACCACAGGAGTTAGCCGTTTTTGCAGGCAAGATTGACTATCCCAAGTACGGTTTATTCGACCGTACTATGATACGTTTCATCATGTGGATGACTAAGGGGCCGACCGATATTAAGGGTACCTTCGAGTTTACCGATTGGGCAAAGGTTGATGCCTTTGGCAGCCATTTTAGCCAACGCTAGAAACAATTAAGCCCCAGTCATTGGGGCTTAATTTTAGGCTAATCTTGCTATTACACGGCGCAGTAGCGGCTGTGAAGAATCGAAATGACTTGGGTGACTTGCTCGTTTTTGAGTTTGTAGTAAACAATCTGTGAACTCTTACGAGTATCGACCAGATCCTCTGAGCGTAAAACCGCTAAGTGTTGCGATAATGCCGATTGGCTTAGAGGAACTGTGGCGTTAAGCTCAGTTACGCTCAATTCTTTATCCAGCAGTAGGCATAAAATCATTAGGCGATAAGGATTCGCTATGGCCTTGAGCCATTTAGCCGCACTTTCCGCATTAGTTACCATTGCAGCTACATCTATGTCATTTTGCATAAGGTCACTCACTTCATCGCTTTTGATTAGATAATTCTAATTGAACACTTCAATATACGCAATCATACTGCTCAGTAATGTAGATCTCAATTTTTGCATGACAGAATATGAGATACCGCCGATTTGTGATCCTATTAGAGGTTTATTAAACCGAATATAGCCACAATGGTGACATGACTTTAGTGGATCGGAAACACCCTATGACACGGATTCTTGTGCTTTATTTTACCCGCGGTGGCCATACGGCCAAGATTGCCAGTGCAATTGCCGACCAATTAATGTCTCGGGGAGCACAGGTCGATCTTATCGATATCAATAGTGCTGCCGCTACTTGCATTAATTGGCCCGATTATGATGTGGTCGCCTTCGGTGCCTGCGTCCTCTATGGCACCTATGATAAGAGCGTATTCCAATTTATTGAGCAACATGCCCAGGCCTTAGCCGCGCTATCGAACAGTTTTTTCTGCGTTAACGTAGTGGCGAGAAATCCTGAAAAACGCATTCCCGAGAACAATAAATACCTACAGAAGTTTATTGCGCTATCGCCTTGGACCCCAATGGATTTAAAAATTATTGCGGGGAAGGTGGATTATCCATCATGGCCTTGGTACGACAGATTAATGATCCAGCTGATTATGAAAATAACCAAAGGCCCAACCGATCCTAAAGCGGTAATCGATTATACCGACTGGGAAGATGTGAAGGTCTACGCTGACCATCTGTTGGAACTAACCGAGGTTACTGCAACTGCTTAATCAAAAATGCGCTTAACAGGTTAAGCGCATTTTTGGATTTAAGCTCTATTGGCGCTACTGAATTAGTACTTCCAGAAACTTGGATGGAATAACACCGCCACGGTTAAAATTTCTAAACGACCGAGCAGCATACCGAGGGACAATGCCCATTTAGCCACATCGGGTAGCGTCGAGAAATTGCCCGCAGGGCCAATAATCGGGCCTAATCCTGGCCCCACGTTGGTCACGGCTGTGATAGCACCGGTAAAACTGGTCATAGGATCTAGGCCCGTCAACACTAAAATCACCGATAACCCCACAATAACCAGCATAAAAAGCAGCATAAAAGTGATTAGCGAACGCACAATATCGTCGCTGATGATGCGATTATTGTAACGCTCCCTAAAAATGCCATTCGGATGACATTGCTGCTTCAACTGTTCACGCATAATAGCGCCAGCGATTTGAAACCGAAAAATTTTAATCCCGCCCGAGGTTGAGCCGGAGCAGCTGCCGACAAACATTAAAAATAAGAAGGCGATATTGGCAAAAGCCCCCCAAGCTGCGTAATCCGTTAAACCATAGCCTGTAGTTGTCACCACGGAAACGACGTTAAAACTGGATAAACGCAGTGCATCGATCAGCTCAATATCGCGGGTTTGCCATAGCCAAAAGCCAATAGAGCAAGAGACAAAAATCAGGAAAAATAAAAAACCTTTTACTTGAGCATCGTTCCAAATCCGCAGATCCCTTTGCTGTACGGTTTGTACAAACATGATGAGTGGCAAGCCACCCGCCGCCATAAAGAAGATACCAACCCAGTGGGCCGAATTTGAAAAAGCCGCCATAGAGCTGTCAGAGGTGGAATAACCGCCAGTCGATAGGGTCGTCATCGCATGGTTGATGGCTTCGAACCAAGTCATACCCGCAAGGTGATAGGCAAGACAGCAGATTGCAGTGAGTAAAACATAAATAAAAAACAGGTGTTTAGCCATGCTTTGGGTGCGAGGAACGGCTTTATCACTCCAATCTGAAGACTCAGTACGGAATAGCCGCATACCACCGACGTTTAAGAAGGGAAGAATCGCTACCGCCATCACGATAAAACCAATCCCGCCAAGCCATTGCAGTAAAGAGCGCCAGATTAAGATACTGTGATCCATAGTATCTAAACCCGAGAGGACGGTGGAGCCAGTTGTAGTAATGCCGGACATGGTCTCGAAAAAAGCGTCCGTATAACCAATGCCGTGGTACAAGGTAAAAGGCATGGCCGCAAAAAGACTCACAATCAGCCAGGTTAGGCTGGTGAGCAAAAACATATCACGAATATTGAGGTGAATTGCTTTGCTTTGGCCGTTATGTAGACAAAGGCTGGCGCAAATCCCTGTTGCCAAGGCCGATAGCATGAATGACCCCACAGTCTCTTCGCCATTGAAAGCGGCGACGAGGAGTGGCACAAACATAAAGGCTGTCAACATGGAGAGAAACAGCCCTAGAATAAACAATAGTGGTCTAAAGTTCAGCATACATTAGCTTACTAAGGCAGTTAGAAGAAAAAAGCGCTTGGTTGGAACAGTTTTTCGACTTCGCCGACAAACTTCTTATTCACGAGGAATAAGATCACATGATCCCCTTGCTCTATCACGGTTTTGTCGTGGGCCATTAATACTTCGTCGTTGCGAACTATGGCGCCTATGGTCGTTCCTGGCGGTAATTTAATTTCTCCAATCGCCTTACCCACCACCTTAGAAGTGCTGGAATCGCCGTGGGCAATCGCTTCAATCGCCTCGGCGGCACCGCGACGTAGGGAGTAAACGTTGCAGATATCTCCCTGACGGATATGGGTTAATAGGGCTGAAATCGTTGCTTGCTGTGGCGAAATAGCGATATCAATATTGGCTTCTTGGACTATATCCACATAGGCTTCACGTTGGATAAGCACCATCACCTTTTTGGCGCCCATACGCTTTGCCAACAACGCCGACATGATATTGGCTTCATCGTCGTTGGTCACCGCAATAAATACGTCGGTTTGATCTATATGCTCTTCGAGCAATAACTCCTGATCCGATGCATCTCCGCAGAATACCGTAGTGTTTTCAAGTTGCTCCGAGAGGGCCTCAGCACGCTCAAACTTATGCTCGATAAGCTTGACTGAATGAGTGCGCTCGAGGCGCTTTGCGAGTCCTAAACCTATGTTGCCACCACCGGCGATCATAATATTGCGGTAGGAGTTGTCGAGTTTTTGCATCTCACTCATCACAGCGCGAATATGGCGGCTGTCGGCGACGAAGAAGACTTCATCATCGGCCTCGATAATCGTGGTACCGCGGGGCATGATAGGGCGGCCTTGGCGGAAAATAGCTGCCACTCGGGTATCAATATTGGGCATATGTTCGCGCAGTGCCGCTAACGCATTTCCCACCAGTGGTCCGCCATAATAGGCGCGCACGGCCACAAGGCTTAAGCGGCCCTCGGCAAATTCGAGCACTTGCAGTGCGCCCGGATACTCAACCAAACGTTGAATGTAAGCGGTCACTAACTGTTCAGGCGCGATAAGTTCATCAATGACGAAACCGCCACGGGGACGACCCTCACTGTTCTTAGTTTCACTGTCGATAAACAGTTTATCGCGCATCGCCAGATAGGGTTCTGAGCGGATACGGGCGATTTTAGTGGGAGTGCCAAAGAGGCTGTAGGCCATTTGGCAGGCGACCATGTTGCATTCATCGCTGTTGGTAACAGCAATAAGCATGTCGGCATCCTCGGCGCCAGCTTCCTTTAGCACATCGGGGTGGGCACCATGTCCCGCCACGACACGAAGGTCATATTTATCCTGCAGGGCACGTAATCTGGATTTGTCGCTATCGACTATGGTGATGTCATTGTTCTCACCGACCAAATTCTCGGCCAAGGTTCCCCCCACTTGACCCGCACCTAATATGATAATTTTCATGGCCTTGCTTACTTCCTAATGGGTCGCTTTTAATAAACGGGCGTAATAAAACCCATCCATATTGTCTTGTCCCGGCGTGATTTGCCAACCTATATCTTGGGCTGAAGTCTGCTGGGTGAGTATATCTAGCTTAGCATCTGCGGTTCTGGCCAAAAATGCGTTGATTTGGTCGCGGTTTTCCTGCGGCAAAATCGAGCAAGTGGCATAAAGAAGCGTGCCGCCGGGTTTTAGCCATTTCCAGCAATGATCGAGAATTTGCTGTTGCAGTTCGGCGAGTTCTTCTATGTCATGATTTTTGCGTAACCACTTAATATCGGGATGACGACGGATCACGCCTGTGGCCGAACAGGGGGCGTCCAGTAAGATACGATCAAATTGTCCACCTTGCCACCATGAGTCAATATTGGCCGCATCCCCATGGATAAGCTCCGCTTTTAATGACAAACGGTCAAGGTTCTGTTGCACGCGCTCGAGGCGTTTGGCATCAAAGTCGACGGCGACGAGTTTGATGCTCGGCTCTAGTTCGAGTAGATGACAGCTTTTGCCGCCGGGCGCAGCGCAGGCATCGAGAACGAGTTCATTGGCCTTTGGTGCTAACAGTGTCGCCGCCCATTGGGCTGCGCCATCTTGCACCGATGCGGCGCCTTCATAGAAACGCGGCAGTATCGCTACATCCTTGGGGTGAGCGAGTAGAATGGCATCGGCACTACTGCCTTCGCTCGCTTCAATCTCAAGTTCGGCTAAGGCGGCGAGGTATTCACTACGGCTCTGGGATACGCGGTTGTTGCGCAGCCACATCGGTGGGCGCTCATGGCTCTGCTGGATAATTACTTGCCAGTTGTCGGGATAAGCGGCTTTTAAGCGCTTTATCAACCAAGCGGGCGTGTTGTAGCTTAAGGTTTCCGACTCGGTACTCAGCGGGGTTAACTGGCGCTGAATATTACGCAGTACGCCGTTAACCACTTTGACCATGCCCTCAAATTTTAGTTGGCGGCAGGCCTCGGCGGTTTCTGAAATCGCAGCGTGGCTAGGGATGCGAGTGAAGTACAACTGATAACAGCCGACAATTAATAGCTGATGAATGATCCGTTGTTTGCCTTTTAATGGTTTTTCGAGGCATTCGCTGATGCGTTTTTCGATTTGTGGCAGAGTGCGCATCACGCCGTAGCAGAGTTCGGCGAGCAGGGCTTTATCTTTGCCGCTGGTAAGGTGTTTTTGCTGTTCGGGTAAGGCGACTGAGAGCGACACGCCCTTCTCCAATACCTCGAAAATGCCTTTCGCCGCCAGCGCGCGCAAGTTCATCATTATTGTGCCTCGCTGTTTAGGCGAGTATTAGGGCTAAACCATTCACCGCGGGCATTGAGAATATCGGCAACGCTGAGTGGTTTCTTCCCGGGCAATTGCATGCTCAGCAGGGTTAACACACCATCGCCAGTCGCCACTTCTATGCCTTTCTTGCTCGCACTGATAATCGTGCCTGGCGCTGCATTGCTGGTGGCTTGGCTGACTTGGGTCTGCCACACTTTGATGGTATTGCCTTGGTGCTCAAAATAGCTCACTGGCCAAGGATTAAAGGCGCGAACTTCCTGCCATAGTTGCTTGGCGGATTTATTCCAGTCGAGTCTGGCTTCTTCTTTACTGAGTTTCTCTGCGTAGTTCGCTAAGGTTTCATCTTGCTTTTCAGCGGCTAAGGTGCCGTTTGCTAAACCTTCGAGGGCCTGTAATAGGGCGACGGGACCTTGCTCTGCGAGTTTTTCATAAAGGCTGGCCGAAGTGTCATCATCTTCAATCGGTAGCGTCGTTTTGAGCAACATGTCGCCAGTGTCTAGCCCTACATCCATTTGCATAACGGTGACGCCGGTTGTTTTATCGCCCGCCCAGAGTGCGCGTTGGATCGGCGCCGCGCCGCGCCAGCGTGGCAAAATAGAACCATGCACGTTAATACAACCTAAACGCGGTGTATCTAGGACGACTTTGGGCAGAATCAAACCGTAGGCGACGACTACCATAATATCGGCATTGAGTGCGGCCAGTTCCTGTTGTGCGGGTTCTTTGCGAAGTGAGCCGGGTTGGTAAACTGGAATATTATTGGCGAGCGCGAGTTCTTTTACTGGACTGGCGGTTAGTTTCTTGCCGCGGCCTGCGGGTCTATCGGGCTGAGTGTAAACGCCAATCACATTATGGTGTGAGTCGAGTAGCGCCTGTAAATGGCGAGCAGCAAAATCCGGTGTTCCGGCAAAGATGATGTTGAGTGGTTTCAAATCTGATCCTATGCTTCTTTGGCGTCCAATCGGGCCGCTTTTTCAAGTTTCTGTTTGATCCGTTGACGCTTTAAAGGCGACAGGTAGTCGACAAACAATTTGCCTTTGAGGTGATCCATTTCATGCTGGATACAAATGGCAAACAGTTCATTGGCTTCAATCGTAAATTCGTTACCGTGCCTATCTAAGGCTTTGACTGTAACAAACTCTGCGCGATCGACCTTGGCATAAACCCCAGGAACGGACAGGCAGCCTTCTTCGTTACAAAAATCACCGCTACTGGCAATAATTTCAGGGTTGATAAATACCTTAGGGCGTTCGACCTCGTCTTGTAAATCCATGACGATCAGCTGTTTATGGTAATCGACTTGAGTCGCAGCCAGACCAATCCCTTTTTCTTGGTACATGGTCTCGAACATATCATCGATTTGAGTTTGCAACTCAGCATTAAACTCAGTGATAGGTGTCGCTTGAGTTCGCAATCTTTCATCGGGAAAACGTAAAACTTTTAACAGTGCCATACTTAAACTCTTAACAAGTCTGTCAAATCTCAGCCAGTTGGTTATACTGACTGAGGCTAATGGGTTAATTTTAATCTTTAGTGCCTATCAATAACAGTAAAAGCTCGATTTAAGAGCCAAACAACATGGACTGCACCATGAAACGGTTAATTTTACTCGCGTTAATGACATTCAATTGCACGTTTGTTTCCGCAGATACCCTGACGCTTAAAGCGGGGCATCCTGAGTCATATGTGGTAAAGAAGGGCGATACCCTTTGGGATATCTCCGCGACTTTTTTAAATGATCCGTGGAAATGGCCAAGTCTATGGGATGTTAACCCACAGATTGCAAACCCCCACCTTATTTATCCCGGTGATCTGCTCACATTAGTCTTTATCGATGGTCAACCTAGATTAGTCCGTAATGGTTCCAATGACGGTAAACCCCATGTTAGAAAGAGTCCTGAGGGGCGTATCATTTCTAAAAGTGACGCAGTGCCCGCCGTGGACCTGGCTCTGATTGAGAATTATCTGGTTCAAAATCGCGTGGTTGATTCGCAGTGGCTAGCCGAGCAGCCTATGGTGCTCGCGGGTGAAAGCCCTTCACGCCACCATGTGTTGGGTGATGTGATTTATATCGACAGCGAATTACCTTTGCATAAAAAATACGGCGTCTATGAGCGTGGGCGTGAATTTTTCAATAAGGAAACGGGTGAAGCCTTAGGGCAGGAAGCGGTGTTAACATCAACCGGGCAAGTTATTGAATCTGGGAAAGTTTCAAAAATAAAACTGCTGAGTAATTACCGTGAGACTAAGGCTGGTTTTAAAGTATTGCCGATGGAAGATGATTCTCTAATGTCGGCCTATTTCACCCCTAAAGCCGCAGACTTAAAGACGCCAGCCACAGTGCTAGCCATTGAGTCTAAGATGCGCGAAGCGGGTAAGTTAAATGTCGTGTACTTAGATAAAGGTAAGCAGGATGGCGTCGAACCCGGTGAAGTGTTCTCTATTTATCGTGATGGTGAAGAGATAGTCATCGGCCATGATGGTTTACCCGTACCAGCTACTGAACGTACGGCCTATGACAATATAGTCGCATCTATCTCATCGGATCGAGCGATAAAAATGCCTGATATTTACCATGGTAGATTGTTAGTTTTTAAAGTGTTTGATAAGGCAAGCTTAGGATTAATTGTCGCCAATGAACGTCCAGTTCGAGTTGACGATAAGCTTGTTGCTCCCGAGTCTTTAGCCTATAGAGGTCAATAATTTCTGCACACTTGGTCGATTGGTTAGTTGTTAGTGCTGTATCTGGGCTTGGACCCGCCCAGATCCAACAATTATTAAAACACATGGATGTGGACGATCTCAGACAAAGGTTAGAGCATGAAAGACAAGCCCTACCTTTATCGGATAAACGGCTCCATAGCCTTACTATTGATTATCAAAAAGTGGATGCCGCCCTTGAGTGGCAACAACAATCTGAGTTCAATCATTTAATCTGCCTCTCCGATCCCCTTTATCCTCCCTTATTAAAACAATTATCCGATCCACCCACAGTGCTATTTGTTAAAGGATGCTTAGAGGCATTGGTTTTACCTTATTTCGCCATTGTTGGGAGCCGAAATGCATCGCCTGGTGGTTTACAGGTGGCTTATCAATTAGCGAGTGAAATGTCCGCCATTGGATTTGGTATTTGTAGTGGTATGGCAATGGGGATTGATGGTGCCGCCCATAAGGCATGTGTCGATAGGAGCCAAAGGACGATTGCAGTGCTGGGAACCGGTATTGATACAATTTATCCCCGTAGACATCGACAGCTTTATGAGAATATTCAGCAACAAGGCTGTATACTCAGCGAGTTTTGGCCAGATGTTGGGCCGTTTGCGGGTAATTTTCCGAAACGAAATCGCATTATTAGCGGTCTTTCTCTAGGTACGCTAGTGGTAGAGGCTTGCCGTAAAAGCGGTTCTTTGATCACCGCCAGACTGGCAATGGAGCAAGGACGTGAGGTGTTTGCCGTTCCTGGTTCTATCCTCGGTGGCTATCATCAAGGTTGCCATGATTTATTGCGTGATGGCGCAAAACTTGTGGAAACCGCGGCCGATATAGTAGGTGAGTTGGCAAGTTTGACCGCTTTTCACCTTGAAGAGTTAGCGTTATGCCACCATATACAGTTACAGCAAGATGAGATTTGTCATTTGCCATTTTCGTCGCTGTTAGCTAGTGTAGGTTATGAAGCTACAACAATTGATGCTGTAGTTGAACATAGTGGAAAAACGATAGATCTGGTGTTAGAACAAATGCTTGAACTTGAGTTGCAAGGTTGGGTTATTGCAGTACCCGGTGGTTACGTCAGAGTAAAGAGGAGCTAGCCATGTTTGATATCCTCATGTATCTATTTGAAAACTATGTTCACAGTGAAGTTGAACTATTAGTGGATGAAGACGAGTTAACCAAGGAACTCACTCGCGCTGGTTTCCACCAGTCCGAAATTTTAAAGGCGTTAACTTGGTTGGAACGTCTAGCGGAACTACAGGAAGGGGATAAACCTTACCTGTGTAACCATGATCAACATTCATTTCGCATTTACACTAAAGACGAAATGGAAAAGTTAGATGTGGAATGCCGTGGTTTCTTGCTGTTTTTAGAGCAAGTGAAAGTGCTGAATGTCGAAACCCGTGAAATGGTGATCGACAGAGTCATGGAGCTTGATGAACCTACCTTAGTCCTCGAAGATCTAAAGTGGGTTATCTTGATGGTGTTATTCAACGCCCCCGGCCATGAATCCGCCTATGAGCAAATGGAAGATTTAATTTTTGAGCAGCCCGAAGGCCGACTACATTCTTAATCGTTGCGATACTATGAATAATGAGAGAAAGGAGGCTAAGACCTCCTTTTTTGATGCCATGAGTTTGTTGGTGGCCAAGCGTTATGCGCTTTGATTGGTGGTGAATGATTATGTCTAAGATCGATGAACAATTATTTAGTGCCCATGAGCACGCCTTGGAAAAAGAATACGAACTTTGCCCCGAGTGCGGCAGTGAGTTAACGGTAAAACACAGTAAACACGGCAGTTTTATTGGCTGTAATAACTATCCGAACTGTGAGTATACGCGTCCTTTAGTACAACACGAATCCATTGAAACCCAAGTGATTGAAGGTTCAGTCTGCCCTGAATGTGGCCATGAATTGGCGGTAAAATCAGGGCGTTTTGGGATCTTTATCGGTTGTACTCAATATCCAAGTTGCACTCATATTGAAAAACAGGATCAAGCGAGCGACAAGCCTGACATCCCTTGTCCAGAATGCAAAATGGGTAAACTCGAACATAGAACGAGTCGTTTCGGTAAGAGTTTTTATGCCTGCAGCGCTTATCCTAAGTGTAAGTTTATTGTGAATTATCCACCGGTTGCTGAAGTGTGCCCTGATTGTGGGTATGGGATTTTAGTCGAGCGTAAAGGTGCGGCTGGGATGCGCTTAGAATGCCCGCAAAAAAGCTGCAAATACAAAAGACCACTTTAGTTTATTGTGTGACTTGCATCTTAATATTTGGCCGATGAAAGTGGCTTGAGTATAATCCTCGGTTGACCGCTGATGGGGCGGTCAGTATTCGAATTTATCCAATAATTTGATTGTTGAAATCGACAATACTCAAAAGGTGATCCTAAGATGTTGCAGCTGCACCCATCTGACATAAAAGATATTGTGCTTAACGGTGGTGTTATCGCTTATCCAACCGAGGCCGTTTATGGCCTAGGTTGCGACCCAGATAATGACACCGCTATCCAAAAGTTATTGGCTGTAAAACAGCGCCCATGGCAAAAGGGACTGATCTTAGTCGCCAGTGATTTTCAGCAGCTTTTAGCTTATGTTGATGAGTCGCAATTAACGGTTGAGCAGCTCGAGTTCGCATTTTCCAAGTGGCCGGGGCCTTTTACCTTTGTCATGCCAATCAAAGCGCAGGTTTCAAAATACCTCTGTGGTGAATTTGACTCTATCGCCGTGCGCGTATCGGCCCATGCAGGGGTTCAAGCCCTGTGCCGCGCGTTCAATAAACCCTTAGTGTCGACCAGTGCTAACCTCGCGGGTGAAGACCCCGCATTATCTGCCGCTGAAATTCTTGCCGATTTTGAAGGTAAAATTGATGCACTGGTGCTAGGTGAACTTGGCGAACAACGTCAGCCCTCGACCATCATAGATGCGCGTAGCGGCAAAATTTTACGAAATGGACAATAAGTGAATAACAGTAAGGATCATAAAAAGATGAGTGTGCCAGATGCTGCGGTGGTAAAAGCGTTTTTACTCGATCTACAAAACCGAATTTGTGCAGGTTTAGCAAAGTTAGATGGCCAGGCGACCTTTGTCGCCGACTCATGGACCCGTGCCGAAGGCGGTGGTGGCACCAGCCGAGTATTAACTCAAGGCGCGGTGTTCGAGCAAGCTGGGGTTAACTTTTCCCATGTGACTGGCGCTGCTATGCCTGCGTCGGCTACGGCGCATCGCCCTGAGTTAGCGGGCCGTAGTTTTGAAGCTATGGGCGTTTCTTTAGTTATTCATCCTAACAATCCTTATATCCCAACGACTCACGCTAATGTGCGCTTCTTTATCGCCCAAAAAGAGGGCGCCGATCCCGTGTGGTGGTTTGGCGGTGGTTTTGACTTAACACCTTATTATCCCTTTGAGGAAGATGTGCGCGAGTGGCATCAAACGTCTAAGGATATTTGTGCGCCTTTCGGGGATGAGGTTTATCCCAAGTATAAGAAGTGGTGCGATGAGTATTTCTTCCTACCGCACCGCAATGAAACCCGCGGCGTGGGCGGACTGTTTTTTGATGACTTGAATCAAGCAGGATTCGATCAAAGCTTTAGCTTTATGCAAGCCGTGGGTAATGGCTTCTTAACCGCCTATGCGCCGATTGTCGAGCGCCGTAAAGATACTGAATTCGGTGAGCGTGAGCGCCAGTTCCAACTCTATCGTCGTGGTCGGTATGTTGAGTTCAACTTAGTTTACGACAGGGGCACGTTGTTTGGCCTGCAGACGGGTGGCCGTACCGAGTCTATCTTAATGTCGATGCCGCCATTAGTGCGTTGGCAATATGGCTATACACCGGAGGCGGGAAGCCCTGAGGCAGATTTGTACGATAACTACCTCAAACCCCGCGACTGGGTTTAGCCATTAATCTTATAAAGGGGATACAGCATCCACTTTATTGATTACGCATATGATCGGCCAGAGTTGAAATCGCCTCATAAATGGCGGCTCGATGCTCTGGCTTTTTAATGTTCTCTTCAATCGCAAACTTCATACAAAACAGCCATTGATCGCGCATCGCCTCATCGACGGCGAAATGCATGTGTCGTGCTCGCAATGCGGGGTGACCATATTTTTGCTGGTAGAGTTGCGGCCCGCCGAGCCAACCACTTAAAAATTCGAACAACTTCTGCTCTGACTCCGCAATTGGCGCCCTATGAATGGCAAACAGTGTTGTCGTTTCGGCCGAACTTGCCATCTTCCGATAAAAACTTTTGGCGATAGCGCGGAGCACTTTTTCGCCGCCAATTAAGTCATAGGCGTTTGATTGGCTCGGATCGCGATCATCCTGTGGTGGAGTGTGTTTACTAAAAATCTTTTTAAGCCAGTTCATTGGAATAGTCGTTCACTAAAATAGAGAGTATTGAGCCGATGGCGCATTATAGCGTGAAACCCTACGCGAAATTTAGTTGAACATAATTCGGCTTGCGTGGGCTCAAAAGCACGGTAGACTGCAAAGCCATTGAACCTGAAATTTAATATCGCTATGACAGACAGATACGCAGTGTTTGGTAATCCCATTAGCCACAGTAAATCGCCGTTTATCCATGGACAATTTGCTGCGCCCACTCAAGAGTCATTAACTTATGAAGCCATTCTTGCTCCAGTGGATGGTTTTGAAGCCTCATTGACGGCGTTTTTCAATGCGGGCGGCAAAGGGGCGAATGTGACCGTACCTTTTAAGGAGCAAGCTTTTGCACTGTGTGACAGTCTCAGCCCTGAGGCCAAGCTTGCCGGCGCGGTAAACACTTTAAGCGTATTGGCCGACGGCACTATTCGTGGCGATAATACCGACGGTTTAGGGCTGGTGGCCGATCTCATCGCTAACTTAGACAGTTTGCAAGGTAAGCGCGTGTTACTTATTGGTGCTGGTGGTGCGGCCCGCGGTTGTATTCTACCGTTATTAAATACCGGAATTGCACAGCTAACGATTAGCAATCGCACCCATACTAAGGCGCAGCTTCTGGTCGATATCTTTACTGCTGTTGATGAAGGTGCTTTTGCGAATAGAGTCTCCGCCGTAGAAATGAGTGCACTTGCGGGCGAGTTCGATATCGTCATTAACTCAACCTCGGCTAGCCTTGCGGGTGAGTTGCCCCCCGTGCCAGCGCATATCATCACCACGCAAACGGTTTGTTATGACATGATGTATGGCGCCTCAGTTACCGCTTTTAACCAATGGGCGCTCTCCCAAGGTGCGGCGAAAGTCATTGATGGGTTAGGTATGTTAGTTGGACAAGCGGCTAAAAGTTTTACCCTATGGCGAGGTATTGAGCCCGATACTCAAGTAGTGTTGACTCTGTTGCGGGACAAATTAAAGGCTGAGCCTAAGTAGGAAGCATGAATCAAAGTATTCTTTTCCCCGAACTGCAGTATTGGGACGACGCCCACAAGCGAGTCTGTTTTATCGCGCAGTCGCAGGGAATGAACATCAAATGCTATATCAGTGCGAATAAGTTAGCCGAGCTGAATGATTTCTCCAAGCAGCCGAGCACCGATGAAGCCGCCGCAATGCTGGCATTGTTTGATGCGGTGAGATTTGATGCCGAAGAAATGGCGGAAGAGTTAATCGAAGCCGAAGAGTTCGATGAGTTTGGGGCCGTACACTTAGGCTAGATGAATTTAAGAGATAGGGTACATGAAAATAACTGGTTCTCATAAACACGATGCAACAACTGATGGCTTAATTGAAATGGATTTAATTGCTATTGCAGCATCGCTAACCATATAGCCAGTTAAAACGGTGTTAGATGCCAAAATTAGATCGAGTGCAAATATAAAAGGCGGCAGAGACGGGATAAGTCTCTGCCGCATTTCTTATATCGCTCTAGTGACACTAAGCGACTAACTATAAGAGATTAGCGCTAAGTGACTAGATGTTTTGTAACTCAACTAAGTACTCGTTTTTCAGTCTGACATAGTTGTCGGCAGATTCTGGCAAAAAGGCAATTTCGGCAGGTGTTAATGGACGAGCCTGCTTAGCTGGGCTACCTACATATAAATAGCCGCTCTGTAATACCTTGCCCGGTGGCACTAAAGAGCCCGCACCTAAGATCACATCATCTTCTAAAATCGCACCGTCGAGAATAATCGCGCCCATGCCCACCAATACTCGATTACCGACTTTGCAACCGTGAAGCATCGCCTTGTGACCAATAGTCACATCATCACCAATAATCAGTGGATGACCATCGGGACGAGCAGCTGACTTACGCGTCACATGCAATATGCTACCGTCTTGCACGTTCGAGCGCTTACCAATACGAATATGGTTAACATCACCACGCGCCGCCACCATAGGCCAAATACTGGCATCAGTATCTAACGCAATATCGCCAACAAGCACCGAAGCTTCATCTACATACACATTATTGCCTAATTGAGGATGAATACCTTGGTAAGTTCTGAGTGGCCCTGACATAGAAAAGTCCCTAATTGAGTGGTTTTTTGCATTATAAAGGTTAAAAACTAGCTGGTCAGGTCAAATATCCAACGAACAGTGAGAAAATGACAATTATCTTAAAAATAGGGGTTGCGCACTTTCTCAATCTCCCTATAATGCGCATCCACTGACACGGCAGACAGCGAAAGCCAGCTGACGAGTTAGATTGAATTGAATGGCTTACTCTCTGTTGAGAATGGCACTTAATTCAACCGCAGCAAGAAGTTGAAAATACTCCTTGACGCGAAACGGGAAATGCGTAAAATGCACGACCCTGAGCTGATGAAGCATCAGCGCGACCCGCCGGCAACGGTATGTGGTCAACGCTCTTTAACAAGATAAAACAAGAAATCTGTGTGGACACTCACAGGTGTTGAGTTAATCGAAACTGCTTAACCTTCGGGTTGGCAGTCAAAAATTTAAATCAACCAATTCTTTCACGAGAGTGATGAGTGTTCATAGCAATATGTACAAAGACTTACTACTTATTTTCGGATAAATAGGAGTCGAACAGAATTCGTTGAGCCGCTGAAGTCGCAAGACGAAAGCAACAAAACTTTAATTGAAGAGTTTGATCATGGCTCAGATTGAACGCTGGCGGCAGGCCTAACACATGCAAGTCGAGCGGCAGCACAAGGGAGTTTACTCCTGAGGTGGCGAGCGGCGGACGGGTGAGTAATGCCTAGGGATCTGCCCAGTCGAGGGGGATAACAGTTGGAAACGACTGCTAATACCGCATACGCCCTACGGGGGAAAGGAGGGGACCTTCGGGCCTTCCGCGATTGGATGAACCTAGGTGGGATTAGCTAGTTGGTGAGGTAATGGCTCACCAAGGCGACGATCCCTAGCTGTTCTGAGAGGATGATCAGCCACACTGGGACTGAGACACGGCCCAGACTCCTACGGGAGGCAGCAGTGGGGAATATTGCACAATGGGGGAAACCCTGATGCAGCCATGCCGCGTGTGTGAAGAAGGCCTTCGGGTTGTAAAGCACTTTCAGTAGGGAGGAAAGGTTGCAGTTTAATAAACTGTAGCTGTGACGTTACCTACAGAAGAAGGACCGGCTAACTCCGTGCCAGCAGCCGCGGTAATACGGAGGGTCCGAGCGTTAATCGGAATTACTGGGCGTAAAGCGTGCGCAGGCGGTTTGTTAAGCGAGATGTGAAAGCCCTGGGCTCAACCTAGGAATAGCATTTCGAACTGGCGAACTAGAGTCTTGTAGAGGGGGGTAGAATTCCAGGTGTAGCGGTGAAATGCGTAGAGATCTGGAGGAATACCGGTGGCGAAGGCGGCCCCCTGGACAAAGACTGACGCTCATGCACGAAAGCGTGGGGAGCAAACAGGATTAGATACCCTGGTAGTCCACGCCGTAAACGATGTCTACTCGGAGTTTGGTGTCTTGAACACTGGGCTCTCAAGCTAACGCATTAAGTAGACCGCCTGGGGAGTACGGCCGCAAGGTTAAAACTCAAATGAATTGACGGGGGCCCGCACAAGCGGTGGAGCATGTGGTTTAATTCGATGCAACGCGAAGAACCTTACCTACTCTTGACATCCACGGAAGACTGCAGAGATGCGGTTGTGCCTTCGGGAACCGTGAGACAGGTGCTGCATGGCTGTCGTCAGCTCGTGTTGTGAAATGTTGGGTTAAGTCCCGCAACGAGCGCAACCCCTATCCTTATTTGCCAGCACGTAATGGTGGGAACTCTAGGGAGACTGCCGGTGATAAACCGGAGGAAGGTGGGGACGACGTCAAGTCATCATGGCCCTTACGAGTAGGGCTACACACGTGCTACAATGGCGAGTACAGAGGGTTGCAAAGCCGCGAGGTGGAGCTAATCTCACAAAGCTCGTCGTAGTCCGGATTGGAGTCTGCAACTCGACTCCATGAAGTCGGAATCGCTAGTAATCGTGGATCAGAATGCCACGGTGAATACGTTCCCGGGCCTTGTACACACCGCCCGTCACACCATGGGAGTGGGCTGCAAAAGAAGTGGGTAGCTTAACCTTCGGGGGGGCGCTCACCACTTTGTGGTTCATGACTGGGGTGAAGTCGTAACAAGGTAGCCCTAGGGGAACCTGGGGCTGGATCACCTCCTTACCTATACGACTAACTTACGCTTGTTGGGTCGACAACATGGCATCCGTGCCGAGTCGACACAAAAACATCCGTGTTTTTGAGTGTTCACACAGATAACTTGTTCTTGTAGAGCGAGTGGCACGTCTTAACGACGATGCTTGTTCTTTAACAATTTGGAAAGCTGATAGTATTAAACACAATGATGTCTGTCGTTGTGTTGATACGAAAAAAGTTTAATGCGAAAGCATTGAACATTGAGTTCTCAAACACTTTATTAAGTGTCTTGAATATTCAAGTCTAAGGCGCGTCCACTTCTTTGGTCAGAAGTGAGACAAGTAAAACCAGCTGGTCGCAACAATTCAGGTGGCTCACGCAAGTGAAACCCATTTGGGTTGTATGGTTAAGCGACTAAGCGTATACGGTGGATGCCTTGGCAGTCAGAGGCGATGAAGGACGTAGTAACTTGCGAAAAGCGTTGGCGAGCTAGTAACAAGCATTTGAGCTAACGATGTCCGAATGGGGGAACCCGGCCGCATAAGCGGTCATCATGTGGTGAATACATAGCTACATGAGGCGAACGAGGGGAACTGAAACATCTAAGTACCCTTAGGAAAAGAAATCAACCGAGATTCCCCTAGTAGCGGCGAGCGAACGGGGATTAGCCCTTAAGTCAGTGGGGTGTTAGTGGAATGCGTTGGGAAGCGCAGCGGCACAGGGTGATAGCCCCGTACACGAAAACTAACCATTGATGAAAACGAGTAAGGCGGGACACGTGACATCCTGTTTGAATATGGGGGGACCATCCTCCAAGGCTAAATACTCCTGACTGACCGATAGTGAACCAGTACCGTGAGGGAAAGGCGAAAAGAACCCCTGTGAGGGGAGTGAAATAGAACCTGAAACCGTATACGTACAAGCAGTGGGAGCGGTTCTTGAGACCGTGACTGCGTACCTTTTGTATAATGGGTCAGCGACTTACATTTTGTAGCAAGGTTAAGCGAATAGCGGAGCCGTAGGGAAACCGAGTGTTAACTGCGCGTTGAGTTGCAAGGTGTAGACCCGAAACCCGGTGATCTAGCCATGGGCAGGTTGAAGGTTGAGTAACATCAACTGGAGGACCGAACCGACTAATGTTGAAAAATTAGCGGATGACTTGTGGCTGGGGGTGAAAGGCCAATCAAACCGGGAGATATCTGGTTCTCCTCGAAAGCTATTTAGGTAGCGCCTCGAGCGAATACCATTGGGGGTAGAGCACTGTTAAGGCTAGGGGGTCATCCCGACTTACCAACCCTTTGCAAACTCCGAATACCAATGAGTACTACTCGGGAGACAGACGGCGGGTGCTAACGTCCGTCGTCAAAAGGGAAACAACCCAGACCGTCAGCTAAGGTCCCAAAGTGTATGTTAAGTGGGAAACGATGTGGGAAGGCTTAGACAGCTAGGATGTTGGCTTAGAAGCAGCCATCATTTAAAGAAAGCGTAATAGCTCACTAGTCGAGTCGGCCTGCGCGGAAGATGTAACGGGGCTAAACATACCACCGAAGCTACGGGTGCAGCCCATTAGGGTTGCGCGGTAGAGGAGCGTTCTGTAAGCCGATGAAGGTGAAGGGGTAACCCACGCTGGAGGTATCAGAAGTGCGAATGCTGACATGAGTAACGATAAAGGGGGTGAAAAACCCCCTCGCCGAAAGACCAAGGGTTCCTGTCCAACGTTAATCGGGGCAGGGTGAGTCGACCCCTAAGGTGAGGCCGAAAGGCGTAATCGATGGGAAACAGATTAATATTTCTGTACTTCCGCTAACTGCGATGGAGAGACGGAGAAGGCTAGGCTAGCGCGGCGTTGGTAGTCCGCGTTTAAGGTGGTAGGCTGATTTCTTAGGCAAATCCGGGAAATCTTAAGGCCGAGAGCTGATGACGAGGTCCTACGGGACTGAAGTAGTTGATGCCATGCTTCCAGGAAAATCTTCTAAGCTTCAGGTTAGCGGGAATCGTACCCCAAACCGACACAGGTGGTCGGGTAGAGAATACCAAGGCGCTTGAGAGAACTCGGCTGAAGGAACTAGGCAAAATGGTACCGTAACTTCGGGAGAAGGTACGCTCTTGTTGGTGATGAGACTTGCTCTCTAAGCTGACGGGAGTCGCAGATACCAGGTGGCTGCAACTGTTTATCAAAAACACAGCACTGTGCAAACTCGCAAGAGGAAGTATACGGTGTGACGCCTGCCCGGTGCCGGAAGGTTAATTGATTGGGTTATCGCAAGAGAAGCTCATGATCGAAGCCCCGGTAAACGGCGGCCGTAACTATAACGGTCCTAAGGTAGCGAAATTCCTTGTCGGGTAAGTTCCGACCTGCACGAATGGCGTAATGATGGCCACGCTGTCTCCAGCCGAGACTCAGTGAAGTTGAAATTGCGGTGAAGATGCCGTATACCCGCGGCTAGACGGAAAGACCCCGTGAACCTTTACTATAGCTTGGCACTGAACATTGAACCTACATGTGTAGGATAGGTGGGAGACTTTGAAGCGGGAACGCTAGTTCTCGTGGAGTCGTCCTTGAAATACCACCCTTGTAGTTTTGATGTTCTAACCTAGACCCCTTATCGGGGTTAGGGACAGTGCCTGGTGGGTAGTTTGACTGGGGCGGTCTCCTCCCAAAGAGTAACGGAGGAGCACGAAGGTTGGCTAAGTACGGTCGGACATCGTACGGTTAGTGCAATGGCATAAGCCAGCTTAACTGCGAGACAGACACGTCGAGCAGGTACGAAAGTAGGTCATAGTGATCCGGTGGTTCTGAATGGAAGGGCCATCGCTCAACGGATAAAAGGTACTCCGGGGATAACAGGCTGATACCGCCCAAGAGTTCATATCGACGGCGGTGTTTGGCACCTCGATGTCGGCTCATCACATCCTGGGGCTGAAGTCGGTCCCAAGGGTATGGCTGTTCGCCATTTAAAGTGGTACGCGAGCTGGGTTCAGAACGTCGTGAGACAGTTCGGTCCCTATCTGCCGTGGGCGTTGGATGATTGAGGGGAGTTGCTCCTAGTACGAGAGGACCGGAGTGAACGAACCGCTGGTGTTCGGGTTGTCATGCCAATGGCATTGCCCGGTAGCTACGTTCGGAATCGATAACCGCTGAAAGCATCTAAGCGGGAAGCGAGCCCCAAGATGAGTCATCCCTAGGTCTATAAGACCTCTAAAGAGCCGTTCGAGACTAGGACGTTGATAGGCATGGTGTGTAAGCGTTGTGAGGCGTTGAGCTAACATGTACTAATGACTCGAGAGGCTTAACCATACAACCCAGATGGGTTTTGCTAAGCGAACTTAGACAGAATATATGCACTTAATGAAGTGTGAACTCAAAAACAAACAGCTTTTCAAATTAAAATTAAAAGGTTAATTACGCAGGAAATTGTTAGGCTGACAAAGCCGTGACGAGCGAGGCGCGGAGTGTACGTTAGTACATGAGCACAGTAGCGAGGAGACAATGCCGTCAGACGGACAATTAACCAGTAAGAATTTGCTTGGTGACAATAGCATTGTGGTCCCACCTGATCCCATCCCGAACTCAGAAGTGAAACGCAATCGCGCCGATGGTAGTGTGGGGTCTCCCCATGTGAGAGTAGGTCATCGCCAAGCATCCAAATAAACACAAAAGCCCTAGCCTAAACCGCTAGGGCTTTTGTGTTTATACGCTCCGCGAAAACCAACCTCGATGTCGACCCGCCGCTAAGCGGACTCTCCGGCTACGCAATAAATTGCTCCGCGCGACTCATCATCAAAATGCTGCGCATTTTAGGCAATGATGATTCGCCCCCATGTATCCCCTTCGGGGATAGTAGAGAGTAGGTCATCGCCAAGCGCCTAATTATCTTGTAAAGATGCAACGAAGCCAGCTGAATAAGCTGGCTTTTTTGCGTCTGTGATTTTTATATCTGAACTCCAATTTCCTGAAATCCCTTATTATTCTACCTTTATATTTTGATGTTTCAGCGGAATTTCAATATTTCGTTGAGGATTGCTATAGTTTTCAATTAAGTCTTTTTGCTTAGTCGGTGTTTTCCCGTTAGCATACAGGGCTATTCTTCATTTTATTAAAGGTTGTCGGGCGCCGATGCTTCGTAAACTTTCTCTCGCGGTATTGATCCCACTGTGTATGCTGACACTTTATTTAGTGTTAGTCGTGGGTGAGTACCTGTATGAGAGTGATCAAGTTCGTGGTGAGCTTGCCGAGCGTCAGGTAAATCAAATTAAGCAGCAATTATTCAGAATGCAGACGGTTGTGCAATCGGCACAAGCTTTACAGGATGTGGAGCGTATTGAGCAGGAAGTCTCCTTGGCCGCGCTGGATATGAGCACTATGGTGTATATTTTAGTCGATGCGGACAGTCGGATTCGTTTCGCTAATCATACGGTTTGGCGTGATAGCAATGCTATCCAAGTAATTGATGGCTATGATGTAACGAAACATCATGCCGTTGTGCAATCCTCCCTACAACAGATATCCGTCAATCTCGAACGGTTAACGATTCAAGCTTATTATCCGGTAGTGCCGCAATTTCCTGGTGCTGTGGAGTTGATCTACCTTGAATCCGATCTTGCTCCCCTAGTTTCTGAAGCTTCTGCCAAATTACAGCAACGTTTTATCCGTGTCTGGGGACTCGGCGGTTTGTTATTGATAGGTTTTACGTTAATTCTTTATTACCTTTTGATCCGTCCATTTAAAATTTTGAGCGAGACGGCTAAACAGGTCGGCACCGCAGCATTTTCGACTCAAATACCTTGGAGTTCTACGGAGGTTTTATCTCTTCAATCTAGCCTGCAACAGGTTCATGAACGTTTAGGTCGTGCCGTTAAGCAATTGAATGACAGCGAACAGCGTTGGCTATTTGCCGTGGAAGGTTCACGAAATGGAATTTGGGATTGGGATATAGGCACGGGTGAGGTGTTTCTCTCGGATCGCTGGAAGGAGATGATTGGCTATGCGCCGGATGAACTTGAGGGTTCTTTTCAGATTTGGGAGACGCGTTTACACCCTGAGGACCGGCAAACGGTTTTAGATAGCTTGCAGGAATATTTGAGTGGTAAGAGTAAAGAGTTTGAGAGTGTACATCGACTTAAACACAGGGATGGTCATTATATTTGGGTGCTCGATCGCGGCATGCTAGTCGATTGGGATCATCAAGGGCGTCCGACACGTATGATAGGCATTCATATGGACGTCTCTGAGAGTGAGAAGAACCATGCTGCAATCGCCCAACTCGTTGAAAATTCTGTTGCGGGGCACCGCATGTTACCCGCGACATTTATGGACCGTTTGTCTCAATTTCTTGTTCAACGGAATAGCTCGGGCCATTGGGGCGGATTTTTCTTTGTTGAAGTCGAGTGCTTTGGGGTGGCTGACTCCCTTACGCCACATGAACTTGAACGGTTATTTGCCCAGCTTGGCGCACGATTATCGAGTTATTTTGCTGAGAATATTATCGTTGGCCATTTAGAGGCGGGACGTTTTGTTCTGTTGGCAAAAGAGTTGGGTGTCGATGCAGAAATGGCGGGGCGCCGTGGCTTAGCTTTGGCGATAGAACTAAGGCAAATCATAGCTCGTCCCTTCCATTATGCTGAACATCATTTCGAACTGAATGCCAATGTGGGGATTTATTTGCTCGATAGTGTTGAAACCTTAGAGCCCTCTACCGTGTTATATCGCGCAAAACTCGCTAAGCAAGCTGCCAAGCTACAGGATCAAGCGGGTTGTGCTTTCTATCATGTGGATTTAGATAAACGTCAAAGTCGTGATGAACTCCTGCAGCAAGAGTTGAAGACGGCGATAGAGCAAGATAAGTTGTCATTGGTGTTCCAACCAGTTGTTGATGTGAATGGGGATATTGTTTCTGCGGAAATATTATCCCGCTGGTATCTAGCTAATGGCGAAGTGATTGCACCGGCTGAATTTATCCATCTGGCTGAGCGTAGTGGTTTGATTGCGGCCTTAGATCTGAGCGTCTTTAAACGAGCCTGCCTGTTACTGCAGCACGCGAAAGGCCAAGGTCTAGTGTTGCCACGAATGACAGTCAACATTAGCTCATTATCATTTTGCCAAGCTGATTTTATTGAGCATTTATTAGCGCTGGTTGATACCTATGCCCTTAGTGCGAATCAGTTGGGGGTTGAACTCACTGAAACGACATTTTTAATGCAAGAAACCTTTGTGAATGAACGTATTAGTAAATTGTTCGCTGCAGGTGTGCCCATTGTCTTAGATGGCTTTGGTGTGGGTCAAAGCGCTTTAAGTTGCCTAATGAAATACCCCATAAG
Source organism: Shewanella putrefaciens (assembly GCF_016406305.1). NCBI lineage: Bacteria > Pseudomonadati > Pseudomonadota > Gammaproteobacteria > Alteromonadales > Shewanellaceae > Shewanella > Shewanella putrefaciens. Next base: position 48,488 of record NZ_CP066369.1, read on the forward strand.
TGAAGTGAAACTGAATATCAACTGCGCGGCTATGGCCTCATCGCTGTGGCAAAGTGCTTTAATCCAGTCGCTACAGGCATTTGAGATACAACTAGTGGCTAAAGGGATTGAATCAGTTAAGCAGCAACAGGTTTTTGCAGCCCTTGGCTGCTGTGCATATCAAGGCTATTGTTTTAGTCGGCCACTCAATTACACTGATTTTAAACAGCTTGTTTGTCCTCGTCCTTTATTACGTAGCGTATAAAGAACTCGAGCGCATAATTTAAGGCCTGATTTCGATAGGCGTCTTTTTCCATAAAAATCTCATGGGCAGCCCCCGCAATCACTTTTAATTGGCAGTGAGAACTGACGGCAAGATTTTGTGCTGCATTATCAACAATCTTATCTTCGCTGGCCTGGAGGATCAGTATGGGAGTGCGGATATGTGCCGTGGCCAATACGCAGGAATCCGCCGCATCTAAAGACTCAGTTAGCCAGCGATTGGTCGGCGAGCCGAGTTGGAGTTTAGGGGCTGCTTCATATAATTCCCTATAGGCTTGATACCTTGCCTGGCTGTGGGTTAAGTCATTTCCTTTAAATGGCACGGCTTTATAATTTTGCCCACTGAGCACAAAATTAGGTTCGCCACCATTAAGGCTAGTGTCTAACTTACTCGCCAACCAGCGAACAAACCCCTTTGGCATTGGCAGTTTAATACCGTACATAGGCGCGGAAAATGCCGCCGCGGTGAAAATATCTGGATGCTGTTTTAAATATAAAGTGCCAATGGCGCCCCCCATAGAATGTCCGAGTAGGAACAGAGGTTGCGCGGCTTGTTTAAGTACGATTTTGTGCATAAACAGCGCAAAGTCATCGATATAATCATTAAATCTACGCACGTGGCCCATGTGTGGATTGATAGTCATGCGTGCCGACAGCCCTTGTCCGCGGTGATCTATGGCATAAACAGAATAACCCTGTTGGTACAAGTCAAATACCAGTTCTTGATACTTTAAATAGGATTCAACTCGGCCACTGCTAAGGACTATGCTGGCGTGCGCTTTGGGATGTAATGCCACCATATAGGCCAAACTGATGCCATCGGCTGCTGTTAATGTTCCTTGGACTACGGTTTGCCAGAAGGCTTGCTGCTCTGAGGTATTTAAATCGTGTTCGGTTGAAAATACAGGGGTAGCTTGGCTCATACGCTGTCGCACATATCTTGGCAAAAAGGTTTGCTAGAGTGTAACAGAGAACTATAGGAGTCTGAAAATGCAGACTCCTATGCAGCTAGTTTTATGACTTGGCTTTTTGAGTTGCGATAAAGTCATCTATCTGCGCTTCGAGTATTCGCATGGGGACTGAACCATTTGCGAGCACGGCATCATGGAAGGCGCGAATATCGAATTTGTCGCCGAGTTCCTGTTCTGCCTTAGCTCGTAACCGCTTGATCGTTAATTCACCAATCTTGTAGGACAATGCTTGCCCTGGCCAAGTGATATAGCGGTCAATCTCAGTGGTGACATTGTGTAATGATAGGGCGGTATTGCTGGCCATAAAATCAATGGCCTGCTCTCGACTCCAACCCTGGGCATGCATTCCTGTGTCTACGACTAAACGCGCTGCACGCCACATCTCATAGGTGAGGCGGCCAAAGTTACTGTAAGGATCTTGGTAGAATCCCGCTTCCAACCCTAAATATTCACTATATAAACCCCAACCTTCACCAAAGGCTGAGATATAACCATAGCGGCGAAAATCGGGTAATGCGCTGAGTTCTGAGTTGAGTGATATTTGCAGATGATGCCCTGGGACGGCTTCATGCAGGGTTAAGGCTTCTAATTCGTAGAGCGGTCGTTTATCAAGGGCATAGGTATTAACCCAATAATAACCAGGCTCGTCATCGCGGTTAGATCCCGAATAGCGGCCAGAGGTATATTTAGGTGCGATTTCAGCGGGAACGGGGGCGATTCCATAGGGTTGGCGAGGCAGTTTACCAAAATATTTGGGGAGCATGGCATCGGCTTTTTTCGCTATAAATGCGGCCTCTTTGAGTAACTGATCGGCACTGGTGGTGTAGAACTGGGGATCGGTGCGTAGAAAATGTAAAAAATCGGCAAAACTGCCCTTAAAGCCAACGGATGCGATGATTTGCTCCATCTCTTGGCGGATGCGTGTCACTTCTTTTAAGCCAAGTTCATGCACTTGCGCCGATGTCATATCGAGGGTGGTGTAGTAACGGACGCGATTCTCATAAAACGCTTTCCCTGCGGGTAGACTGCTGGCGGCAATGTTCTCCCGTGTATTGGGCATATATTCCTGTGTCATAAAGTCATAGAAATTCTGATAAACAGGTAAGACGGTCTTTTCGACTAGAGCTCGGCCTTCTTGCGTTAATTGGGCTTTCTGCGCGGCAGTAAAATGGCTTGGGTATTGAGTAAATGGCTTGAAATAACTACTTTTTTCAACGGGAACTATATAGGCACTGATACTGTTTTCAAACCCAGTTAACGTGGCTTTAGGCGGTGTTATACCTTCGGCTAAGCCTTGTTTTAACCAATGGGTCTGCTGGGCAAAGTAGGTGGGTAGGGCTTTTAGCTTGTCGATGTAATTTTGATAGTCTTCTAGGGTATTAAAGCGAGCCTGTGCAATCGATGAAATATAGGCGTGGAAGCCGCTTTCAGCCGTGATTGGCAGGTAATAATCTTTGTATTTATAGAGATCTACATCGTTTTGGATCTGATCTTCGAGTATCTGAGCATTAATCTTATCCTCTTTACTCAGTTGGCTGCGATCGAGCGCTTTCAATTGGCTTAAAATCGCAATCTGGCCTTGATTGAGTTTGGTTAAGGCTTCGGGAGAAAGATCTTGAAGCTTTCCTGCCGCACTCTTGTTTCCCATGCCATAGGCCATCTCTGGGCTGGCACTGAGCTGTAATTGCCAGCTTTGGTCAATAATGGCTTGTAGTGCTGGTGAGATTGGACTGGCTTGAGATGGGGACGTCGCGATGACTGCTGATGCAGGATTTTGTCCCTGAGGAGCGCCGACGCTGCAGGCGCTTAAAGCACAAATCAATAGGCTAGGGGTTAAGAGTTTATGCATGGTCATTCTCTGATATTTTCGTTGTTATTGAACTCATTATGCCTGAGGATTTAGGCAGATCCTTGTATGGATATTAAGCGGAATTGTGACTGAATGTGAATTTAAATACCTTTGACTCATAAATGCCCCTAAAAATGCGTGTTAAACTTAGGGTCCGCCCGCGACCAAATAACAAAAGCATTGGCTGGGTAGTTCAAATAGGGGTTAAATATGATTGATACATCCATTCCATTGGTGGATCTGCATCGTCACCTAGACGGTAATGTGCGGGTAAATACCATTTGGGAACTAGGACACCAACACGGCATTGCGCTACCTGCCGATTCTTTAGAGACGCTCACACCTTTTGTGCAAATTCAGGGGAAAGAAACTAGCCTAGTCGCCTTCTTAAAGAAGCTCGATTGGATGGTTGCCGTACTCGCAGATTTGGATGCGGTTAAACGCGTCGCCTATGAAAATGTTGCCGATGCGGCGTTGTCTGGCTTAGATTACGCTGAGTTACGTTTTAGTCCTTACTATATGGCGATGAACCATAAGTTACCGATTGAAGGCGTAGTTGAAGCGGTAGTTGACGGCGTTAAAGCGGGCTTAAAAGACTATAACGTGAAGATCAATTTGATTGGTATTTTGTCACGTTCATTCGGTCAAGCCGCTTGTACTCAAGAACTTGAAGGCTTACTCGCCCATAAACAACATCTCGTGGCTATGGACTTAGCCGGTGATGAATTAGGCTTCCCTGGCGAGTTATTTAACGATCACTTTAAACGTGTTCGTGATGCTGGCCTTGCGATTACGGCTCACGCCGGTGAAGCTGCGGGTTCACAAAGTATGTGGCAAGCGATTCAAGAACTTGGCGCAACTCGAATTGGTCATGGGGTGAACGCGATTCACGATCCTAAGTTGATGGAATATCTTGCTAAGCACAGTATTGGTATCGAATCTTGCCCAACCAGTAACTTGCATACTTCTACTGTGGCTTCTTACGCTGAGCATCCATTCAGAACCTTTATGGATGCAGGCGTGTTGATAAGCCTAAATACCGATGATCCCGGTGTGAGCGCTATCGATATTAAGCATGAGTATCGTATCGCCAAATCTGAACTCAAGTTAACCGATGCTGAGTTAGCGCAGGTGCAACGTAACGGTGTTGAAATGGCATTTTTATCGGACAGTGAGCGTAAGGCGCTGTATGCCGCTAAAGCGTAAAAGGTTTAATTAATCGCAATAAAAAAATCCGACCTTAAGTCGGATTTTTTATTGGATTTTCGCTAAGCGTTAGATCACGCGGGAGAACTGTTGCTGACGCGCTTTTTGACGGTAGTAAAGGTCGAAGCACATACAGATATTACGGATCAGTAGGCGGCCCGTTGGGCTGATAGTGATTTTTCTGTCGACCACTTCAACTAATTTATCGTCGATAAAGGTTTGTAGTAGTTTCAAGTCTTCAGCGAAGTATTCTTCAAACTGAATTCCCAGTTTTTCATCCATTTTCGCCATATCTAAATCGAAGTGGCAAATCAGCTGTTTAATCACAACACGGCGGATTTCATCATCGCGGTTCAGGCTACAACCTTTCCACAAAGCATGGCCGTCTTTATCTATGGCTTCATAGTAAGGACGGATATCTTTTTGATTTTGCGCGTAACAGTCGCCAATTTGACTGATAGACGACACGCCAAGACCTAATAAATCACATTCTTCTTGGGTGGTATAACCTTGGAAGTTGCGGTGCAGTTTGCCTTCGCGTTGTAACTTGGCTAACTCGTCATCGGGTTTAGCAAAGTGGTCCATGCCGATATATTGGTAACCGGCGCCAGTTAAGGTCTCGATCGTTTGGTGCAACATTTCGAGTTTTTGCTTTGGTGAAGGTAAATGCTCGTCTTTGATCTTACGTTGAGCGGCAAAGCGCGCAGGTAAGTGAGCATAGTTAAATACCGACAGACGGTCAGGGGACAAATCTAAAACACGCTGCATAGTCGCTGCAAAGGTTTCTGGCGTTTGGTGTGGCAAGCCATAGATTAAATCTATGTTGGTCGACACAAAGCCCATGGCTTTCGCTTTGGCCATCAAGTCGAAGATAAATTGCTCGTCTTGTTCGCGATTAACGGCAATTTGCACTTCTTTATTAAAGTCTTGGACACCGATAGAAATTCGGTTAAAGCCTGCTTCTTTCAAAGTGTCGAGCATTGAAAGTTCAATTTCGCGAGGATCGACTTCAATCGAAAACTCACCTTCAGCGGCAAAGTTAAAATTGGCCTTGATTAAAGCGGTAAGCTTAAGAATTTGCTCTGGATTTAAGAAGGTTGGTGTGCCGCCGCCCCAATGCATTTGGGTCACGCTGTAATGTTTAAACAGGGGCGCACGTTTGATAATTTCTTGGCTTAAATATTCAATGTACTGATCGGCTTTATGTTGGTGGCGGGTGATGACTTTATTGCAGCCGCAGTAATAACAAAGCTTGGCGCAGAATGGGATATGAATATACAGCGACAGTTTATCGCTTTTGCTATTTTCAATGGCCGTCAGCAGGTTCTGTTCGGTGAATGAGTCATCGAACTCGAGCGCCGTTGGGTAAGACGTATAACGGGGACCGCTGTAGTTATATTTTTCGATCATCGATTGATCCCAGCTAATCTGAGTGGGCTGCTTCAAGGCGTGTCCTCCGAGGGTAAATTAGCAACAAGCGAAGTATGCAAGGTTCTTTGGTAAATAACCTTGATCTATGTTGTAAAAATGACGTCTGTCTTTTTAGAAGTTACGCAATATCTATCAAAAAAGTACGCTTGTCTGTCGGTATTTGGCGGTTTTGTGCGCAGGCTCACGGGAGGAGGGGCGTAAGATTGGTACGAGCTTTGTCTAGATGACTTCAAAACCACAGCATAAGTGGTCTTGAAGTCTAGAAATTCATTTGTTTAATGCATCGCTTTGGGTTGGTACGCCGACAGTTTTTTCGCATCATCACTAATGCCTTGCTCTAATGCGGCTTCTGACTTCATTCTGATCAAGTCTAATTTCATCCTTTCCTGCTTAGGCAAGGCTTGACGAGCCTCCATGATAGGATGATCTTTAATTAACTCAAAGTGTTGGAATAATGCGGGAAACTCAGGTGCGACCCGTTCACTCAGGGATAAAATTTCAAATAATCGCCCAATTCTGACCACGCCTTCGGAGATCTCACAGCGGTCTTCAATCATAGCTGTAGCGATATAGCGAATATCATCTAAAACTTGGGCGCGTTTTGCATTTGCTACGGCTTCACGTTCCACAAGGGCTGCTTGCTGTCGCTTTTTTTGCCGTTGCAACTTTAAGAGTAAGTAAGTGGCGTAGCTACTTAGCACTACTATGATGATAAAACCGAGAATGACAATGGCCGTAGACACAAAGACTCCTTATCTGAATGGCATAGGGAGCACAGCTAAAAAACTGAGACCCCTATGCCCTAGCACTGAGAGGTTTAGAACTTGTCTTGATAATCTTTTAGTAAGTCAGCGCCCGATTCGAATTTGTCGAATAACTCATCGTCAGACAAGGACTTAGAGGATGATGAGGGTGCATCATCATCGATATCGTCACTAATACCTAACTTAATCATCAGAGCTTCAATCTTATTCAGCTGTTGATCTAACCATTTTTGATCTGCATCGTTGAGATCTCGACCTTCTTCCAGCATATCGAGTAACTGGTTCAGTCTTGGATCTTCTTCGAGTTTCAGCAGTTTTTGCTCATCGGTTAATTTAGGCTGTTTAACCTTCGCCGTCTGAACTGTATCAGCCACCACCGGAATCGCTAAAGCCACAGGCTTTTTACTGCCATGGCGCGGATCCTTTTTTTGCGCCGCATTTTGCTGGGGCGCTTGAGCCAAGATAAGGCCTTCGTTATGACGACTGCCTGATTTATTGCCCGATTCTTTACGTTTGCCTGTGGCTACAGCGCGATCTTGCTTCTTCACTCTTGGCTGTAACTTCGGGCTGTTCTCGCCGCCCTTGCGTGTTTTCTTGCTACGAGACATGGTTTTCTCAATTGTTTACAACGTGTGGCCTTGCAGATATGGAATCACCCTATCAACAAGGTGCTAAATTAGGTCGGGTGTTATACCAGATTATGATGTTTTTTGCATCAAAACGAGGTCTTTCGCGGCAAATAATAGTTCAAAATGACTATTTTGGGCTAAGTGCTCAAAGGTTTGCCTTTGGTAGAAACTCACATGGGTAAGATTGTTCTTATAGTGCCACTTAGCAAACCCTTCCAAATCAACTAATAAAGGCGTACTGATCGCTAACCAGCCGCCTGGCCGGAGTAAACGAGTGAGTAGACTCCATTCTTTGATGGGGTACTGAAAATGCTCAAAAACTCGGTAGCAACAGATAAAATCATATTCTTGTTTTAGGGTGTCGTGATCCGGCGCAAAAAAAGGGTCGTATTGATTCAGGGTATGTCCCGCGGATTCGATGGTGGCCAGACTCGTTTGATCGAGTATGCGGCCAAAATTGAGTCCTAATAAGCTGCCGGCTTGCTGATATTGCAGCTGTTCTAATAGAGGCAAAATAAACTGTGATAATTGCCGCTGTTTAGATGCGACCCTAGAGCGGCCATATCTTTGTTTTTCTGCTGCGGGGGGAAGATGGCTACTGGCATCTGCAAAGGTTAACCCGCAAGTCATACAAACATAAAAACTCCGTTTTTTATCCTGAAGGAGTATATAAGTTTGGCTGTTATGACAAAGGGGGCATCTGCGCATTGAGTCAGCTAGAAAGATTATTAAGGCGTTGATTGTACCAATTATATTGGATTAGTGCACATTTTCGGCACAGCTGTGGATTGCAAATGACAATAAAGAAAAAGGCGGCAGTTAAACTGCCGCCTTACAAAGGGTGCATCTAGCACCTTATCCTGATTCCAAGTATCCATACTTGCTATGCGACTTTCCCGGTCGGTATCCTTCTTTTTTTTACTGCTTTCCCTGCAACATTTTAGTTATCGGTCTTCCAGACACTTAATTTATTTTCTGTCGCCATCCTGACCACAGTTTCCGTAGATGGTCTCAAGACACATCTTGTATAGCAGCGTCATCATTGACGTTCAGTTAACCATCCATGTTGCTTAAAGTACCTTCCAGTGATAACAAGCTTCCAGCCAGTGCATCCTAAGCTTATTAGCTTCCTTTGCTACAATTTGAATCATTCAAACTGTGTCCTGATGGGGCAAGTTACCCTGAGTGTAAGGCGTTTTGCTTAGCGCAAATTGGCGTTATCGGCCATCCCTTACAAAAATGTACTGACCTGGATTTCAACTTGAAATCACGACTCTTATTATTATTAGAGAGTGGTCTTAATTATATTATTGTTATTGAATATATTTATTCTTATATCTTGAATGTTAATTATACCGAAATCTGCAAGTTATTATTAATCTTTTTGTACAAACAGATGGGTTTATCTCGGTACGGGGCTTATTAAACCCCAAATCTGTGATCTATGTCAAGCAGGAATCTTAATCAGTTTACGTCAACGTAAACATGCTAGTGTGAACCTAATGATAATGCCGTCGTTTCTGCAAAAACATCCCAATTTTCATCGGGTGTGTACAGCACTCTTTATCTTAAAGTGCGTTAAGTTCACGCTGAATTCTGCACCTTTCGGTTGTTTGGGTATAAACATGTGATTATTTATGAAATGACTTTTGGTGTTTGGCTGGTGGTACAAGGTTGTAGGGGGGGGAGAACTGCTAGCGATACGTGTTTACGGATAAATATGACTCAAAGCGGACTGGCAGAATGGGAGGGGGAAATGACCGCAAGGATGGTTTAGGCTATAAACCATCCTTGCGGGTCTGGTGCTCACTCAATCTCTTTGACTAAAAGGGACTGAGCTACGCACCTGAGTGTTATTTCAAGCTAGACAGATATTTAGAAAGGGCGTCAATGTCGCTGTCGCTTAACTTTTTCGCGACATCTTGCATCATGCCGTTGAGATCGTTATTACGGCCCGCATCGCGGAACTTAGTCAGTTGGATTTTGATATAGTTAGCGTGTTGGCCAGCTAAAGCGGGGAAGCCAGCAAGCTCTGCGCCTTTACCATCAGGACCATGGCATGCCATACATGCTGTAATACCACGCGAAACATCTCCACCTTTGTACAACTTGGCGCCAAGCTCTGGTACATCTTTCACTTCTGCGACTTGTAAAGTTTGGCTTGAGAAATATGCGCCAATATCGAGAATATCCTGATCGCTTAGAGCAATCGACATGCCACCCATGATAGGATCCATACGGCCATCTTTGCCACCAGTTTGTGCGGCACTACGGAAGTCATGTAGTTGCTTTTGCAGGTAAGTGGCGTGTTGGCCCGCAAGCTTAGGATACATATCGATCATACTGTTACCGTCCATACCATGGCAGGCAGAGCAAACGATAATTTTAGTTTTTCCCGCTTCAGCATTACCTTCTGCAATCGCAGGTGAAGATATGGCGGCAACTACAACAGACAGCGCAAGAGCTAACTTTTTCATGGCGTTCCAACTTCTGGTTAAGATTATTATCCTGAGCTTACTAGGGTGACCCGCAAGCGTGGTAAAATATGTTTAATGTGATCGGGGTAATATTTTACACGAAAACGTGGAAAAGTAAGCAATTCTTCATTAATTATGGTATTGCGCAGAAAATATTTTGGAGTAAATAGTGACTGAATCTCATATAGATTTTCGCAGGGCGAAGTTTTTAATTAGTGCACCTGACATTGCACATTTGGATCAATATCTGCCCGGTGACGTTGGAGTTGAGATTGCTTTTGCTGGTCGCTCAAATGCCGGAAAATCAAGTGCACTCAATGCATTAACTGAGCAAAAAAGCTTAGCAAGAACCAGTAAAACCCCTGGTCGAACTCAGCTTATTAACGTATTCGAGTTGGATGCGCAGCGTCGTTTAGTGGATTTGCCTGGTTATGGTTTTGCGCAGGTGCCATTGGCGATGAAAAATAAATGGCAACAAGCACTTGGTGAATATTTACAGAAGCGTGCCTGCTTAAGTGGTGTTGTTGTGTTAATGGATATCCGTCACCCGCTCAAAGATCTGGATATGCAGATGATAGAGTGGGCGGTAGCGAGCGAAATACCTGTATTGGCACTGTTAACTAAGTCAGATAAGTTAGCACAAAGTGCTAAGATGAAAACCGTCAATGAAGTCCGTAAAGCCTTAACTGACTTTGGTGATTGGGTTCAAGTAGAACCGTTTTCATCACTTAAAGGCACCGGAAAACCTAAAGTGCTGAGCATACTGAATGAGTGGTGCCATCCTCAGTGGTTGGCCGACGAATTAGATGCTGCAGGTAGTGCTGAATAGTTGAATTAACAACATATATTGCCTAAAACCCATACACAGCCTAAATCATAAATTTAGCTGTGTATGTGCATCTTCTACTCTTATCCAACCTTCCTTTCCTCAATCTATCCTGCTGCCACTCTTGTAAATTACAGGCAAAAAAATAGCCGATAGCTATGTCATCGGCCAAAAATATTAGCTCTTTTGGGGAGAAGCTAAATTCAACAAGACTCAAGCACCATTAAATACCTTTAACGGTTCTCAATGAAGACAGCATACATTGGATTTACCTTTTATTAAAGTAAATACTCTAAAAAATGCGTTCACTCAAAAAAAGAGCAAAAAAAAAGCCTCAGCAAACAAGTTGCTGAGGCGCCAGAATTTGGCTCATCACTATAAGTGAAATAAAGGTCTGAAAGATAGAACATCTTAACCTCTGTACCCTACGCAGAGAATAATACGCTATTTATCTTTAAATGGAAAACAGTTTTTTCAAAAACGAGGTAATTATGTGCGCTTGATCTCAGGTTGTGAGCGAAAAAACGCCTCAAATTGATCTGATAATTTCACAAAAGAGGCTTAATTGGCTGATTTAACGGGGTAGCAAGAAACTTATATACAAAAGAGATCAATTCTTGAGATTTAATGTTTTTACTCTAAATTCGGCTGAGTGTTTTAGTGTGCGCATGAGAGAACAGCTGTTATGGCACTCTTGAGCACATACAACCTACTTGAGTGTCCTGCGATTGATGACGCGGAATTAGGAGCCGCCAGATACATTGGGCTGCTTGGCTATGAGTGCTTGGTGATGATTGTGTGGCCGAGGGTAATGCCTAGCGCTGCTGGCTAAGATACGAGTGAGCTAACCTGAACTCATAAATTGCATTCAGGTTAGCTTTATCTTCTGTTCAATCAGTTTGGTTGTTGGATGCCGGAGGGTTAGTGAGCCTGATCCCAGTTATCACCAATACCCGCCTCGGCCAGTAACTCGACATCTAGGTTGGCCGCTTGGGCCATAAGTTCACAGACTCTTAGTTTGAGCATTTCAGCCTTGTCGGCGTCGACTTCGAAGACCAGTTCGTCGTGCACTTGCATGATCATGGCGATTTCGCCTTGGGTTTCTGTTTTTATCCAATTGGCAATGTTGATCATGGCTTTCTTGATAATGTCGGCGGCGGTGCCTTGCATTGGCGCATTAATAGCGGCACGTTCGGCGGCCTGGCGGCGCATCGCATTACGATCACGGATTTCGGGTAGGTAGAGACGGCGGCCAAATAACGTCGAGACATAACCTAAGTCGGCGGCGCCGGCGCGGGTTTCCTCCATATATTTTAAGACACCTGGGTAGCGGGCAAAGTAAGTGTCGATATAGGTTTGGGCCTCGTGGCGGGGAATATCGAGCTGACGTGCCAACCCAAAGGCCGACATACCGTAAATTAAGCCGAAATTGACCGCTTTAGCGCGGCGGCGTTGCTCGGTTGTCACATCGTCAAAGTCGGTACCAAATACTTCCGCAGCCGTGGCTCTGTGAATATCTTTACCTTCGGCGAAGGCTTTGAGTAAACCTGCATCTTGGGATAAATGCGCCATGATCCTCAGCTCAATCTGTGAGTAGTCGGCGGCGAGTATTTTACGACCTTGCGGTGCGATAAAGGCTTGGCGAATTCGGCGCCCTTCCTCTGTACGAATAGGGATATTTTGCAGATTAGGCTCGCTCGAGGATAAACGCCCAGTGGCGGCATTGGCTTGATGGTAACTTGTGTGCACGCGGCCCGTTTTGGCGTTGACCATCAGCGGCAGTTTATCCGTGTAGGTACTCTTTAATTTAGTCAGGCTCCGGTGTTCGAGAATGACTTTGGGGAGTGGATAGTCTAATGCTAATTCGACGAGTACTTCTTCAGCTGTCGATGGTGCGCCCTTTGGCGTCTTTTTCGTGATGGGATAGCCCAGTTTTTCAAAAAACAGCACCTGCAATTGTTTCGGCGAGCTTAAGTTGAATTTTTCGTCTGCAATATCATAGGCTTTAGACTCTAGTTCATCGATTTTACGCGCCAACTCTTCACTCTGTTGTCCGAGTAACATGCTATCGATTAATACGCCCTGGCGTTCTATGTCCGAGAGCACTTGGATAAGAGGTAATTCAATGTCAGTAAAAACTGAGGCTAACTCGGCTTCTTTTTCCAGCCTTGGCCAGAGGTGCTGATGCAAGCGTAGGGTAATATCGGCATCTTCGGCGGCGTAGGGCGCGGCGTTTTCCAGCGGAATTTGATTGAAGGTGAGTTGCTTAGCGCCTTTGCCTGCAATATCTTCAAAACCAATGTTTTTATGGCCTAAGTATTTAAGTGCAAGGCCGTCCATATCATGGCGCGAAGCGACCGAGTTAAACACATAGGATTCGAGCATGGTATCGAAAGCGACGCCCTGCAGTTTAATACCCGCATTGGCTAAGATGCTAATGTCGTACTTAAGGTTTTGGCCGACTTTCTTGATCGTTGGATCTTCAAGAAGTGGGCGCAGTTTTTCAAGCGCCACACTTTTATCGATTTGCGTCGGGGCGCCAACATAATTATGGGCCAAAGGTAAATAGGCCGCTTTCCCCGCCTCGACGGCAAATGACATTCCGACTAGCTCAGCCACCATATAATCTAAGCTGGTGGTCTCGGTATCCACCGCCATTAAATCGGCCTGCTTAAGCTTAGCAATCCAAGTGTCTAATTCTGCTTCCGTTAGAATACAATCATATTGGGTTTCAAGTGTTTCAGATGGGGCGGATGCTTCCTCTGTTTCAACATTGGTGACGGCGGTTTGGGTAATTGACTTATTATCTAATACTTCTGCTAACCAGCGTTTGAACTCCATTTCACCATAACATTGGATCAGCTCATCTCTGTCTGCAGGTTTAACTGTGAGTTCATGCCAGTCTTGCTCGAGTTCAACATCGGTTTTGATGGTGGCAAGTTCATAGGAAAGTTTGAGCATGTCGGCATTTTCAATGATCTTCGCCGCCATGGTTTTTGCGCCCCTAAAGCCCAATTCGGTGACTTTTTCGGGCTCAGCAAGCAAATTGGCGACACTGCCAGCCCCTGTGAGCATGGCTAAGGCGGTTTTTTCGCCGACACCGGGTAAGCCGGGGATGTTATCGGCCTTATCGCCCATCAGCGCTAAGAAATCGATAATTCTATCTGGGCCAACACCATATTTAGCCGCAACTTCTTCTGGCCCCATGATGGTGTCCGTCATGGTATTGATCAGCGTGATATTGTCATCCACGAGTTGCGCCATATCTTTATCGCCTGTACTTATTAATACCGAGCGTTTTTCGAGGCTTGCTTGGCGGGCGATGGTTCCAATCACATCGTCGGCTTCAACACCTGGTATAGAAATAAGCGGCAATCCTAAGGCGCGAATAATGCGATATAAGGGTTCGATTTGTGAACGCAGATCATCGGGCATGGGGGGACGATGTGCTTTATATTCGCCGTATAAGTCATTACGGAAAGTCTTGCCTTTGGCATCGAATACTACGGCGATGTGGCTGGGCTGGTAACGAGTCAATAGACTACGGAGCATATTGACTACGCCATAAACGGCTCCTGTTGCTTCGCCCTTTGAGTTTGTCAGATGAGGAGGCGCATAATAGGCGCGGTACAAATAAGAAGATCCATCCACAAGGACAAGTGGGTTATTGGCAATAGTCGGCATAGGTAATTTTCGTTTATCGATGACTTAGATGGCGGTTAGCATGCCACAGATGCACTATTTCAGCCACGGCAAATTGACTCTCAGCCTGTGGATAAGTCTGTGAGTGAAAAAGTCAACTGTGAATTATGGCGTTGTTTACGGCTTAGTGCGATATTTTTAAGTTGTTGATTTTTATATTTATAAAATATTTGTGTGAGTTCAATACTGTTTCTTGAAAAATCTTCCTGATTTGTGGATTTTTTATTGACTCCGTAAAATACATCTAAGGCTGGCTTAATTTTCACCGTCCGTCAGATTCGACGAATTAAGTTAGCACGATTTTTAATCAGATCAACCAATTTGTTTATGGTTTGTTAAAATCAAATGGCATAAGAAGGATATTTTTAATGAAAAAAATCGCAGTGTTACTCAGTGGGTGCGGTGTTTTCGATGGAACAGAGATCCATGAATCGGTTTTAACCTTATTGTCCCTGTCAAAGGCGGGCGCAAGTTACCAATGTTTTGCCCCCGATATTCAGCAGATGCATGTTGTTAATCATTTTTCCGGTGAGATAGAGAAGTCGGTGCAACGTAATGTCTTGGTGGAGTCGGCACGCATTGCCCGCGGAGAAGTCAAAGCGACCACAGAGCTGGATATCGATGAAATTGATGCCTTGATCATCCCCGGTGGCTTCGGTGCGGCGAAAAATCTGTGCAATTTTGCCACTAATGGCAGCGAGTGTGAGGTAAACCCCTTAGTGGCTGATTTTATCAACGAGTTTATCTTGGCTAAAAAACCCGTTGGTTTTATCTGTATCGCACCTATGATGATCCCGCGCTTATATGGACACGGGGCGAAGGGTACGATTGGTAATGACGTTGATACTGTCGCGGCATTTAATCTGATGGGCGGCGTTCATCAAGCTGCAACCGTGCACGATATTGTAATAGATGAAGCGAACAAGATAGTCAGTACCCCCGCTTATATGCTCGCGGGGAATATTGCTGAGGCGCATTCTGGTATCGAAAAGCTCGTCGCCAAGGTGCTGGAGTTGGCAAAGTAAGTGGTGTCGCAATCGGGCCAAGATAACGCTTTATGTGGTTATCTTGGTCAGGCGCAGAGGTGCTTAGTTTGTGGCTTTACGGCTATCGAACAAACCTTGGGCTAAGCCGATAATTAGGCCGCCGATATGGGCGCCGTTTGCGACTGAAATACCCAGCACGTCGGTAAAGCCTAATGCTAACCAAATCAACATAAAGCCCATATAGGAAGGGGGTAAACCAATACCCGCAGCAGGTTTACGCATTCCCATCACCCAGGTATAACCTGCGACAGCGTAGACGACGCCGGATAGGCCGCCAAAGTGAGGGCCACTGACATAGTATTGAACGATATTAGGTAGAGTCCCTGCCACGAGCAATAAAATCAGCAGAGGCGCAGTGCCTATTCGAGTCTCGATTTTTCCGCCCAAATACCACCACCAGAGTAAATTGAAGATGATATGCATGGCCGAAAAGTGCAGCAAGCTTGGGGTGAAAACGCGCCAGAACTGGCTGAAATCTGCATTAGGTACCGCGCCAAAATAGGACAGCGCTTCATAGGTTGGGTTCGCAAATCCTAAGTTCATCGCCGCAAAAATAACGCTACAGAGTGCAAATATGATTAAGGTGATTGGACCGGCACCAGTAATAAATTGGGTAAAAAGCTGCAATGACGGTGCGCCATAATCGAGCTTAGTATGAGTATCGCCGTGTTCCCAGGAGGCCTGTAGATACTTGCTATCGTAGGGATGAGCAAGAAAGTGGGTAAACTCTTTGCGGGCTTGCTCTACATCTTTGTCGTGGATAACTAGGATGGCGACTCCTTGCATCAGCGGCTCAATTTGGCAGTCGATATGCTTACCCTTAAGGTAATCGACAAATGCCTGCGCGGCTCTGCTGTTGGGGAGTCGGCCAATCTCTATCATGCATTCGCCCCATGCCAGGCGCTAAAGCCGCCATCTAGGCTGTAGACATCATCAAAGCCTTGCTCGCAGAGGTACTGCGCGGCATTTTGGCTGCTGTTACCGTGGTAACACACCACAACCAGCGGCTTATCCATATCGGCTTGGCTAATAAATTGCGCTAGATTTTCGTTATTTAAATTGAATGCACCGTCAATGTGGCCGTTGCCAAAGCTATTGCCATCGCGGATATCGACGATTTGTACTGGCTTTGACTCGGTCATTTGCACTAATTGATTAACACTTAGGTGTTTAAAGGAAGACATAATAAAACCTGAAATTGCTGAGAAACGGTAAGCGATGGGATAAGTGTGCAACAAGGGGCGGCGAGTGTACAGCCCCTATCTTGGTATGAGTTATCTCTGCTGGGGATTAATCCCAGCTGAGGATCACTTTACCCGATTGGCCCGAGCCCATAGCCTCGAAGCCCTGTTGGAAATCATCAATCTTGTAGTGGTGAGTGATGATTGGAGAAATGTCTAAGCCAGATTGGATAAGGCTTGCCATCTTGTACCAGGTTTCGAACATTTCGCGGCCGTAGATGCCCTTAATGACTAAACCTTTGAAGATCACTTTGCTCCAATCAATCGCCATTTCGCCACCTGGAATACCGAGCATAGCGATTTTGCCGCCGTGGTTCATGGTATCTAACATGCCGTGGAAAGCCGATGGTACGCCAGACATTTCAAGACCTACGTCAAACCCTTCGGTCATGCCCAGTTCTTTCATCACGTCTTTGAGGTTTTCTTTCGATACGTTGACTGCGCGGGTGGCGCCCATCTTACGGGCGAGTTCTAAGCGGTATTCGTTGACGTCGGTGATCACCACATGGCGCGCACCTACGTGGCGACACACGGCCGCCGCCATAATACCGATTGGGCCTGCACCTGTGATCAACACGTCTTCGCCGACTAAATCGAACGACAAGGCGGTATGTACGGCATTACCAAACGGGTCGAAAATTGACGCTAAATCATCGCTGATATCATCGGGGATTTTAAAGGCGTTAAAGGCGGGGATCACTAAGTATTCAGCAAATGAACCTTCACGGTTTACACCCACACCAGAGGTGTTACGGCATAAATGAGTGCGACCCGCGCGGCAGTTACGGCAATGGCCGCAGGTAATATGGCCTTCGCCCGATACGCGGTCACCAATGTTAAAACCACGAACCTCTTGGCCGATACCAACCACTTCGCCAACATACTCATGGCCGACAACCATAGGTACAGGAATGGTTTTTTGTGACCATTCGTCCCAGTTGTAGATATGCATGTCGGTGCCGCAAATCGCGGTCTTTTTAATCTTGATCAGTAGATCGTTATGGCCCATCTCTGGCTTAGGCGCATCGACTAACCAAATGCCTTTCTCGGCTTTTAACTTGCTTAGTGCTTTCATCTTCTTTAGTCCTAAATGGGGTCCTAAATAATCGCCATTTCTTTGGCAATACGGGTAAAGGCTTCAATCGCTTTGTCGAGTTGCTCACGGGTGTGGGCGGCCGACATTTGCGTACGGATCCGGGCTTGTCCCTTAGGTACTACAGGGAAGGAGAAGCCAATCACGTAGATATGTTCTGCTAATAAGCGGTTAGCGAAATCGCTCGCCAGTTTGGCATCGCCAATCATCACTGGGATAATCGCATGGTCGGCGCCGCCCAAGGTAAAGCCTGCCGCTGACATTTTTTCGCGGAAATAACGGCTGTTTTCCCATACCGCTTCGCGCAGGGCTTGGCCGGATTTGAGCATCTCTAACACATGGATAGACGCAGTCACAATCGAAGGCGCTAATGAGTTAGAAAACAGGTAAGGGCGAGAGCGTTGACGTAGCCAGTCGATGACTTCTTTTTTACCCGAAGTGAAGCCGCCCGATGCGCCGCCTAAGGCTTTGCCTAAGGTGCCAGTAATGATATCGACACGGCCCATCACATCGCAGTGCTCATGTGAGCCGCGGCCGTTTTGGCCGACAAAGCCCACGGCATGTGAGTCATCTACCATCACCAGTGCGCCGTATTTATCGGCTAAATCACATACGCCTTTAAGATTGGCAATCACGCCATCCATGGAGAACACGCCGTCGGTGGCGATTAAGATATTGCGCGCACCCGCGGCTTTGGCGGCGATCAGTTGCGTTTCTAAATCCGCCATATCGTTGTTGGCGTAACGGAAACGCTTAGCTTTACATAAACGTACGCCATCGATGATTGAGGCATGGTTTAAGGCGTCGGAGATAATTGCATCTTCGGCATCTAATAGGGTTTCGAATAGGCCGGCGTTTGCATCGAAGCATGAGGAATACAGGATAGTATCTTCCATGCCGAGGAATTCGCTCAGGCTAGCCTCTAGTTTTTTATGGATATCTTGGGTGCCGCAAATAAAACGCACCGATGCCATACCAAAGCCGTGGCTCTCTAAACCTTGCTGGGCAGCTTTAATAAGTTCAGGATGATTCGCTAGGCCTAAATAATTGTTAGCGCAAAAGTTAATAACTTCTTGGTGATTAACTTGAATGGCGGTCTGTTGCGGTGAGGCAATAATGCGTTCGCTTTTATATAAGCCTTCGGCTTTGATATCTGCAAGCTGTTGATTAATCTGTGCGTAGAATGAGGTAGAGGCCACCTGATATCTCCTTAGTTAACTTTATTCTGATTCTGGGAGTGGCGGCATTCTAACTCTAAACCTAATTGGCCTACAGCCTTTTTTTCATGCAGCTTCGCCAGATAAATTAGTTTAGGGGTAAAGCTGTTTTTACATTATAAAAACTAATGAGCAACATCGGCCGGTTGCCATTCGAAAATACTGCTGTTGACCTTTTCGAGTGGCTTAGTGATGAGCTCGTTATCTAGCTGGCAAAGGATTATCCTAATGGATTTGGCCGCCCGCACCAGTGCTATAACTGGACTTAAGTCTAGTACCTAATGCGGGTTTCCCGTAGCAGGATTTGGGGAAATTTAGGTGGCTTCTTGGTTGGCTAGGTCGTGGTAATGCTGCTCTAAGCGTGTAAAAGTCGCGACTGAAGTCGGCGTCGCATAGGCTTTGAAAATCATCAGCACCCTTAACACACCTTCGTAAAGGGTCGCTTTAGTGATGGTAGAAGTACTGGATTGAGTGAGCTGATAGCCAATCCAAAAACTAACGATCATCTTGATGGTATCCGCGAGCGGGGTAATTTTGTCGGTATCGACGTTTAAAAAACCATCCTGTTTGAGCTGGTGCAGCACTTGGCTCGAACGGGTCAAAACCTGTTGTTGGGCATGGAGATAGCGCTTTTTTAACTCGCCATCACGGGCGAGGATATCGGCAAGATTGGCGTACATAAAGCGGAATTGCCATAGGGTGTAGAACATAGCATCGAAGTAGCCAATTAACAGTTCCACATCCACCTGTTTACCTTCGTAGGGTTGGAACCCTGATTCGAGGTGATTTTCATAGAGGCTGAAAATGCAGCGAATAATGTCTTCTTTATTGCGAAAATGGTAATAAAGATTCCCGGGACTCATATTTAAGTGGGCGGCAATATGATTCGTCGTGATATTTCGTTCGCCGTGCTCATTGAATAGCTCCAGGCTGGCATAGATGATTTTGTCGCGGGTTTTCATAAGTTATCCAAATTGCGAGTGTAATTGAGAAAGCTAACCAACGACCGCCATACTGCTGGTAAATTATCCCTCATTTAAATCGTACCGAATGTTTGATTTGATGAACGAACAAAAATTCAATGTGATGGCTATTATGCTAACATTGCCGCTATTCATCAGGCAAAACCCATAAGCACGTTTTTTATGAATCGATTTTTTTACAGTGCGCTGCTTTATCTATTATCCCCTCTGCTCATTGTCTATTTGGCGTTTCGTGCTATTAAAAGCCCTGATTACCTTGGCCGTTGGGGGGAGCGTTTTGGCTTAACGGCACTTAAATCGACGGATCTATTGATCCACTCAGTGTCTATGGGGGAAACGCTCGCGGCGATCCCGCTTATTCGCTTAATTCAGCAATCTCACCCTGAATTGAGCATTACAGTCACAACCAGTAGCCCTACGGGATCGGCCGAGGTACGCAAAGCCTTTGGTGACTCAGTGCAGCATTGTTATCTCCCCTTCGACCTGCCTTGGTGTGTGAATCAGTTTTTGCGCCAGTTATCCCCTAAATGGTGCATTATTATGGAGACCGAGCTGTGGCCAAATTTAGTGGCGATTGCGGCTAAACGGGGTGTGGGTTTGATGTTGGCCAACGCTCGGCTGTCGGCAAAATCGGCGGCGCAATATGCTAAGCGCCCCAAGCTCAGCCTGCCTATGCTACAACGGCTCGATATCATTGCGGCGCAGACGCAAGTGGAAGCGCAGCGCTTTATCGCCTTAGGAGTGTCACCGGATAGGGTAACCGTTTGTGGTAGCTTGAAGTTCGATATCAGTATCACGCCCGAGCGTTTAGCCAATGCTAAGTTGCTGCGTCAGACTTGGGGGCGCGAAACATCGCCGATTTGGGTTGCGGGCAGCGTACATCCAGGTGAATTTGACGCTATGCTCACAGCCCATAGGCAAGTATTAGCGCAATGGCCCGATGCCCTATTGATTATTGCGCCGCGTCATCCGGAACAGTTTAATGCCGTTGCTCAAGTGGTTGCGGCCCAAGGTTTTGAATTCGTTCGTCGCAGCGAAAATCAGCCCCTGACGCCTAAGACGCAAGTGCTGGTGGGCGATACCATGGGCGAGCTGCTCACCTTTTATGGCGCCGCAGACCAAGCCTTTGTTGGGGGGACATTGATCGAAAACGGCGGCCATAATCCCTTAGAGCCTGTCGCTATGGGAGTGCCTGTGATGGTGGGGCCAAACCACTGGGACTTTGCCCAAATTACCCAAATGCTGGCGGATGCGGGTGGTTTGCGGATTGTTGGCTCAGCGCAGGAACTAGGGCTAAATCTTATCCAATACTTTGAAACCCCTTCACAACGCCAACAGGCGGCAAGTGCTGGCCTGGCCGTGGTGGAGGCGAATCGTGGTGCTTTGCAGCGGCAATTTGCGCTGGCACAATCCCTTATTAAGGTTTAATCGACTGGTCAATTCGGCAAGTGGATCAAGCGCTTGTCATCGCCCCTTGGTAGCCCTGCATTAGGGATGCCCAGTTATCCAGGTTAAAGGCAAGGTTTGGCAGCTTGCCTTGTTCTTTATGGAAGGAGCGTAACAGTCTGTCTAGATTGGCTTTTTGCCATTGCGGGTGCGGTGTTTTTAGCTCGCCCCGGTCAAAATCGATAAGATAGAAGCGCTCCGGCGTCATTGGCTCAGTCTGTGCGGGCTGGAGCAGAATATTTTTGGCATTGAGATCGGCGTGGTACACGCCGCGCTGGTGGAATTGAGCAATAGTGGCGCCCAAGGCCTGCCACTGCTCTGCACTCATTGCCCCTTTGCTGAGTTTAACGACTAAATCTTCGGCGCCTTCGACTCGCTCGATAATAATATCGGCGCGGTAAAATAACCCGTCGCGCACTATATTGGCGGCAATGGGTTTAGGTACGGCAAAATCTTCATGATACAGAGTGTCTAATAAGCGTAACTCACCCATGGCACGGGTATTTTCAAGGCCTGTATAAAGGTAAGCGTCTTTACTGAATTTCTCCATTAAGCCGCCACGCCAATAGTGGCGTAATACCCAATGGCTAGCGCCAGATGCGACAAACCAAGTGGTATAGCGGCCCTTGGATGAGCCGACGACAGCCTCTTTCGCGCGCCAAAAATCCACCGAGAACCAAGCCGGAGTGATAGCCGTTGGCGTATCTTGGCAAAGCGCCATATGGCCTTGGGCGGTTTTTATGATCTGTATCTGAGCATTCATCGGAGAATTGTTGACTTAAGCGTGGCACCTCGGGCCATTCTACATTAAGATCCTTAGCTTGCGCCAAATAACCTTAAAAGCTACGAGCTTCAATCCCAATGAGTTTAAATCCCAATAGCATGAATTCCCTTTGTTTGCTGCGGCTATCGGCTATCGGTGACGTCTGTCATGCCGTGGCTATGGTGCAGGCGATTCAGCGGCAATATCCCGAGCTTAAGATTACTTGGGTAATAGGTAAGCTTGAGTATCAATTATTGAAGCATTTACCCGGCATTGAGTTTGTTATTTTTGATAAATCTCAAGGCTGGCGTAGCTATTTTAATTTGCGTAAGGCATTAAAGGGCCGACGGTTTGATGTGCTGCTGCATATGCAGGTAGCCCTACGCGCAACTTTGGCATCCCTAGCCATTTCGGCAAAAGTACGCATAGGCTTTGACCGTGCTCGTGCTAAAGAAGGCCAGTGGCTGGTCACTAATCATAGGGTTGAGCCCTTAACTCATCCCCATGTGCTTGAAGGATTTATGGGATTTGCTAAGGCCATAGGAGTTAAAGATCTCACTCCCCAGTGGCATATTCCCGTCCCCGTTGCGGATACTGAGTTTGCAAAGACGCAGATTAAGGATAATGAAAAAGTCTTTATCATCTGCGCCGCCGCCAGTAAGGCAGAACGCAACTGGTTGCCCGAGCGTTATGCCGCCGTCGCGAGCCATGCAATTGCTAAGGGCTTTAGGGTGATGCTCTGTGGTGGCCCAACCGCACTCGAAAAAGCCTTAGCCGAGCAGATTTTGCAGGCTTGTCCCGCAAAGATAGATAACTTAGTGGGCAAAACCAGTTTGACGCAATTACTGGCCCTGCTAAAACGCGCAAGCTTAGTGTTAGCTCCCGATACTGGGCCTGCACATATGGCCGTTACCCAAGGTACGCCTGTCATCGGCTTATATGCCCATTCCAATCCGGGGCGAACTGGGCCATATCTCTCGCGGCAATATGTGGTGAGCGTCTACGATGAGGCGATGAAATCCCAGCATAGCGGCGAGGTGAAATGGGGAACTCGTGCTAAGGGAGATCATCTTATGGCATTGATCAGCGTTGACGCCGTAATTGAGAAGTTTGATCTGGCCGCTCAGCAGGGCTCAGTTAAGGCCTGTTAGATTCGGTCTTAGGTATTTAACGGCCCCGATTTGCCGTGCGTTTTTAGATTATGTTAGGAGACAAGTCATGCGGATAGCCATTGCCATCGACAGTTTAGCGGGCGGCGGAGCCGAAAAGGTCATGCTGACCTTAGCTAAGCAATTTATACACTTAGGGCATGAGCCGCATTTCTTAGTCATGGAGGATAATCAGTACTATGAAACTCCGGATAATTTGCCTGTTCATCAATGTTTTGTCCCTAAGGATAAAGATTTTGACCATTTTGGGCGATTAACGGCTTCGGTGAACAAACTGCAGGCGAAAATCGGAGAAATCGAGTCCCAAGTGGGTAAATTCGATTTATTCCTCTCAAATCTAGATAAAACCAATTTGATGATGACTAAAACGGGAGTGTCGCCACTCTATGTGATTGTTCATTCATCGGTTGAGGAAGAGTTGAGCCGCCAGTTTAAACTTGGCCCCTTCGCCTATTTTAAAAAGTTGAGAGCCAAAAAAGCCCTCAATGGCCAGCATTTAATTACCGTATCTAACGGCATAGCAAAAGAGATTAAAGATAAAGGTCGTTTGCACCCAGCATCCATGCAGACTATTTATAATCCTTTTGAATTTAATGAAATTATTGCTCAGTCGCAGCAAGATAATCCTCAAATTCCTCAGGGTGAATACCTTATTCATGTCGGCCGCTTTGCCAAGCAGAAACGCCATGATGTGCTGTTTGAAGCTCTTAAGCTCACACAAAATCAGCTACCTGTTGTGCTTTTGTGCCATAACCACAAAAAAGCCATCAAAGCGGCGAAAAAGTTCGGCATTGAGAAACGCTTAATCATTCCCGGGTTTCAAAGTAATCCCTTCCCTTGGATAAAACGCGCTAAGGCACTCGTGCTCAGCTCAGATTTTGAAGGCCTGCCGACAGTCTTGATTGAATCATTAGCCTGTGGAACCCCAGTTGTCAGTACCGATTGCCCCCATGGGCCGAGTGAGATTTTAACTGGGAATTTATCGCCCTATCTCGTACCGCGCCGCGATCCTAAGGCGTTGGCAAAAATGATCGATGAAGTGGTCAAGCAGCCACCATCCTTAGCGGAGGTTGAAATCTTGGCAAAGGTTGATGCGACCTTGATTGCCAAGCAATATTTGGCACTGGCAAAATAATTTAACCTTTAGCCTTGTAGGAGGATGCGGGTGGAAGAAGTCAAACAAGCGAAGAGACGTTACTTATTGTACATTGCACAGAATTATTCCTATGCGATGCTAAGACCCATTCAGCAAGTGATTTGGGATAGGGGCGATGAGGTCTGTTGGTTTTTAGAGGGTAAGGAGGTCGATCCTAAGTTTCTAAAGGCCGATGAGCGGCGCTTGCTCAGTATCGATGCCGTTAAAGCTTGGAAACCCGATGCCGTGTTTGTGCCGGGTAATGTTGTACCCAGTTTTATTCCTGGTGTAAAAGTCGGTGTATTCCATGGCTTTAATGCGGGGAAAATGAATCACAAGGGCCGTGAAGATCACTTCGAAATCCGCGATTGTTTTGACTTATATTGCACTCAGGGCCCGGCGACGACACTGCCTTTCCTCAAACTGGAGAAAAAGTTTGGTACTTTTACCGTCGCCGAAACGGGTTGGCCGGCATTAGATCCTCTTTTTCTTGAGAATAAAGATAATCCCTATATCAAAGCGGATGACCCAAGGCCAGTCGTGCTCTTTTGCTCGACATTTTCCCCTAGCTTGACCTGCGCGCCCGCGGTATTTGAACAGATAAAAGCCCTGTCGCAAAAGAGCCAATGGCGCTGGTTGGTGCAATTTCATCCTAAGATGAACCCTAGGATTGTGGAGCAGTACAAGGCTCTGGAAAACGAGAATTTACAGTTTGTTGAAACCGATAATGTGATCCCTTTGCTGCAGGCTGGGGATGTGATGTTGTGTGACACCTCATCGATTCTGTTGATGTTTTTAATGCAGCGCAAGCCAGTGGTGACCTTTAAAAATCAGTCGCCGAAGGACCATTTGATTGATATCAGCCGAGTCGAAGAGATTGAACCCGCTTTAATGCGAGCACTGAGCCGCCCCGAAGATTTGATGGTGCATATCCATGATTATTGCAACCAAATCCATCCAACGGGTGATGGTCAATCTAGCCAACGGGTTTTGGCTGCGACAGATGCCTTGATTGATAAGGGCACAGGTTGGCTTAAACCTAAGCCTTTGAACTTGCTGAGACATTTTAAAATGCGCCGCAAGCTTGGATACTGGAAGCTGTTTTAGCCTTAGCACTGTATGGACAATGCCATATGAGCCGAACGATTAGCATGTTCGGCTTTGGCTATTTTGAGCTAAAATCCGTAGGATTTATCCCAAATTGAGTGCATGGGATCGGAAAACAGTTTTATAGTTTTCTCGCAATTTCAATGATTTCAGTTGTTGATATTGATGGCGTTCTCGGAAAGTAGACAACTTCACAAATATCCCTTAAATCATCGAAACGACCTTCCCAGTCATCACCCATTGCTAGGATGTTGGCTCGATAATAATTAATATAGTGACGCTTTTGTTCCAAAGACTCTTCAATAAAAACCTCGTTAACAAATTTTAACGAATTAATAATTTTCAAGCGACTGCATTCATCGTACAATGGGTAGCGATTTTTCTTTTTGAAATTCAAGGCGTCACTCGACACTCCAACGATTAGCTCAGAACCTAATTGGGAACATTTTTCTAAAATATTAACATGCCCAATATGGAATACATCAAATGTTCCAAATGTAATTACCCTATTACCCATTATTATTTTCTCGATGAATATTAAACTCTATTTTTATAGGGTTATGGTGAACTCGCTCGCTCTCTTTGGGGATTTGCATATAATCACCATATTTTTCAGTGAGGTATCTCTCTACGTTCTTGGGGCATGGCAATTCGATTGATTCAAACTTGAGCATTTGCAAAGGATAAAGGTCCGTGAGGTATATAGCATCATTAAATGTGACGTTGCCTATTTTACCTGTGTCTACTTTATTGTGCTTTTTATATACCATATCAATTTTTTTAAAGAGAGCATCTTGGCAATGCTCCTTATAAAGCCATTGGTAAAAATAAGTTTTAAATTTACGAAAAACACTTTTCTGCTTATATTCCGTCATGGATATTCTACGGAATTTATGTGAAAGGACTTTTATTTCATCCTGGTCATTATTTGATTCACTTACATTATCCCAAGGGAATATATCTATAAAAATCCCATGATTTATATTTTGATTTCTTTTGGAGTTTTCTATAAATAATGTGTTTTTATCTCGTACTTTTGCAAAATATAAAGGGTATTCTTTTTCAGTATAAAAATGCTGTATAAAAAGGTGTGAAGGTAATTTATGTTGAAGTTGTAAGAACCTTTCATAATCAGCCCTAGGCATTGCAATATCTATATCATCGTCCCAAGGGATAAACCCTTCATGCCTAACTGCACCAAGGGCTGTGCCGCCGATAGCGAAATAGGTAAGGTTCTCTTCACGGAATATTTTTTGCAGTTCCGATATCATTTGTATCTGATGTAACTGCACTTTTCTAACTAAATTCATAGACTAGATATTATAGAATAAGACGATGAATGGATTCTAATCCAAGTAGAGAGTTAAAAACACAAAAATGATTAACTTTCTATGGGGATATAATTCTTCGTTTGTAGTTGATGCATATGTTAGCTTTTCTTTAAGTATTTTTATTTGTATGAATATTTATCAACAGCGGCTCTCTAACAATCTCTCTTGGGATAGAGATATTATTAGAGAGTTGTGTTACTCAGTTAACTTCAAATATTGCTGTGCAATATATTTACTATCAACGGCTTTGAGGATCTCAAGATCCTCAAGTGAAGGCGGAGATGCCAGACACTCGAGTGCCTTCTGTGCTAATAATGCAGGTTGACGCACTGGTACTAAATACTTGGCTAGATGCCCTGTGAGGATTTCATTTGGGCCGTGCGGACAGTCAGTACTGACAACGGGAGTCCCGCAGGCTAAGGACTCAATGACTACCGTTGGTAGCCCTTCAAAATCGGAACTCAGCAGCATTAATTCTGCCTTGGCAATCCAAGCATAGGGGTTATGTTGAAACCCAGGGGTGATAATTCTGTGTTCAACACCGTATTTTTTAGCGAGTTTTCGGGCCTTGTTTGGCCTATTGCACAGCAGGACTAATTTGGGTGCCGTCGGCATGTCCCGTAGAGCCTTGAAGAGAATATCATGGCGCTTCTGGCGAGTAACTCGACCAACATGGATCATATAAGGTTCGTTGGGAATATCAGGGATGACCTCTTGAGCCTTATGCTTGATTTCGGCTAGTCGAAAAGGGTTGTATATGGTTTGCACACTCTGGGGTTTTAGCCATGAGGTGGCTCTTAGCTCATCGGCAATACCATTAGAAACAGTGATAATCTTTTTACCGATCAGCGCTTTGGCTTTTTTCCAGCGTCGCCAAAAATGCACTGGGCCGCGTTTGAGCTCCATCAATAATTCTTGCTTTAATGCACAGTGGCAGAAGTAGTAGCAAGGTTCAAAATGGCAGCCGGAAACAACAACATCACAGTCAGTCGAATTGCTTAAAAACAGTGAAAACTTGCCGGTTTCCTCGACTTCTTTCACTTTCGCTTTGAGGTGCAGCCTTTGTTCATCTAACGACGTTTTTTGGCCTGCTTCAAATAGATAGTGAATGGTCACATTTTGAGGCGGCATAAAATCGCCTTCTTTGTGAAACACAAATAAGTGAATGTCTTGCCCGGCTTCCTGCAGCACTTCTGCCTGGGATAAGGCTATTTTGACTGTGCCGTTGGAGAAAAAGTTATGGCAAAAAATCGCGATTTTTTTCATAGGAATGCTCTTATTGCGTTGCTCTGTAAGCCGTTGCTTTCAATCAAGTTGTCTAAGCTACAACCGCGAGTAAAGACGGGGGCCATTTTTGGGGATTCCCCTGCCTGCTAAGTGGCTGCATTATATCAGTTCACGCCTTTACATGGGCTTAATCCCAAGTATTCTTGCTATTTTTTAGTTTTTTATGGGTATTTAAAGCGGTTTTTGCCGTGATTATTCACTCGCTTGGCTAAAACGAGTAGACTGACGGGCAATGATTTTATGGTATCCCTATAAGTTGGGTCAGCAAAGTGCACACAAGAGCAGTTTATCCAGGGACCTTCGATCCCATTACTAATGGTCATGCCGATTTAATCGAGCGTGCGGCTAAGTTATTTAAGCATGTGGTCATTGGTATCGCGGCCAATCCCTCAAAGCAGCCAAGGTTCACCTTAGAAGAGCGGGTTGAACTGGTTAATCGTGTGACTGCGCATCTGGATAATGTCGAGGTCGTGGGATTCTCTGGTCTGTTAGTCGATTTTGCCAAAGAACAAAGGGCCAGTGTGTTGGTGCGTGGCCTGCGGGCTGTGTCTGACTTCGAATACGAGTTCCAATTAGCGAATATGAATCGCAGACTGAGCCCAGAGCTTGAGAGTGTGTTTTTAACTCCCGCCGAGGAGAACTCCTTTATTTCTTCGACCTTAGTAAAGGAAGTCGCCTTACATGGTGGTGATGTGAGCCAGTTTGTTCACCCTGAGGTGGCCATGGCATTAGCGGCAAAGCTTAAGCTCGCTAAGGCGTAAACCTGCCAAGCTGATGATCTTTCGTGGTATTTTTATGTTAATTTTGAGGCATTGTGACCTCGCGATGATAATGAAAAGGATGTTATGAAGGCTTTTTTTACCCCCACTATCCTCGCTACTAGCGTTGTCTCTGGTTTACTTTTTTGTTCTACACTCGCCGCTGCGCCTTGGGTGGATGCCTCGGATATTTATCTTCGAGCCGATATTCAAGCATTGGCGGATGCGGGTGTTATCACTGTGCCTGTGAATACTTTCCCCTTGATGTGGTCGGGAATTGGTGGCGATTTAGCGAAAGTTGAGCCTGAACTCCTTTCGCCAGCATTAGTGCAAGCCTTTGCCCGCGTTAACTTCTATTACCACAATGCGGTCGAGAATCGCGGCAATGCTAGAGTGAAAGTGTCGGCGGCGACGGATCCGGCAAGGTTTCAGCACTATGGTTCTGAATACCGCGAGAAGGGTGAAGTAAAGGGGTCCTATGAGTATTTAGGTTCGCGCATTGCCTATAAGACGACAGTGACCGAAACCTATGATCCCCAAGATAATAAAAACTTTCGACTCGATGATTCTTATTTTGCGGTCATTATGGGCAACTGGATTGCGACTTTAGGTACAGTGGAGCAGTGGTGGGGAGCGGGGTTTGATTCTGCACTGCACCGTTCGAACAACGCCCGTCCCATGCAGTCACTTAGCTTGAGCCGCAACAACGCCGCAGCCTTTGAGACACCTTGGTTATCTTGGATTGGCCCCTGGACATTTAAGACCGGATTTAGCCTCACCGAAGCCGAACGTGCCGTACCTAAAACGGCATTGTGGGATATGCGCTTCAGTGCTAAGCCCATAAAGCAAGTTGAAATCGGGCTCGCCTGGTCGACTCTATTTTGCGGTGAAGGGCAAGAGTGTCACTTTAGCTCCTGGTGGGATGCGGTTGCGAGCAATTCGGTTTGTATTGATGGTTCCAACGATTGCGCACCCGATCAGCGTCGGGATGCGGGCCACAGAACGCAGAGTATTGATCTTCGCTATGCCGACACTTGGCAGGATATTCCCGTGGGATTATACCTAGAACGTAGCTGTGAGAGTGGCAGCGACTGTGGTTCCCTCTGGGGGATGGATACCCATTTTGGTACTACGGGTAAGCAGTTTAAGTTGTTTATGGAATACTCGGATACCTATGTTAAGTGTGATGGCGACAGTGCCAATTGCTTCTACGAAGACCCGGTTTATCTGAGCGGTGCTCGTTACTATGGCCGGGCTTTAGGTTCAACCTATGATAGCGATGCCCAAACCTTTGTGCTTGGCTTAGTCGGCCAGTTTAGTAATAGCCGTGGCTTTACCTCACTGCTGCGTTATGCGCAGTTAAATAAGGACGGCACTAACGTGGCAACGACTTGGGCACCACAACCGCCGAAGGAAGATTTGTTGATGTTAGAACTGTCTTACCGCATGCCAGTGTGGAAAGGGATGTGGAGTCTAGGCGGAACTGTGTCCAGATCTGAGTTTGAACTTCAAGAAAACGAGACCAATGCCACGCTCTTTAGCAGTTTTGAATATCGTTTTTAATCGTTAAAACAAAAGCCTGCAAAATGCAGGCTTTTTTATTACCGCTAATATTACTGATTGTAAAATTGGCGATACCAGCCCACAAATTTCCCGACTCCCGTATTGATATCCACCTGTGGCCTGTAACCCACAGCGTTAAAGAGATCACGGGTATCCGCCCAAGTGGCGTGCACATCGCCGGGCTGCATTGGTAAGAGATTCTTCTTAGCCTCTATCCCGAGAGCGTGTTCGAGTGCCGTAATAAAATCGAGCAATTTGACTGGGCTACCGTTGCCTATATTAAAGACTCGATAGGGAGCACTGCTGGTGGCGGGCGAGCCTGTTTCCACCGTCCAGTCTGGCGTTGGGCTGGGTGGCTTGTCCTGGACTCTAATAATGCCCTCAACAATATCATCAATATAGGTAAAATCACGGCTTAAGTCGCCATGGTTATACACATCGATAACTTCACCCGCGAGTATGGCTTTAGTGAATTTAAACAAAGCCATATCCGGGCGTCCCCAGGGGCCATAGACAGTGAAGAAGCGCAGCCCAGTGGTGGGCAACTGGTATAAATGTGAGTAAGTGTGGGACATCAACTCATTGGCTTTTTTCGTGGCGGCATAGAGGGAAATGGGATGATCTATGCTGTCCTCGGTGGAGAAGGGCATCTTCTGATTTAACCCATACACAGACGAAGATGAAGCATAGACGAGATGCTCAATTTGGTGATGGCGACAGCCCTCTAAAATTGTCAGATGTCCCACTAGGTTGCTATCGGCGTAGGCCAAGGGATTGTCGAGTGAGTAGCGCACCCCCGCTTGGGCCGCCAAATGGATCACCCGTTGAAAACCATGTTGGGCAAACAGGGCGGCAATCCCTTCTCGGTCGGCGAGATCCAGTTTGATAAAACGGAAATTCCCTAAGGCCTGCAAGGGCGCAAGGCGGGCCAGTTTGAGCTCTACATCGTAGTAGTCATTAAGATTATCAATGCCGATAACGTCGTGGCCGAGGGCACATAGACGTTCACTGACCTTGGCGCCAATAAATCCCGCTGCCCCTGTGACTAAGTATTTCATGTTAAACCTTTTACTGTCGGCTCAATGGTTGAGCATTAATCCTGGTGGAACAGATCTCGGGTATAGACTTTGTCTGCAACATCGGTCAGTTCGTTAGCCATTCGATTGGAGACTATTACATCGCACATGGCTTTAAATTCATCTAAATCTCGAATCACCCTCGATTTAAAAAACTCATCTTCCTTGAGCACAGGCTCATAGACCACGACTTCGATACCTTTGGCCTTGATACGCTTCATCACGCCTTGCACGGCGGAGGCTCGGAAGTTATCTGAGTCGGCTTTCATGATCAAACGGTATATACCGACGCATTTGGGTTGCTTGCGGATAATCGCATCGGCAATAAAGTCTTTGCGGGTGGTGTTAGAGTCAACGATGGCGCTGATGAGATTATTGGGCACATCATTGTAGTTTGCCAACAGCTGTTTAGTGTCTTTGGGTAGGCAGTATCCACCATAACCGAAGGAAGGATTGTTGTAATAGTTTCCGATCCGGGGGTCTAGGCTCACCCCCTGGATAATCTGCCGCGTGTTTAAGCCTCGGCTCTGGGCGTAGGTATCGAGTTCATTAAAGTAAGCGACCCGCATGGCGAGAAACGTATTGGCAAACAATTTTATCGCTTCGGCCTCGGCGCTGTCGGTGAGCAAAATAGGGATATCTTGTTTGATTGCGGCCTTGGCTAAGAGATCGGCAAAGGCTTGGGCGCGGGGTGAGCGTTCTCCCACAATAATGCGCGAGGGATAAAGATTGTCATACAGTGCCTTGCCTTCGCGTAAAAACTCAGGAGAAAACAGGATATTATCACTATTGAGTTTTTGCCTTAGGGCCGCAGTAAAGCCAACGGGGACGGTCGATTTAATGATGATAGTTGTATTTGGATTGATGGCGAGGACATCCCGAGCGACATTTTCAACCGACTGGGTATTAAAGTAATTGGTCTGGGGATCATAGTCCGTTGGGGTGGCAATAATCACAAAGTCGGCCGATTGCACGGCCACATTCTGTGTTGTTGCGGTTAAATTCAGGGGTTTGTTTTTCAGGTAATCTTCGATTAACTCATCGACAACGGTGGATTGATGTGCGTTAACCTGTGCGACACGTTCCGGTGATAAGTCGATGGCGGTGACCCGGTTTTGCTGCGCTAATAGGACAGCATTTGAGAGGCCAACGTAGCCCATGCCCACAACAACGATATTCATAGATAGTCCCGATGCCATGCCTTTTGTTCCCTGTAACGTAACATAGTCTTATTACAAAAAAGTGCAATCAAGTGAAAGCGACAGTTCCAAATTCAGTCTTTTTCTAGAATATTTTCATCGTTTACAATACCCGGCTTGCATTCTGTTTGATTCACATAACACTCTATCAAGACAGATTTTTATTTTGCAATAATCATATGATACCGTATTGATGGTGTTAAAGTTTTTGGAGCCTTGAATTGATTTCTATCGTGATCCCGGCTAAAGATGAGGCAGGTAATATTGGCCCCCTGATGGAGGAAATATGCCATGCCCTCAAAGGTGTGACTGAGTTTGAAATTCTCGTTGTCGATGATGGCAGCCAAGACGATACCTTCGGCGAAGTAATGCGCACAGCCACTTTGCAGCAATGCGACGCTAAAGCGATTCGCCATGAACGCAGCACTGGGCAAAGTACCGCAATTTCCACTGGAGTCTTGCATGCCCGCGGTAAATACATTGTGACCTTAGATGCCGACGGTCAAAATGATCCCGCCGATATTCCCGCCATGCTTGCCCAATTACCCCATATCCATGCCGAGCATTTTTGTATTGCGGGTTACCGTAAACACCGCAAAGACACGGCATGGAAGCGGTTTCAATCCCGTGTTGCCAATAAGGTCCGTGATGCGTTGTTGCACGATGGTGTGCCCGATACTGGCTGCGGGCTTAAACTCTTCCCCCGGGAAACCTTCCTGCGTTTGCCGTATTTCGATCATATGCACAGATACATACCTGCATTAGTGCGTCGTATGGGCGGGGAGATTTTTATTTCTGTGGTCAATCATAGGGATCGTCAGGTCGGTGTCTCTAAGTACACGGCTTGGAATCGCGCTTGGGTCGGCATAGTCGATATTATGGGGGTGATGTGGCTTGGACGTAGGGCGAAGATAGCTAAGGTTGCTCGCAGTCAAGCAAGCTGGCGTGACTGATAATGAAGCGACTCTATAAGACGGTGTTTATCGTCTGCATCCTGCTGGTGTTGATGTTTGCCGTCCAGCAGGGGATGTTTGAGCATTTGACCGATAGTAACTGGGTCGCGCATTTTATTGCCGACAAAGGTGGTTTTGCGCTCTTAGTCTTATTATTAGTTGGCGCCTTGTTTACCGCCGTTGGAGGGCCGAGGCAGGTCATTGCCTTTGTTTTTGGCTTTGCCTTAGGCGGTCTTTATGGTGGTCTTTTCTCGACGCTAGCCGCTTTACTTGGCTGCGTGTTTGCTTTCTATGTGGCGAGATTCACCATTCGCAGCAGTCTACAGCGTCGGTTTGGTAAGCGCCTGCAAAAGTTTGAAGCCCTGATTATCCACAAAACTTGGCTGAAGGTCTTAATGATCCGTCTGCTGCCCGTCGGCAGTAATTTACTCACTAATCTGTGTGCGGGGGCGACTCACGTGCCCGCAGGGGGATTTATGCTGGGCAGTGTATTAGGTTATTTGCCGCAGATGCTGATTTTTAGTTTTGCCGGCGCTGGCATCGGCTTATCCGATCATAATCAGCTTGGGATCAGCATAGGTTTATTTATCTTATCTAGCCTAATAGGCGCGTATTTGTACCGTTCTAGCCTGCGTAAACAGGTGGATGAATTGGAAACCGAATAAGAGTAATAAGGACCCGCAATGGAAGCATTTGTGCGCCGTTTCAATAGTGAAGATTATTATCAGGTACTCTGGCCTTTACTCTTGATGAGTCTATTGATTTTGCTGGTCGGGATTGGTTTTCGCTCTCCTTGGCCCGCCGACGAGCCACGCTTTGTTGAGGTCGCACGGGAAATGGTGGCATCGGGGCAGTGGTTATTTCCGACCCGAGGCGGCGAGTACTATCCCGATAAACCACCGGTGTTTATGTGGGCCATAGCGCTATTTTACCAACTGACGGGCTCCCTTAAACTCGCCTTTCTATTGCCTAATGCCCTGTGTGGCCTGTTGACTGTATTTCTCGTGTACGATCTTGGCGCAAAACTATGGAATGTGCGTGTGGGCCGTAATGCCGCATTACTACTCTTGATTGTGCCGCAGTTTTTAATGCAGGTTAAAAATGCTCAGATAGATGCCATGGTGATGTGTTGGATCACTGTGGGATGCTACGGCCTGATCCGCCACTTTATGCTCGGCCCCCAGTGGCGCTGGTATTTTATTGGTTGGGGTTTTATGGGGCTGGGGGTTATCACTAAAGGAGTGGGATTTTTACCGCTGTTGATGTTAGTTCCTATCGGCATTTATGCCGTTAAGGAGAAAAGCCTTTTTCAAGGACGCTTGACTTGGCTCTGTCTTGCGGGGCCTTTGGCGATGCTCGCCGTGATCGCCTGCTGGTTAGTGCCTATGGTGCTAACGGTGCAAGCCCATGGCACGCCTGAGCTGGTTGCCTACCAAAACAATATTCTGTTTAAGCAAACCGGTGAGCGTTATGTCAACGCTTGGCATCATATTAAGCCTTGGTATTTCTTTATCTTAAGTGTTATTCCGTGGATGTGGTTCCCGATTTCTCTGCTGGTGGTCGCTTACTGGAAGCTATGGGTGCAGAAGGTTAAGGCCGATCCCAAGATTGGTATTTTACTGATTTGGGTGGCACTGGTGGTGCTGTTTTTTAGCATTAGCCCGGGTAAGCGCAATGTGTATATTCTGCCCGCATTACCTATGTTGGCCCTTGCGGCTTCTGCCGTATTAACTGGGGTTGCGCCTAAGGTTTGGTTTGAAAGACTCGTGAGTGGCGCTCTGTGGTTTTTAGGCGGGGTAGTGTTGCTGGCGGGGGTGCTGGCATTGATTCATCATCCCGCATTAGTCAAAGCCCTTGCCGACTATACCGATGATTTAACAGGTATTGGTTACTTGTTTATCTTGCTTGGCCTTTTGTGGTTTTTACTGCTTTGGCTCGGGCGCAAACAATTCGCCCTCGTGAAGGTGGGGATTGTCTCTGCCCTAGGTTGGGTGCTCGTCAGCACTTGGGGATACGCTATGCTGGATGAGATGCGTACCCCGAGGAGCTTGATGTTGCATACCGCAGCAGTGATTGGTGAAGATGCCGAGTTAGGCCTAGTGAACTTTAAAGAGCAGTTTATTTTGTTCTCGCCCATGAGTGTGACGCACTTTAGTTATTTAGCCCCAGTAGAAGAGCAAGAGCGCAATGCATGGCAATGGGTGCAGGAAAACAGACAGCGTTATCTATTAGTGCCAAGCGGGGCAAAACTGAGTTGTTTCAACATTAAAGGCGGTAAGAGCATGGGCATTGCCCACCGAGATGAGTGGATCTTACTCTCGGCCACAGAAATGACGCCAGAATGTGCATCGCCAACGCGGGAATACCGCTACTTTACCGATCATCCTGGGCGCTGGTTAAAGGAATAAACGCAAAATGCCTGCAATTGTGCAGGCATTTTTTATGGCTGTGAGCGCTAGCGCGTCTGACAAATTCCACAAAAGACTGTGGTGCGCTGGCCTAGACGGATTTCACTCAGTAGGTTGCCGCAGCTTGTGCAGGTTTCACCACCGCGGCCATATACATGCAGTTTTTGGGCGAAGTAGCCGGGTTTGCCATCGGCATTGGTAAAGTCTTTCAGCGTAGTGCCGCCCTGTTTAATGGCATGGGCGAGGATTTGTTTCACTTCGGCAACTAAAACGGTCAAACGCTCGATATCGATTTTACCTGCTTCGGCTTCGGGGTGAATCCCCGCGGCAAAGAGGGCTTCGTTAGCATAAATATTGCCCACTCCGACGACTATGTGGTTATCCATCAAACAGAGTTTAATGGCTTTTTTCTTGCCCGCTAATGCAGCGGCTAATTGATTGGCATTAAACGCATTGGTTAAAGGTTCCGGGCCGAGTTTTGCCAGTAATGGATGGGCTTCTTCCGGGAGTTCACACCAGAGCCAAGCGCCAAAACGTCGCGGATCGTTAAAGCGTAAAATGCGGCCATTGGCGAGCACTAGGTCGATATGGTCATGCTTTTCTACTGGGGTGTCGTGGGGCAGAATTCGCAAACTGCCCGACATGCCTAAATGCACTATGCTAGTGCCCGCATCTGTGTCGATTAACAGGTACTTAGCTCGGCGGCGCACCTGACGTATAACTTGGCCGATAATTTGTTTGGCGATGTCAGGTACGGGCCAGCGTAGCGAGCCATTGCGGATCACAAGATCAACCACGGTTTGCTCGACAAGGAAGGGTGCAATACCCTGACGGGTGACTTCAACTTCTGGTAATTCCGGCATGGATTCTTTCTTATCTTAAGTCAAATTGACCGCATTAAGCCGCGGGTTTGGCATCTATGATAGGTTGTAGTTTGGCGCGTAAACTCGGTGGCACTAAGTACCAATTACCCGCGGGAGATTTTAAGGCGC
Organism: Shewanella putrefaciens; assembly: GCF_016406305.1. Taxonomy (NCBI): domain Bacteria; kingdom Pseudomonadati; phylum Pseudomonadota; class Gammaproteobacteria; order Alteromonadales; family Shewanellaceae; genus Shewanella; species Shewanella putrefaciens. Next base: position 85,371 of record NZ_CP066369.1, read on the forward strand.
CCTCAATGGGGAAATAAAGCCACAGCTGTGGATCGGCAATATCGGCGATTTGAATCACTAATTCCTGTGGTTTATCTGCTGATTGTGGTGCTTTCGCTAAAGGGGATACCAGTACCGTTTGCCATGCATTTGCCCATTCATCGCAGTTGAGTATTTTAGTATCGCACTCCCATAGTGTGGCTTGCTTATGTAGCCACAAGCCATCGAGTTGCAATTGTGCAAGCGGGGCATGGTCGTCAAACAGGCGCTTGGCGTCACTGGGGATATTATGGGTTTTTCTATCCATAAAAGTGAGCACTGCCACCATAAAGACGCAGGCGAAAATGATGATGTTATTCCACTGTTTACGAGTTAGGGCCATGATAATGCGCGACAACGAGTAGGGGATGATACCCGAGTTTATCACGCCCAAAGTGAGATGCTAGTCCTGCGAGTGCGTTGAACTTTGTGGGTTAGCCGCCCGTTACATTCATAAAGCGTAGGATTTGCACCGCGTTATGATCGAACTCATGTTGTTTGGGCTTAAGGTTAATGCCGGCAAGAATGGCGGCTTTAAGCCTCTCGATATCCCCTGGGAATTGACGCACTATGCTTTTAAGATCAACGGCATGCTCATTGCCCAAACAGAGCAGTAATTGGCCTTCGACAGTGACTCTGACCCTGTTGCACTCATGGCAAAAGTTGTGGCTATGGGGCGAGATAAAACCGATATGGATTGGGCTGTTGGCCATAGTGTAATATCGCGCTGGGCCACCGGTGCGCTTATCGGAGAGTTTGAGTGGATAGCGCGTTTCTATGATGGCTTTGACTTCATCACTGCTGCAGTGGCGGGCGCGCTTACGTTCATCTATTTCGCCGAGGGGCATTTCTTCGATAAAGGCGATATCTAAGTTCCGCTCGCGGCAAAAATCCACAAGATCAATAACTTCATTATCATTTTGCTGTTTTAAAATAACGGCATTTATTTTAATGCGCCCAAAGCCTGCGGCAATGGCGGCATCGATACCTTCGATAACTCGCTCGAGCTTACCGTTGCGGGTTAACTGGGTAAAAAGCGTGGGATTTAAGGTGTCTAGGCTGATATTGAGGCGGGTTAATCCCGCATCGAACATAGGTTTGGCAAGCTTAGTCAGCCTCGAGCCGTTCGTCGTCATGGACAAATCCTTAAGTCCAGGGAGTTTGCCGAGCAGGCTGACAAGTTGATCGCAATCGGTGCGCACTAAGGGCTCGCCCCCGGTTAGGCGGATTTTCGTCACGCCTAGCTCGGTAAAGGCTTGGGCAATCCAAGCTAATTCTTCGAGGTGCAGCACTTGGTCCCTAGGCAGAAAACAGGGATTTTCGGTCATGCAATAGACGCAGCGAAAGTCACAGCGGTCGGTAACCGAAAGCCTTAAATATTCGACCCGACGGCCAAAGGGATCTACTAGTAAACTCATAGGTGCTCACTGGCTCCTAAAGTAAATCCGCAAAGGGTTGAATAAACACGGTTTCACCTGTATTCACTACTTCAGCCTCATCGCCAATGATGATAAGGCAATTGCCTGTGACCATGGAACTTAACATGCCCGAACCTTGGTTGCCTGTGCTGCTCACGTGTAGGCGTCCGTCCTTGCCGAGGTGATAAATACCGCGCATAAACTCGGTACGGCCTTGGCGGCTTCGCAGGGTTTCATCAGTGATGGCTGGAAATAATGGCGCTTGCCAATTGAGTTCACCACCCAGTTTACGCAGCGCTGGCTGCACAAATTGCAGGAAAGACACCATAACGGCCACGGGATTACCCGGCAGACCGAAGAACAGCGTTTCCCCAATTTTACCAAAGGCGAGCGGACGGCCTGGACGCATATTGATCCGCCAGAAATCGATATTGCCAAGGCGGGCGAGCACAGTCTTAATGTAATCGGCATCACCTACGGATACCCCGCCGGAGCTAATCACTACATCGGCCTGGGTTGCTGCCTGTGCAAGGGTGGCTTCGAGGGCGGCCTCTGAATCTTCAATGATGCCTAAATCTATGACTTCACAGCCTAAGCGCTTTGCCATCGCCTTGATAGTAAAGCGATTTGAATCATAAATGCAGTTAGCCTTTAGCTCATCGCCGGGTTGGCTCACTTCATCGCCAGTAGAGAACACGGCAACCCTGGGGCGACGATAGACACTGACACTATTGAGACCTAGGGAGGCGAGTAAACCTTGCTCTGCGGCGCCTAGACGGGTGGCTTTTGCGAGTGCAACTTGCCCCTTGGCGATATCTTCCCCCGCGAGGCGAACATGCTGACCTAGTTCAATATGGCCCTGCAGGCTCACAAGACCATCGACCTCTTGGGCGAGTTCTCTGGGTTGGACTGTATCGGCGCCTGCGGGCACAGGAGCGCCCGTCATGATCCGCACTGTTTCACCGACCTTGAGCGTGCCAGCATAGTGATGGCCGGCAAGCACTTCACCGACAAGTTTAAAGCTTGCTGGCATAGGGTCTTGATAAATAAAGGCGTAACCGTCCATTGCCGAGTTAGTCTGCTGTGGTACGTCGACGGGAGAAATGCTGTCGCTGGCGAGTACGCGGTTATCCAAGGCATCTAAGTCAAGGGCTTCAACCTCTGCGACTGGGGACACATGGGATAAAATCTGTGCTAACCCTTGGCTCACTGTGAGATTTTTATCATTGCCTAGTTCACAGGCATCCACAGTGTTGATCGGCAGCTTGATACTGGGCGCTTGCCAGTTGTGGGCATATTCCATCACAAAGTCGGCAATTTGGCTGACATTGTTGAGATCGAGGCGACGTAGCTCGCTCGGCAACTGAGTGTCATCGCAACAGGCGATGGCGAGAATATTGTCATCTTGGGTGTAGATAAAAGGTTTGTCGTGGGCGGCGCGGTGTAATTCGATTTTAGGTAATGTGAGCTTCTTAAAACCTTCGACGAGGACGATATCGACTTTATCGGCCTCGATTTGTTTTAGCAGATGGACGAGTTCAGGGTCGCCGTCGCGCGCATCTTCCGTCATCAGTGCCCAACGTACATGGGAGGCGACCAGCATTTGCCGCGCGCCAGCTTTACGCATTTCATAACTGTCTTTACCGGGGATATCCACATCGAAGTTATGGTGGGCATGTTTGATAACGGCTAAACGTAGCCCCCGTTGGTTTAATTCGGGGATTAACTGCTTGAGTAAGGTGGTTTTCCCCGTGCCGCTATAGGCACAAAATCCGAGAACGGGAATAGCGAGCGGATTGACGAAGGGGTTACTCATTTGCACCTCTAATCTGGGTTATGGGGGCTTTAGCTTTTAGTTATTTGCGCCGCCAGTCGTTGTTTTTGTTCCGGCGTATTCACATTCACAAAGGCGTTGGCCTGATCGGCGAAAGATTCAACGACAAAGTGATGCTTGGCATACCAAAAGTCCACTTTACGCTCACCCGCCTCGAGAAAAGCTTTCATCGAGTCACGTAAGCAAGGTTTTAACAGTAAGACGACGGGTTGTTCATATTCACCGTCACTGGCGACCGCGATCTCCGCATCTTCAGTCTTAATCGCTGCCAACATCCGTGGCACAAGATCCAATGGCAGTAGCGGGCAGTCGCAGGGCACGACTAATAAATAGTCTGCCTCGGTCTGGCCCATAGCGCTAATCATGCCCGCGAGGGGGCCGAGAAAACCAGTATGCTCATCGCTTATCACCTTAAAACCAAACTCAGCATACCGTGTTTGATTGCGATTTGCGTTGATCAGGATCTCCTTAACCTGAGGTTTTATCCTGTCAATCGTGTGTTCAATCATGGTCTTGCCATTTAATTCGACTAAACCTTTATCGTCCCCGCCCATACGGCGTGCCATGCCACCGGCGAGGATCACAGCATCAATTCGCAACGACATATAAAGATCCCTCAACTGGAGCTGTTTGTACGGATTGAGATGAGATTAGCACTCGCTCGCCTTCTATGTGCCATTGTTGTTTGCAGATGGCGGTTAACGCGCAATTTTGGTGACTGCTGAGCAGCATGCCTGTGCCTTCTTGTTTTAATTGTTGGATCATCTGCAATACCAGTGCTTGGGAATCCTTGTCCATATTGGAGGTCGGCTCATCGAGCATCAGGAGTTTAGGTTGCAGTATCCAAGCGCGTGCAATGGCGAGACGTTGCCTTTCGCCTCCGGATAGGTTGCTCGCTCTAGCGTGTAATAGCGAACCTAACTGAGCTATATCAATGGCTTGCGCCGTGCGTTGTTTCGCCTTGGCCTTAGCTTCAGTGCTGAAACTGAGACCATAGTTAAGGTTGTACTCTACTGTGCCATCGAATAAATAAGGGTGCTGATGCAGGTAAACAGCCTTACCTAGCAGAGGATTACGCTGCCACCAGGCATCAGTGGCAAAGCCGACGGCCTCGATATTTCCCTTAGTGGGTCTAATTAATCCGGCCAGAATTTTCATTAGGGTGGATTTACCCGACCCATTATCACCCTGAAGATAAATCACATCTCCCTGACACAATTCGAGTAATTCGGCTTGAAAGAGTAGGCGCGAGCCAAATGACATTTCCAAGTCTCGGGCGGTGAGTTTTACCTGAGTCATAGGTTAATGGCTCCTTGGCATAGCTTTGCCCCGTAAACTACCTAAAGCAAAGTTAAGGATCAAGGCCAAGATAAGCAGCACGAGTCCAAGGGCGATTGCTTGAGCAAAATCACCTTTGCTGGTTTCCAGCGCGATGGCGGTGGGGATATTACGGGTCACGTTTAAAATATTGCCGCCAACCATCATAGAACAACCCACTTCGGTCAGAATACGACTAAAGGCGGCGACAATGGCCAAGAGTAGGGGCATGCGCAGCTCACGGCATACTGTCCACACGGCTCGACCCCAGGAGGCGCCTAAGGTGCGTGAGGTTTCCCATGCCCGGCGATCGACGCTGGTAAAGGCGGCTTGGCTCATGGCGATCAGTACTGGCGCGCAGATCAACATTTGCCCGAGGATCATGCCTTCTTGGGTGAATAACCACTTTAAGTCCCCCAGCGGGCCATTGCGGGTCAGGAGTAAATACACCAGCAAACCTATTACCACAGTAGGGATAGATTGCAGGGTTTGGACTAAGTTAGTGACTAACCATTTACCACGAAAGGGCGCAAAGGCGAGTACAAAACCGAGCACCATAGAGGGGACTAAGGTGATTAACAGCGCCGCGAAAGAAACGGCAAACGAGACAGAGATGATGGACCAAACGTCGGGGTCCAATGAAAACAGCAGGCTCAACGCCTGCTGTAACAGTACTAGCCAGCCGTCGTTCATTCGCTATAGGTTGCCTTGAACAGTTGCTCACCTTCAACTTTGAAGTTGTTGATCATGCTTTGGCCTTCCTTGCTGATTAACCAATCGCTGAACGCTTTAGCGCCCTTGTGGTTCAGATCTGGATATTTAGCAGGGCTGATAAGGATAACTTGGTATGGGTTCGCTAGGGTTTTGCCACCATCGAAATCCACGCCCAAATCGAGCTTAGTCTTGTAAGCCACAAATGTACCACGATCCGCTAGGGTATAACCTTGTAACTCATTTGCCATCAGTAGGGTTTTACCCATGCCTTGGCCTACCGAGGTATAGCCTTTGAAATCGGGCGTCACACCCGCAGCTTTCCATACTTCTAACTCTTTGATATGGGTGCCAGAGTTGTCACCACGGGAAACGAAAGGTAAACCTGATTTGGCGATTTTAGTAAAAGCTTCTTCGGCGGTTTTGCTATCACGTAGTTTCGCTGGGTCGTTTTTAGGACCTAAGACAACGAAATCGTTTTCCATGATGCCACGGGGCTCAACACCAAAACCATCGGCAACAAATTTTGCCTCGGCACTTGGGGCATGGGTCATCACGAGATCCACATCGCCTTGCTCACCCAGTTTCAGGGCTTTACCTGTACCCGTGGCGATAACTTGGACTTTATAACCTGATTCACTCTCGAACTTAGGCAGGAGTTCTTTTAACAAACCTGAGTTTTCGGTACTTGTGGTGGTCGCTAGTTTAATGACTTCAGCAGATTGAGCGGGTAAAACGGTGAGCATGCTGGCAGCAATAACTAGGCTCAGTAATGACTTCATATGGGATTTCATGTTTAGCATGGATACTCCTTGGCGAAAAATAGGGTTCCGACTCAAATGCCTACTGAGCGGAGGGGTAAATTGTAATGCGTTCGATTGAAAGCAATTTAGATGCCAAGCCGATAATTGCCCTTTTCCCTTCACAGGCTGATCTAAACTGTGAGCTTGATCTCAGGCTCAACAAATAGTCCGCAGACAAATTGTCTCAGCGCACGCTTCTCATGGTTCATAGTGACCTATTAACCGAGTTTCAATGCTAGAATTGCTCGCAATTGAGTCAAAATGTCCAGAAGTGATCACTATGAGCCAGATAGATAACAACCTCAAGCCCCTTCCTTCGGCCGTTTCAGTGCTTATCGTCGACGATGAGCCCGGAATGCGTAGTTTTTTAAATAAGGCATTGTCTAAGAAATTCGCCTTAGTTGAAACCGCTGGCAGCATTGAAGATGCGGAGCAGTTGCGTAGCCGGTGCCACTTTGACCTATTGATTGTCGATATTCGTCTACCGGGCCGCTCTGGGATCGAATGGCATGAAGCCTTAGATGAGCAGGGGCGCCGTTCGGATATTATTTTTATGACGGGTTATGCGGATATGGAAGTGGCAATTACCGCCCTTCGCGCCGGGGCTTCTGATTTTATTATGAAGCCTTTCCACCTTGAGCAGATGATGTCGGCGGTTGACCGTTGTATCGAGCGCCGTTTGCTTAAGCGTGAAAACCTGATGCTGCGCCGCGAGGTCTCTATCGGTTATTCCTCGACCATTATTGGCAGCAGCGAGGCCATGAAGTCGGTCAAACATATTATCGAGCGGGTGGCGCCGACCAATGCCGTCGTGCTTATTCAGGGTGAATCCGGTACGGGTAAAGAATTGGTCGCAAGACAATTGCATTTACTCAGTGGCCGTCAGGGACCATTTGTGCCCGTCAATTGTGGATCCATCGCCCCTGAGTTACTCGAGAGCGAGTTATTTGGTCATACGGCTGGGGCATTTACCGGGGCGAAAGGCAATCGTGAAGGGTTATTTAGTTTTGCCTCCGGTGGCACTATTTTCCTCGATGAAATCGGCGAGATGCCACTGAAAATGCAAACGGCTCTACTCCGAGTATTGGAGCAGAAGGCGATTCGGCCCGTGGGCAGCGAGAAGGAAGTCAATATTGATGTCCGCGTGATTGCCGCGACTAATCGTACACTTGTCGAGGAAGTCGAAGCGGGAAATTTCCGCCGTGATCTATATTACCGATTGAATGTGTTGGATATTTTAATTCCTCCCCTGCGCGAGCGCCCTGAGGATGTGGTGGAACTGACCCATCATTTTACTCGGCAATTGGCCGCCGATTTGGGCGTGAGGGAAGTCGTGTGGAGCCATGAGGATATGGTGAAATTACAACAGCATGAGTGGCCAGGAAATATCCGTGAGCTGCGAAATATGATTGAGCGCTGTATTTTACTCGGCAAGCCCCCGGCGGAATATTGGAAACAGCAGATTAAGAGCGAGTCCTTATCGTCCCAGGGTTACCCCCTTGATTGGCCATTAAAAGAGGTTGAAAAACATCATGTTACTAGTGTTGTCGACCTGCACTCTGGTAATAAATCAGCCGCCGCACGTGACCTAGGCGTATCCCGTAAGACCTTAGATCGCAAATATAAAGAGTGGTTTGACTTCAGCGGCGAACAGGAGTCTTAGGGTGTCATTTTTCACTCACTTTTTTGGTGTCAGTTGGCAGCAAATGCAGGCCAAGGTGCGCTATCGCATATTAATCCTAACTTTACTGCCCATTCTGCTGACCTTAGTGAGTTTAGTGTTTATCACTATCTACTGGAATATCAGCTACACAGGTAAACAGCTGTTTATGAAGGTCAAGGCCGACCTCGCCGTGGCCGAAAATACCCTGCAGCAAGTGCAAGTCCGCCAAGAAAAACAGCTTGAGCGGGTGATGACGTCGTGGACCTTTCAGAATGACTTTCGACCCATCTTAGGGGGAGCCTTGGCCCATAGGGCGAGTATCGATGCCTTCCTGCAGGAGCAGAAAATGCTGCTCAATCTCGATTATTTGCGTTTAGTCAGTGTAGATGAAGCGGCGGCGGACCCAGATTTACGGCTGATATTGCCTAAGATGGGAGGCTTGCTGCCTTACTCTGGGCTGATGGTGTTATCGCCAGAGCGCTTATCGCGCATCGATCCTGAGTTAGCTGTCACCGCCAGTATTCCCATTGTGGCGACATTAAGGGCACAGAGCCCGAGCAAGGCAGTGGAAGAGCGAGGCTTACTCAGCCGTAGCCTGTTACCTGTGCCCGATGCCGAGGGTAAAGTGGCCTGGTATCTCGACGGTGGTATTTTATTTAACCGTGATACTCGGATAGTCGATCATATTCGTGATCTGGTGTATGACAAGGGGACGCTGCCCGAGCGTTCGATAGGCACTGTCACCATTTTCTTAGATAATATTCGCATCTCAACCAACGTACCCTTGCACTTTTATCCAAAGGGGACCGAGACCCAGGGGCGCGCGTTGGGGAGTTTAGTGTCTGAGGAAGTGCGTGAGAAAGTGTTAGCTCAGGGCGACTTATGGGTCGATAGAGCGTTTGTGTTTAATGATTGGTTTATCTCTGCCTATGCGCCCTTAGAGGATATTCGAGGGCAGCGGGTAGGTATGATCTACACTGGGTTTTCTGAGTCGCCTTTTATCCACAATTATCTCCTTAATATTATTGAGTTAGGTACGATTTTGATGTTAGTGCTGCTGGTATCTGGCCTGTTAGTTTACCGCGGTGCTTACAGTCTGCTGCAACCGATAGAACGTATTCACCACGTGGTGCAAGCGGTGCAGTCTGGCCGTAATATTCGTATTGGCGCCCTAGGGCTCGATAGGGATAACGAGCTCTCTAATTTAGCGGAGCAGTTTGACAGCATGCTTGACCTGTTACAGCGGCGAAATGCGCAGATCCAAGCGGCGGCGGAGCAGCTTGAAATGAAAGTCGAGGAGCGCACTCGCAGCTTGCAGGATAAGACCCTAGAGCTACAACGAAACGTGGCGCTACTCAACGAAACCCGCCAACAGTTAGTCACCAACGAGAAGCTCACCGCCCTAGGTGAACTGACCGCCGGTATCGCCCATGAAATTAACAATCCTACCGCCGTTATCCTCGGCAATATGGAGCTACTACGCTATGAGCTTGGCGATAATGCCGAAGTGGTAAAAGAGGAAATAGATCTAGTTATTCAACAGGTTGGAAGGATAAGCACTATTATCCGCAGCCTATTGCAGTACAGCCGCCCAGGTGAATTCAATGCGCCGCTGGAGATGCATCCTATTACGCCTATTATTGAAGAGATGCTAGTGTTAGTGCGGCATTCCATTCAAAAACAAGAAGTTGTGCTTATCACTGAGCTCAATGCCACTTGCCCTGTACAGGTTAATCGGCCGCAATTACTGCAGGTCTTGATTAATCTTGTCGTGAACGCGGCACATGCAATGGATGGCAAGGGCCGCATCTGGGTGCGGACCTATGACTGGCTGCAGCAGGATATGCCGATTGGTGTCAAAATCGAAGTGGAAGATGAAGGTTCTGGGATTGCACCTGAACAACTTGGGCGGATTTTCGACCCATTTTACACCACACGTAAAGATGGTACTGGCCTAGGGCTTTCCCTTAGCTACGGTATTATTAAGCGAATTGGTGGCACTATCGAAGTGAGTTCTATATTGGGCAAAGGCTCTATCTTTACGATAGGCTTGTACCATGAAGCGAAGGAAGAGCAGCAAAATAATCCCTACGAGGGCTTACATTTTTCAGGCGGTTCTACCGAGATTTAGATAAATTTAAGGCAAAAAAAAGCCGGATGATGAATCCGGCCACAAAAGAGTGTGTGTGAGCAATGTCGTGCTTGCAAACTCAGGAGCACTTTAAACACTTCAGATTACCAGTCATCGGTGTTAAAGATGAGTTTTGGAACGCAAGTTAACGATAATCATTCTCAATTGTGTTTGCAAGCTATTTAATGAAAAAAGTGCAAATCTTTACAAAGAGTGGCACTGATTTCCCTTAATCTCTTAGATAGACTTGCTCAAATGCAGCTTATGGTCGATAAGGTTTTTGGGGTCGGTGTTGAGTTCAGTAATCAAATACTGATTCCGGATCAATAAATTAAGCATCGCAGGAAAACGGTTCATCGTCTTAACTTGAATATGGCGATAACCTTGACGGTGGGCCCAAGTCTCTTGGTATTCCAGCAGACTCTGCGCCAGCCCTAAACGCCTAAAGTCGCTGGCAACTCCCCCTAACCAACTGTAAAAACGGGTTTCATCTTGTCCGTATCCCAGCTTAAACCCCGCGAGTTCACCCTCAACATAGGCTAATAGAATCAAGCATGTTTTGCCTGCCAGCCGCTCCGTTAGGATTTGACTGGTGAGTGGGCGATCGAGTTCTGGGATCTGCAGGCTAAGTTCAACGAGTTGCTCGGTTAGCTCGGGCGTCAGTGCTGTCAGCGCTTTGATTTCAATAGAATACATAATTTTCTCTCATGAAAATCGGCCCCATTCAACAGCGAGAAGCCATGGGGCCGAGGATAAACTGGCTAAATTATAACAGGTCTGGCCAGTTGAGTTAATCAGGAAACTACTTTTTGCGGACTGGTTTGCAAAATCTTGTCTTGTAAGACTTTTAGCAAAACACCGTAGGCAGGCAGGAATAGACCTAAGCTCACGAGTAACTTAAAACCGTAATCGACACTGGCAATTTCGGGCCAATGAGCGGCCATAAAGCTGTCCGATGAGGCATAAAAAGCGACGCTAAAGAAAACTAAGGTATCGACTAAGTTACCCACTATGGTGGATGCCGCAGGTGCGACCCACCAAGAGCGGCTGGCCCGCAGGCGAGCAAAGACTGTGATATCCATCAGTTGGCCAATCAAGTAGGCGGCAAAACTGGCAAAGGCGATACGAAAGACGAAGGTATTCCACTGCCCAAGTGAATCAGCCCCTTGGAAGCTACCCTGGTGAAATAGCACGCCCATCACGTAGGAAATCATCAGTGCAGGCACCATAGCCTTAAGGATAATGCTACGCGCAGCCGTTTGGCCGAAAATACGTACAGTGAGATCTGTGGCTAAATACACGAATGGAAAGCTGAATGCGCCCCAAGTCGTGTGGTAACCAAATAGCTGAAATGGCAGTTGTACTAAGTAGTTGCTGACGCAAATAATCAGTATGTGGAATCCTACTAATAGGAGTAAGGCGCGGCGGAGCTGCGCTGCGGTTAACATTAACATTCTGTGGCCTTTTTAGTTGTGTAGGGCGGGGTGAGGGAACCCGCTAATGATCATTTTATTATATTGAATCGCTTATCAACCGATCCCAGTACACTGCAATCGGAGGGCGGCCATTATAATGACCGCCCCTTAAGATGCAAGCTAACAGTGCACATTCCAACCACTTTTAAATATGTGTCTTGGTAAACCGCCAGGGCGGGATTAAGCTTTGTTAAATTTCTTAACTAAAGCGTATCTCGCTCCAAAATCGCTATACCATGTTGCCTTTCTCATCTTGGTGGGTTTGCCAGCTTTTAGTGGATGCTGCTCTTAAGCGATTTGCCCAACGAAAGAGCGTTAAAACCAGGATTTCAGTATCGATGACTTTAATGATCCGCGCGATTGAATGCCGAGTAGGGATCCCTTTGTCAAAATCTCGATGTTTACACAACCAAGATAGGTTCTCTTTGCCGAATTCTTCGATGAGTTTCAAGTGTTCAAATAGTGACATAGGGAACAGGTCGTTAGCATAACATTCCGTTTTTTAAGCCTAAAAGTATCCGTTAGTTAACAAAGTATGATCCCGCCCTGTATATCTCCCCGAGTTTATCAGACAATTAAGTCTGATTATTTGTACAAAAGTGTAGCAATTTAAGTCTTGTTGAAACGAATTGGCCGTAGCGGATAACTCTGCCATATAGAATGTATATGAATCATTATGCTGAAGTTTATTTTTATTTTAAATTATTAGATTGTTCAGTGAGTAATTCATAGGTTACGCCATGCTTAAAATGGTCATCGCCTGGCAGTGGAGTTACATTTTAGATATTGACAGTGTGTATAGCTGAACTACGTTATAACTTCTTGTCGAATGCTAGCATTGGGGCGTGCACAACGCCTTTCGTGAGTTTTATATAAAGAGTGCAAGCGAGTTAAATTTAAAAATGTAAAGTGCAATTAATGCTGTGAATTAGTCGCGCTATGAAAGTTATAGTTAAAAAGGAACAGTTCATCAGGACCGGCATGTCAGCAGTTTGTGTATTTTCTGGAATGTTTTGCCATTCTAAGAATGGTTGAATTAAATGATAAAAACTAAAGATAATAGAAAAATATTATTGATGCTAATGATTGCTTTCTTTGTAGTGGGTGCTTTGTTGAACATTGCTTTGTTTATCGGTGAAAATGAGTATCAAACCGCAATTCACCTATTAGGTGAAAGTGTCAACCTTAACGATGATGTATGTAATGCCAAAGTTGTTTCATTAACTCTTGATGCTATGCAGAAATTTCACTCTAAAAGGTCAGAGGCGTTTACGGGCTTCTTCTGGGGGAACATTAGTATTCTGATTCTTTACTGCGTGACTGGCTTGCTGGCTCTTAGGGCTAACAACCATACCCCCGCAGTATCGGCTAAGGCATCACCGCGGCAGTAACCGATGTGAATAATTAGAAACGTACGTTTTACGACCTAAATCAGTTATAAACGGGTCAAACTCGCATTAAATGCAAATAAAAGGGTCAGATTCAAATAAATGAGAGAGTCTATTTAAATTGGTTCTGCCCTCTTTATATTTATAATGCATTTTACGAGGAGCTTAGAGCAACGACGAAAGAGCTGCAGAGTTAGCGCTTGATGAACTTGGCGCCAAATGGGGAGCTCATATCCGCTAGTGATTAATTCATAGCGAAAGAACTTCAAGCATTGGTGATTTTAACTTGGGCTTGACTCCAGGCGTCCTGCCTTACGCCCTTTGGGCCATCGCAGGCGATGTTCAAAAATGTTCCGGACATTTTTGTCCAGGTCAATATTACGATACTGAATCAGGCCTTTGGTACAACTGGAACCGTTATTACGATACGGCATTGGGTAGGTATATTCAGAGTGACCCGATTGGTTTAGCGGGTGGAATAAATACTTATGCTTACTCATTAAATAATCCCATTACGATTTATGATCCTAACGGTCAAAAAGCCATTAATGTAGCAGTATGTTATGCAGCGGTAGAAGGGGTAGGGTTACTCTCAACTGCTTATGGAATGAGTCTAATGTCCTCGGATCTTATTGAAAATTTGGATCATATGCTCGGAGTTGTAGATAAGCAGATCAGTGAATGCGACGCTAGCACGAATGATGGTAATTTGAAGCAGCTACAATTAAATAAAATTAGAGAAAGTATCATAAGGCAAAAGGGTAACGCGATGACAACAGGGATGGATGGTTCTACATTTGTTGTTGGTGGGATAGGTGTGGCTCTTGCTGGTCTGGTGTGTGGTGCATTAGCCCCAACACCACTATAAAAGAAATGAACATTATGAATAAATTTAAATTAAAAATTTTGGTTTTGAAGGTGTTACTTATCATCTGCGCTATAGGTATGACATCAACATATATAGCTATTGGAAAATCATCTGTTTTCAAGTCGAGAATAGAAACCTTTATCTCGGTCCCTTTGAATGAGGGGCAAGAGTACAATGTTGATATGTTAAAGGCAAAGATTGAATCACTTGAAAACTTAAATTCAATAAAAGATGGTCTTTATTCGCAAATTATGGAGATTAATCAATTTAGTTTAATCGTTTCGTGTGTCGTATTTAATTTACTTCTTTTAGCATTAATATTTAGGCTGTTTTTTGTCAAAAACCAGAATTCAGATAATAACTGCGACACTCATAATTGAGGCGTAGAGGCAGCAGCACTGAGCGCTATATCTATTCCAGTGCGGGGCAATTGCTGGCGGAGCCCAACAGCAGTAAGGAATATATTTATTTCAATGGCATGCCAGTCGGTTATGTAAAGAGCAATGTGCTGTACTTTGTCCACAGTGACCAACTAAGCCGGCCTGAGTTGATTACCGATGCCAGCAAATCAGTCGTGTGGAAGGCGAACCTTAAGGCGTTTGACAGAACGGTACAGACCTCGAGTATTGGGGAGTTTAATTTGGGCTTGACTCCAGGCTTCCTGCCTTACGCCCTTTGGGCCATCGCAGGCGATGTTCAAAAATGTTCCGGACATTTTTGTCCAGGACAGTATTATGATACTGAATCAGGCCTTTGGTACAACTGGAACAGTTATTACGATGCGGCATTGGGCCGGTATATTCAGAGCGATCCGATAGGTTTAGCGGGTGGGATCAATACCTATGCTTATGTGGGTGGGAATCCTGTGACGAGGGTTGATCCAGATGGAAAGTTGTGGCTAATTGCAGCTAAATGTTTGGCTAGTGGTATTGGAGGGGCGCTTGCTGGAGATAAATATATCAACTACCAAAAGGACTCCATAAAAAGCAATAGTGTACAGCAATCTTCAGATTGTGATTCTACTCAAAAAAGAGCCAAGATGGTCAGAGATGGAGCTTCTTCATTTGATATGGAAGGTGCAAGTACCATTGCGACTATTGGCCTATTAGGAGCAGGAGCTAAAGCTACAGGTATCGTTGGTTTGGCATGTGCTGCTGCAGGCGGTTGGATTGGTATCAACTATTCTGATGGTACTTGGGGCGATTCTATTGATAATTTTGTCGACAAATGGAAGCCATGGTGATCTTATGCTCAGTAAATTTATAAATAGTAAAGTAATCAATTATTGTTCCTATGGAGTAATCGTTGTGGCAGTTACAATACTCGGAGCTAGGTCGTTTTTCATACCGATTTTTAACAGTGTTTATGATTGCTCGTCGATAGATCCAAGGCTTGAAGTTGTGTTGTTATACATTTTTAGTTTTAGCTTCACCTTATTTTCGTTTGGAATAGGAGCGTTGGGCATTTCCATTTGTTCAATTTTACCTAAATTTTCAAAAATTGGTGATCCATCATTAACAAGTGAAGTGAAAGAACATGTAATCTTAAGTATATTCGTATTCACAGGGTTTATACTTATATTGTCACTTAAGTTGCTGATATAAAAAGTTTAAAAAAGAAAAGAGAGAAACGCAAACAAGGCCGATTTGTTGCTGGCGGAGCCCAACAGCAGTAAGGAGTATATTTATTTCAATGGCATGCCAGTCGGTTATGTAAAGAGCAATGTGCTGTATTTTGTCCACAGTGACCAGCTAAGCCGGCCAGAACTGATTACCAATGCCAGTCAAGCCGTAGTGTGGCGCGTCAAGGCGTTTTATTGCACTGAGCTATCCTAAGTTACACAACAAAGAGATAGAAACTATCCTACACTTCTTAATACATGAAGGAGGGCGCGATGAGATCATTCTTTAGTGTATTTTGCCTGTGTTTGTTGAGCTTTTTTGCTTCGGCGACTCCCACCAATCCTGTTGTTATTAACCTAGTGACAGCAACATGGGAGGGTTTCGCTAATCCCGATGAAACTGGCTACTACTTCGATATCCTTAACCGCGTTTTTCCGGCGCCAGAATGGCAGCTCAATGTGCAGTTTGTTCCCTTTGCGCGCACGCTTTATCTGATTGAAAATAACCGAGTCGATATAGTGCTCAGCGTGTACAAAGGAGATATTAAAAAGAGCCTATTGAGTGAGCATGCTGTCGAGATCGATTCTATTGATGCCGCCGTTACCCCGGCCATTGCCGCCAGTTGGGTCGGGATCGAGAGTTTATCCCATAAAAAAGTGCGGGCCATGTTGGCCTATCGCTACAATATGCTGACACCCGTGCCCATGTACTACGAAGAAAGCAGCGATATGCTCACTATGCTCAATAGTTTAAATGCGGGGCGAATCGATGCCGTGCTGGACTATCGAAAAGGCATCCTATCCCTAGTGCCTAGACTAAAAGACCGGAAGAATTTTGTTATTATTCAAGGGGTACTAAAGGCGGAAACCTTTTTTGCCTTCGCAAATACCGAAAAAGGCCGCATGTTGAAACAGCATTTTGATCTAGCCCATAAACGCTTAATCGACTCGGGTGAGCAAGATAGGCTCTTTACTGAGACAAAGGCGAATGGCTATTAAACCCCCATTAACGATAGTTCGATCAACTCTGGTTCTATAAGCTATTGTTCTAGAAGCCATAGTAGCGAGATAAGCTGTAATTCTAGAAGCTAGAGCTCGATCAGAATCGACATAATAGTCGCCAGTTTATTTTCCAGCTCTTGCCACTCCGCCAGTGGATCCGACCCCGCAATAATTCCCGCACCGGCAAATAGATTAATTCGACCGGGTTCGATAAGGGCACTGCGGATCGCCACCGAAAACTCACTCTCGTATTTATTGAAATAGCCGCAGGCCCCAGCATACCAACCGCGCATATAACCTTCGCGCTGACGAATAAAACTCATCGCCGAATGCCGAGGCAGGCCCCCAACAGCGGGCGTCGGATGCAGTGCTTGTAGGAGTTGAAAATCATTCACCCCCGCCTTGAGTTCGGCCCGAATAGCCCGGTGTAAATGTTGAATATGGGTCAGTTTAAAGATAGTGGCCGATTCCTCCGCGCCTACATAATGGCTCAACGGCGTGAGCATATTCACTATGTGGCTACGCACTAACTGGTTTTCGACGCTATTTTTATTGTCTTCGAGTAGGGCATTTGCCAGGGCAATATCTTCCTCCTGATTTAACCCTCGCACTGTCGTGCCCGCTAATGCCTCGGTAAATAGTTCCTGTTGGCGGCGGCGGAATAAACGCTCGGGTGAGCAAGAGATAAAAGTGCGATCTGGGCTAAATTGAAAACCAAATTGGAAGCTATTGGGATTACGTCCCTGCCAGCAGGCGAGCACCATCCAAGGGTCGACCCTTTCATTGACTTCAAGTTGTGTTAATCGGGATAGCACGACTTTGGGGGTGTCTTGGTTAAATTTGGGATCGACCACTTGCTCGACTAATGCCTTCCAGCGCTGAAAGTCGGGTCTATCGCTACGCCCCAATAATGCGAGTTTGTTTGGTGGTGCTAAGGGTTTCGCGGGCATAACGGCTTCGATGGCCGCGATGGCCTTATCTATTTCCGTGTGGGGATCGTTATCGGCAAAATTGAGATTAACTCTCAAACTGAATTGAGTCCCGCTGCGCCTA
Organism: Shewanella putrefaciens; assembly: GCF_016406305.1. Taxonomy (NCBI): domain Bacteria; kingdom Pseudomonadati; phylum Pseudomonadota; class Gammaproteobacteria; order Alteromonadales; family Shewanellaceae; genus Shewanella; species Shewanella putrefaciens. The sequence goes on from NZ_CP066369.1 coordinate 102,673, forward strand.
AACTCGATGCGAGGCAGTACAAAACGGCTATTACCGAACTCGGGCCAAGATTCTATGCTGCGATCGAAGGCCACGCCGCCATAGTAGCGAATGTCCTGGTTGGTCGAGAGGGCACGTTGTGCTTGGTAAGCCTGCGCCAGTTGCTGATCATCGACTCCGGTTTCAAATTTAAAGTCTTTACAGGCGCCTATGGCTGCCACTTCTTCAATGCGATCGCGCCCATGCCAGTAGATTCTGGGGTATTGGGTCTGGGATGCCAGCCATGAAATCAAAGGCATAGATACAGTTGTTTGGGATAACTGCACTATAGGTTCGGTAGGGGGAACCTGCTTTAATTGAATAAGTTTGTCGATGAGACGCTTAAGGTCTTCAGACAGGGCATGGACGGGCAAAGAAAACTCCAAAGATAATAAATAAAGGCTAAGGGCCTATGGGTGCTCTGGGCACCAGTGATTTTTTGATTAAGTGAATACATTCTTGTTCAAGTACTTGGGATTTTTCGGTATCAGTACGTAAATAAGAATCTTTCGCTCAAATTAAAGGCCGTGGCCTTAGGTGTCAAGATGTTAGCCGCTTGGCTGTGACTTTTGCCATAGTCTCATTTTGTGGCGATAAAAAATGTGACTTGAGTGGGTCTTTTTGTCGACAAGTCAGCTATCAATGGACATTTTGTCCTTTAACTCTCTGTTATCTTTCCCTTTTGTTTTAATTAGTCGATCTGGGTTGGTTTTTGGCAGTTTTTGGGTTGAGACAGAATCATCACGGCCCACAATAAGCGGCACATCTTAGATTTTCTATGTGACAACAATAATATGATTACGACTAATACCCTCTTTAGCATGTCGACTTTGGCCTTGGCCATTGGTCTTAGTTTTGCGGCTCAAGCCGATGATATCTCTCGCGATCCACTTCTCAATATCAATGAAGTGATCGTCGTTCACGGTGACGGTGGGGAGGCCAGTGAAATGGCGACAACCCACTGGAGCATTAGTGAGGAGGAGATCCGCGCCTTGGGCGCACAAACGCTAGATCAAGTCTTAAAAAATGTGCCTGGTGTGTATATTCGCGTGGGCGGTGACGGCACTCCTAGAGTCGATATTCGTGGCTTTAAAACGCGCCATGTCACCCTTTTAGTCAATGGCGTGCCTATGGTGAGCGCCGATGACGGGCAATTCGACCCGAGTGTGATCCCTACCAGCCAAATCGCCTCGGTTGAAGTATCCGTGGGCCCGACGTCGGTGCTTTATGGTCCGAGTGGTGCGGGTGGGGTGATCAATATTATTACCAAGCAAGGGGATACGGCTCCTGCACTTTCTGGGCGTTTGGAGGCGGGTAAGGATAATACCTTCAACGGTGATATTAGCGCCGCAGGTTCGGGGGATGATTGGCAGGGGCTCGTCAGTGTTAGCCGTCAACAGACGGACGGCTTCCCAATGTCGAATGATTTTGAACCGACGCCATCTCAAGATGGGGAACTGCGAGTTAACTCGGATAAAGAAGTTAATAACTTCTATGCCCAAGGCAGCTACTGGTTATCCGATAAGACACAGTTGATTGCAAATATGGCGCTGCGCAGCGGTGAATGGGGTAAACCCGCCCGTGATGGAACCGGTAGTGGCAAGATGAAATATGAGCGTACCGATGATTATGACTCACATACTGCCCAGTTAGGTTTGGCGCATAGGTTTGACGATACTTTTACGCTGCGTGGATTTGGCTATCACAATCAAAGCGATACCTTAGAGGCCTCCTATGCCGATGAAACCTATCAAGCTGTCACTCAATCCCAAGATGGGCGCTCGGTAGTCCAAGGTATCAATCTACAACTGATCACGGATTTACATGCCGCAGGCTTGTTAACGACGTCGGTCATTGCTGAGGAGCAAAGTTGGAAGTCAGTAGTCAATACTTATCCAGCGACTGGCAGTAACAGTGGCTCTGGTGGCGGTACAGGTTCTGGCGGTGGTTCAGGTGGCGGCAACGGCGGCGGTACAGGTTCTGGCGGTGGTTCAGGCGGTGGTTCGGGCTCAGGAGGAGGCAATGGCGGTGTCGAAAACTTAAATGATTCCGCATGGTTATATACTGCAGCGGCTGAATATCAATATCAATCTGAGCATCAATACGGCTTTACCTTAGGTGGCGCTTATCATTCACTCGATACCAGTGATGGCACGGATGACAACTATTCTGCCATGGCCTCTAGCTATTGGCAGTTGGTGCCGGATTCGCGCCTGAGTTTGAGTGTTGCGCGCAAGGTGCGCTTCCCCTCTATGGTGAACTTGTATTCACAACTCTCAGGTAATGGCGATTTAGAGGCCGAAGAATCTAAACATCTGGAGTTGGGCTTAGAGCAAAATCTACCCGCAAGCACGGATTTTTCTGTTTATGGTTATTACACAGATGCGGAAAACTATATCGCTAAGGATATCGATGGTTTCTACCAAAATATGGGGCGCTATAAGTTCAAAGGGATTGATTTTCAGATTAATAATAAGGCTATTGAGCATTTAGATCTGAGCTTCTCCTACAGCTTCCTAGACTCTGAAGAGATGGACGGTGACGATAGCTTAGATGCGCTGCAATACCGCCCTCGCCATCAATTACGCTGGCAGATGAGTTACGAGTTTCCCTTCGAAACTCAAATACATCTGAATCTGGAGCGTATTTTGGATCAAGTCTATGCGACTCAAGTGAAGGTTAACGGTCAGACCCAATATCAACAACAGTCTCTGGATAACTACACCTTAGTCGATGTGAATCTGGTGCAACCATTAATCCAAGACAAATTAGATGTTTATCTACGAGCAACCAACCTGCTGGATGAAAATTACTACCAGAGTGAAGCATTGCCACAGGCGGGACGGCAGATCTTTCTCGGTGTGAATTGGCAGATTTAAGATGACACTCCTAGAGCTTAAAGGCGTTAGCTTTAACTATGGTAGCCAGTTACCGACTGTATTGCAGGAGGTCAACTTAAGCATTGGTTCCGGCCAATGCCACTGTGTGAGCGGGCCGACGGGTTCTGGGAAGTCGAGTCTGTTAAACCTACTTGCGGGGGTGTTAAATCGCCCCCATGAGGGTGAAATCTGGCGTAACCCTAAGCTAGTGACGGGACTGGTGATGCAGGACCCGCAAATTCAACTCATCAGGCAGACGGTGGGGGCTGAGGTCGCCTTTGCGCTGGAAAATCTCAGCATTCCCGCCGAGCAAATGCTGCCTAAAGTGCAGCTTGCATTGCGGCGCGTGGGGCTGTATTTACGCCTCGATACCCAAGTCAGCACGCTGTCACTCGGGCAGAAATATCGGCTAATGATTGCCGCCCAGCTGGTGTGCGAGCCCCATTTGCTGCTGCTCGATGAGCCTTGGGCACAACTCGATGATCACGGCGTCAGTGAGCTGTTAATCGTACTGCGCAATCTTATCCAAGAGGGGATGGCGCTGGTATTGGTTGAGCATAACGCCTCCGCCTTCAGCGACATTATCCAGTATTACTGGCAGTTAGAGGCGGGCAAGTTATCCGCAGGCATTTATACCGTGAAGGATGCGCCGTCAGACGAGGCTCCCGTATGGCACAGTCAGTTTAACCACTTAGGCAAAGTGCTCGTCAGTGCCGAGGCCTTCGATTTCGGCTTCGATGGCAGCCCAGTGCTATTTGCTTGTCCACAGGGATTTCAACTGCGGGCGGGTGAAATCGTGGCCTTAGTGGGGGATAACGGCTCAGGCAAAACCAGCCTATTAAAAACTATCGCAGGTGTGCTGAATTTAAGGCAGCGATTACCCCTTAAAGTGCTAGGGCGAAGACCAAAGCTTGGGATCTACGGCGCCGAACTGGGGCTATTGATGCAAAGGCCGAGTCGACAATTGTTTGAAACCAGCGTGCTGGCCGAAATGCAGTTCAGTCTCAAGCGTTTTGAACTCCCTAAAGCGCGCGCATCGCAGATGTTGGATGAGTTACAGCTATCGGATTTAGCTGAACTGTCACCCCATAAATTATCCTACGGTCAACAGCACTTAATTGCCTTAGCTTCATTAGCCTGCTTATGCCCTAAGGTATTGTTACTTGATGATCCTTTAGCGGGAATGGATAAAGATTACCACGGCAAAGTGTGGCATTTACTACAGAGTTTAAGCTCGCAGGGCTCTGCCATCTTGCTCACTAGCCATAGACACATTGAGCATAGGGCGGTGTCACGGCAACTTAGCCTACGTAATGGCCAGTTGACGGAAGATCCTATGGAGATGGAGGCGCGTTATGTGGGTTAGCTGTCGACGTTCGCGCCAGCGAATACGGGGGCATTGGCGTCGCGAGCGGCGTGAAACGGCTATCTGCAGCTTAGCACTGCTCTTCGTCTGTGTGCTCTCGGCCTGTGCTTTTGTGTTACCCGCTGACCTACTCCTGCCACTCGCAGGGCTGAATGGGCTGTTAGTGATCCACGGTTTACTGCGTCGCGGCAGTATTTTGGGGGTACTGAAGCTAGGTTTAGTGCAACTGAGCATCACTTTGAGTCTGTATTTAATCCTCTATGGCACAGCGCATTTAGCCCAGGGGGCCATAGTGGTTGCACGTATCATTTTGGCCACCATCCCCGGTTGGTGGCTGTGTATTACAATTCCCCCCGAGCGCATCGGCGAAGTGTTGAGTACCTTTTTGCCGACTAAGTGGGCCTTTGTGGTCGCGGCCTCCTTAAGTTTATTGCCTTATATGGCCGATGAAATCCGCGAGATTTACCACATTCAATGTTTGCGCGGGGCACGCATTACCCCAAGGGCGCTACGTAATCCGAGAAATTGGGCCGAGTTGGTATATTGCGTGTTATTTCCCGTCTTGATCCAACTACTTAAATTATCTCGTCAAATGGCTATTGCGGCGCAGAGCCGTCATTTTGGCTTAAACCAACGGCCAACCCATTGGCATTCACCGAGGGACAACAATGACTAAAAAACTTCCCCTTAGCCTGCAAGACTCGCTCTTTGTTGGCTTTTGCGCCACCTTACTGGTGGCATTAACGAGCATGTTAAGGCTGAAACTCGGCATATCTGGACACAGTATGTTTTTAATGAGTTTTTTCTATTTGATTTGCTACGGGGCGTTGGGACGTTTCGGTAGCATGACGGCCTGTGGCGCTATTGCTGGCCTTGTGGCTATGGCTCTGGGCGTCGGGAAAGGTGGGCCTATGATATTGTTAAAGTTTGTCTTGCCCGCCATAGGGATGGATCTGATTGCTTTGCTTCTACCTCTGAGTTTGGCGTTGCATTGGCGCTGCGTGATTTTAGGCATAGCGGGTTGCATCGCCTGGGCCGGTAAAGTGGCGTTGACCAATATCCTGGCGGGCATGGAGTTGGATGTCGTGGTGATTCAATGGGGAATGAGCGTATTAAAAGGCGGATTCTTTGCCACTCTTGGCGCTTTGCTTGTGCCGCCAGTGCTCACGCGCTTAAAGGCCCACGATCTGTTGCACAGAGACAAATTTTAAAACTCTAACCCTAGGAATGTAGATGAAAAACTGGCTAATTTGTATCGATGACACCGATGATATCGGCACTAAGGGCACGGGGGAAATTGCCGAGGAAATTGCACACCTCCTCGAGAGTATTTCCGGCGGTAAGGCTTCCTTCGTGACGCGGCACCAATTATTTGTACACCCCGATATTCCCTACACCTCCCATAACAGTGCCATGTGTTTTGCGCTGCGCTCACCACTGACTCAGGCTGAGATCCACCAATATGCCGTTGCCCATTTAATCGCTGAGTCGGCGCCTAAGGCAGACCCGGGCATCGCCATACTCAATGTCGACTCTCAATACGATGCAGTGGCCCTAATGGAGTTTGGTCGTAGAGCAAAAACCGAAGTGATCACTAAGCTTGCGGCCTATAATCTAGCCGAACAACTCAATATCCAGTTAACTGAGCATGGCGGCACTGGCCAAGGTGTTATTGGCGCGTTAGCGGGTTTAGGGCTGCGCTTGATGGGCAGCGATGGCCGAGTAAAAGGCCAAATTAAACTTGGCCAGTTTGAGGATGTTGCACTCGAACTCAGTGTTGCCGAGATCCTTGAGCAAACAGGGCTAGATGCTGTGATGAGCACAGAGCGGTATCCCCTCGCGGCGAATGATCGAGTACAGCTCAAGGGTAAAGTGAAAGCCGTTTACCTTGGGCATCAGTTTGTGTTGTTAGTCGATAGAGAGGCTCAAACATGGCGTAATGCGGGTAAGCAAGCATTACAGGCCTATTAGAGGGAGGTTGAAATGACACCCATATTGGCCGAGCAGGCATTTGAATTAGAGGATAACCGCTGGATTTTCCGTGCGGGGTTGAACCAGTATTCCGCGGCCAGGCGAGTAGCACAGGAATGCACAGGTTTTATCCCCGATGATGAGGATGAGCAAGTGGATGACGAGCCTCGCTGCTGTTACAACTGCCAGTATCGGCGTTGGCTGGTTGATAGTTTTGAATGCCTACTATTAAAAAATCAGAATTATTAGATGATTAGCTAAATTTTGCGCAATAAGCCCTCGTTTTGCTTGGCTTTTATGATGTTCTTCTCGGCGGGTAACAAAGTGTATGGTGATTTTGCCATCCCCGACATAGAATGCCCAGTAAGCTGTTCTATACTACCAAAGTAAGACACACTTAACTGCTCTGATGTTGTTGGGTTCTTTTATGGTTTTCTATAAAGTTAGTTATCCTTGGGGTTGCAGAAATGAGTGAGCCGGCAGAATCAGTTGATCTTATCAAATTGCCTGTGTCGCAACTGACATTAGGTATGTTTGTCAGTGCTATAGACAAAAGTGATAAGGGCCAACTTGCTATAACTAATGCAGGCCAAATCAAGCACAAGGATGCCATTGCAAGACTCGCAAAAAACGGCATCAAATTTGTTTGGGTCGATACCGAGCGCTCGGCAGAACACTGTGGTTTTAAGAAGAAAATCAGCAACCATATCCCAGCCGGGAGCAGAAAATTCCCATTAACCCGTGAAAAGCAACAGGAGCAAGCTCAAGTCATTCTCACCGAAGCTAAGGATCTTATTCGTAAGGTGTTAGCCGAAACTTTCGAAGGCAAAGCCATAGAGGTTAAGCCCTTCGAGACATTAGCCGATAGCATGATCGAATCTGTCTTCCTCGATGAAGACGCGCTTAAGTGTATGTCTGCACTCCGTTCAAAAGATGCCTACCTACTCGAACATTCAGTGAATGTCGCCTTTTTGCTCGTCACCTTCGGCAAATACCTCAAACTCGACCGTGAGATGCTGCGGGAAATGGCCGTCGGTGGTATTTTGCACGATATTGGCAAGATTAAAGTCGACAATAAAGTGCTGCACAAGCCGGGCAAACTGACGCCGGAAGAATTTGAGCATATGAAGCTGCACCAAGTGTATGCGCTTGAAATTATGAACGAAACTAATGGTCTTTCGCAGATCAGTAAAGATATCTGTTTGATGCACCATGAAAAGTTAGATGGTCGAGGTTATCCAAGGGGGCTGAAGGGTGATGAAATCCCCCGCCATGGGCGCATGAGTTGTATCGTCGATATTTTCGATGCCTTGACGGCGACGCGCTGCTACAAAGAGGCCATGAGTCCTGCTGCGGCCTTTAAAATTCTCCTTAGCCTGACGCCATTCCACCTAGATAGAGAACTGGTCTATGAGTTTATTCGCTGCATAGGCGTTTATCCTGTGGGCTCCTTAGTTGAATTATCGGATGGCCGTATCGGCATTGTTTGGGCCTCGAAAGACAGAGACGCACTGCACCCGATTGTAAAATGTTTTTATTCTTTAAAGGCAAAGCGTTACACCGAAGTCACTATGGTTGATCTCCTCAAGTCTGAGCTACATATTGAGCGGGGTGTCTCGCCAAGTTCATTGGATATTGACCCAACACCTTTCTATTGATCTTCCAATTTGGTCGTTATTTTAAAGGCATACTGACCTTAGTGATAAGGTCGGTATACCTAGATTTAACGCGGTTAATGGCGCTGCAAATTAGGATAGAGTGCCATTTTGATAGATGGGCATAATCCAATAGCGACAGGGATTATGTTTGCAGACCAACGCCAGCGCCGCGAGCAGTGCCGCTTGTTGCGCTGCGGGGTGCATGATTTCGAATTTGCAGAACTCCCGATAACCTTCCACTTGTTCCTTGATATTAAAATGGCTGTGTTCACGGCTGAAACCACAAATATTGCCTAGGCTAAAACCCGATAGAAACTCCAACTCTATCAAGGTATCGACTATGTCGTCCTTAATATCATTTTGGGCGATCAGTACTAACAGTTGTTCTGTGCTCATTTACGTTTCTCCAGCCAAAAATACAGAATTGGCAGTAAATACAGTGTGGTAATGGTTGAAGTGAGCAGGCCGCCAATCACCACAATCGCTAAGGGTTTTTGAATTTCAGCCCCAGGACCCGAGGCAAACACTAGCGGTATTAGGCCAAACATGGCCGTTGTCGCCGTCATCAAAATGGGCCGCAAACGCCGCGCTGCACCTTGTTCCACCCGTTCGCGCAGGTTGCTAAACATGTGCTTGGTTTGTTCGTAATAGCTGACCATCACCACGCCATTGAGCACAGCGACACCGAGCAGGGCGATAAAGCCAACCGAGGCGGGTACAGATAAATATTCCCCCGATAAATACAGGCTAACTATGCCGCCCATCATAGCGAAGGGGACGTTGGCAAGGATTAAGCCCGCTTTGGCAAGTGAGCCAAATGTGGTAAATAAAATCAAAGTGATCAGTGCGATAGCAATGGGGATCACTAATAGGAGATTGCTGGTGGCCCGTTGCTGGTTTTCAAACTCGCCACCAAAACTCACGCTATAACCGCTCGGGAGTTTGATTTCCTTTGCGATTTTAGCGTTGAGCTCTTCTACAAAACTCACAATATCGCGACCCTGCACGTTGGTGGTGATCACTGAAAAGCGATTACCTTGCTCACGCTCGATAAGGATGGGGCCTTGTTTATAACTTAAGGTGGCGACATCACTCAGGCGTTTTAAGGAGTGATCAGGCATCACCAGTAACTGATTTTTAAGCTCATTAATGCTGCTTAATTGGCTCTGATTATTCGCCATCAGCACGGGCGTGCGCTTCTTACCCTGCAGCACTTCGGTCACTATCACGCCTTCGAGTTGGCTTTTCAGATAGCGGGCAAACTCCAAGGTGCTCATGCCAAAGCCACGGGCAAGCTCGTTATCTAAGGTGAGGTTGATAAAAGGACTGCCTTCGATCATCGCCATTTTCACATCGACGCTGCCGCTGGTGGCATTAACCAGCTGTTGGATTTGGCTCGTGAGCTGGCCTAAGGTGTCGATATCATTACCAAAGACCTTAATCGCCACGTCGCCAATGCTGCCGGTGAGCATTTCGGACACACGCATTTGTATCGGTTGAGTAAAGTTAAAATTAACGCCGGGATAGTCCAATAACACAGTGCGGATCGCATCGATAAGCGCTTCTTTATTGGCAAAGCGCCATTCGCTGCGGGGCAGAAGTTCTAAGAACACATCGGTTTCATTGAGCCCCATGGGATCTAAGCCGATTTCATCCGCGCCAGTACGCGCCACCATTTGTTTGATTTCAGGAACTTTAGCCAGCAAGGTTTGCTGAATTTGCTTGTCGATGGCAATCGAAGCTTCGAGTGAAATCGATGGGGATTTCTCCAACTGCAGGATAATGTCGCCCTCATCTAAGGTCGGCATAAAGGTTTTTCCCACTAACCCGAACAAGCCTAAGCTGACGATAAGCAAGCTAAAGGCGATCACCATAAAGCGTTTTTGATGGCTAAACGTGCCCTTGAGGCTGGCCAGATAAAGCTGTTTAAGCTTTTCAATCGCCTTAGGTTCCTTGGCGGCTTTTTCGTTGACGAGGTAAGAGGCGATAACCGGAATAACAGTTAAGGACAACACCAGCGCCGACAGCATGGCAAACACGATAGTGACCGCAACCGGAGTGAAGAGTTTGCCTTCGAGCCCGCTCAAGGTCAGCAGAGGCGAGAACACTATCATGACGATCACTGTGCCCGATACCACGGGAATGGCAACGTCCTTGGTTGCGCGAAAAATCAAATGCAGCCGCGGTAATCTCTGCTTAGTAGCGATGAGATTCACCATGTTTTCGACCACGACCACAGATGAATCCACTAACATGCCGATGGCAATAACCAGTCCGCCTAGGCTCATTAAGTTCGCAGAAAGATTGAAGTAATCCATCATCAAAAACGTCATCAACGCGGCAAGAGGCAGCGAGAGTGACACGACCAATGCGGCGCGCACGTTACCTAAAAATAGCGCCAGCAAGATGATCACCAACACTACGGCTTCGAATAAGGCATTGGAGATGGTCTCAATCGCGGTATTGATCAGATTCGCGCGGTCATAAAAGGTGTTTATCTGGCTCCCTTCTGGCAAGGTTAGGCTGATTTGATCGAGTTTTTCTTTAATGTTTTTGACTACTTGTGCGGTATTGGCGTCTTTTAGGGCGATGATTAAGGCTTCGGCGGTTTCATTGCCGTCTTTAGTGACTGCGCCATAGCGGGCTAAGTGGCCAATTTGAATATCGGCCAAATCCTGCAGTCGATACACTCTGGCATCATCGGCCTTGATCACTAATTGTTTGAGCTCGTCGATATCATCGATGCGACCTTCGGCGCGCACTATGATGGTATCTGTACCAATAGTGAGCTTGCCCGCGCCTTCGTTGTGATTATTCTCCACTATCGCCTGTTGCAGCGCCGCAAAGCTCACACCCGCGGCCGCCATGGCTGCAGGTTTAGGGGTCACACTAAAGCTTTTAGCATAGCCTCCGAGGATATTCACATCGGCGACACCCGCAACGGTGCGTAACAGTGGGCGGATTTCCCATTCGAGTAATTGACGCCTTTCCATTAGCGATAGATTGGGATTTTCGAGTGAAAACATAAAGATTTCACTGAGTGGGGTACTCATAGGCGCCACGCCACCGGTTACACCTTCAGGGAAACTGTCCCACACGGCGGCGATGCGCTCGCTCACCTGCTGGCGCGCCCAATAGATATCTGTGCCTTCGTCGAAATCTAGGGTGATATCGCTGATGGCGTATTTAGTGGTCGAGCGCAGAATCGATTGATGGGGAATGCCTAACAATTCAGTTTCAATCGGCACGGTTATTTGTGCTTCAATTTCCTCCGGCGTCATGCCGGGCGCCTTGAGGATGATCTTCACTTGGGTGGGCGAAATATCGGGAAAGGCATCCAAGGGAATGGAAAACCAGGCTCGTGCTCCCGCTAACATGATGATCAGCGCCACAATCAGCACAAATAAGCGCTGCGTAAGCGAAAAGCGGATGACTGAGGTCAACATCTTATTCGCCTCCTAAGCCAAGCATTATGCCTTTGACTGCAGCAACTGACTGGGATAACACTTGGATTTGGCTGAGATCTTGATCGCTTTCAACGATATATTGCTCGGGGGTTGAGCCAAGAATATCGATCGTAATCGAGGTGAGCGTGTCGGCGGTTTTAGTGAAGACTTGGCTGTCTTGCTCCCAACTGAATACGCTATTTTTAGGCAATAAATACACCGCCTTTTGATACTCGGGTATCACAGTGATCTGTTGTCCTAACAGTAAGTTACACTCCTGCGGTACGGGTGATGACCAAGCGGTCACAAAGGCACCTTCGGCGATGGCCGACACGGACTCGATGGCGATATGGCACTGATTGATATTCACCGCTGAGAGCGAATGTGACTGGCTCATAGGCACGCTGACCTTGACGCGAATACTGTCGCTAGGCACCAGTGAGAATAGCTGTGAACCCGCCATATAAGGCCCATTCACTTGATTGAGTTTAACGATCCCCGCCACTGGCGTGCCTACCACTAGGGAGTCTGTGGTGGCATCTGTGCTTTTGACTATCTCCATAAAATGCTGCATGTGCTCGTATTCGAGGTGAGTGCTGAAGTAGTCTTGGCTGATCTCTCGCCACTTTTCGGCGCTGATACTGCCATTGTTTACTAAGGGTTTATTGCGCTCATAACGGCTCTTTGCCAGTTGGTATAAGCTGCTGGCGGCTTCGACTTGGGTGAGGTAGTGGAACACTTCTGGCCCTGTCAGTTTGACTATCGCTTGGCCCTTAGTAACCAGCTGGCCTTGGCCGACTAGGAAGCTGATCTGTTGGATATTCTCCGGCGTGCTGATCCAGTAATCATTACCTGGGAGGATTTCAACCTGCGCGGGCAATGGACTGCCCTCATAGCTGGCGACTTTTTGCGGCTGCACATAACTCAGGTCTAAATTACCGAGGGAACTAATGGTTAAGGATTCAGCCTGCACTAAGGTGGCAACACTGGCGGATAGACAGAAAAGGCATGCGCTGTACTTGGCCATCATAATGAAATTCCTACGGCTTGCAGTTGTTGGGAGTGCAGTTGTTGCTGCGCGACTTGGTTCAGTGCCAAGCGGGATTCGGTATCGAGGGCATCCATATAGCGGCGCAGCCAGACTTCGTAGCTAACTTGGTTTTGGTCTTTAACCTTAGCCAACTCCTCTGTGATGGTGCGGCTAAGGTGCAGAGCTTGGGTTAGCAATGTCTGTTGGTCGAGCAGATTTTGTTGCTGTTGCTCTAGCTTTTTAAGCTGAGTTTTTAGCTCGATATAGGTACGGTCGAGGTTGAGCGTGTGCTCGGCATTGGCTTGTTGCCATTGGGATAATTCGGTTTGCGATAGGGCTGAACCTAAGGTCAGTGGCACAGAAACGGCGATGCCAAGCTGTTGATCATCGACTTGATTATCGGCGGTATTTTTGGTCGTGAGTGAGACAGTCCAAGGATCGTTATTCCCCGCTTGCTGGCTTTGGATGATCAACAGCTGTTGCTGCTTTTGCAGGCTTAACAGTTGCCACAACGGATGCTGCGCTAGCATGTCATTGTTTTGAGTGCCCGTAGAAAGTGGCCTCGCAGTTTCGGCTATGTTCTGCGGTATTTGCTCTTGCCCGGTAAGTTGCTGGTAGAGGGCAAGCGCCTCGGCCAGTTGCTGGTTAAGGTCGACCCGCTCCAGTGCAATATCCACCAGTTCGCGTTCTAACAGGAGTATGTTGGCAATCGGCAGTTCGCCCGCATCCGTGAGTTGCTTTTGCTGACTATGGAGTTTGTCGAGTAATTGGCTCTTGCGATCTAACTGGGCCAGTTTTACGGCGGCGAGGCGATGTTCCCACAGGCTTTGGCGCAATAATCCCGATAAATACAGGCCCTGCAGCGCGGCTTGTTGTACCTGAATGCCTTGGGTGAGTTGTTTAATTTGTTTATCGCTACTGTGCAAAGCAGGGGATTTTATTGGCAAATTGAGTGAGAGTTCCTGCTCGTAGCTGTTACCATTATCTAGGCTACCTAAGTGGCTCAGGCTAATGCTCGGTAGACCATTGAGCCAAGATGAACTGCTTAAATTTATTTGCGATGGCGGTAACTGACCGCCCGATTGAGATAAAGAATCTAATCTAGCTTGGCTGGTGGAGAGTGCTTGAGATAGCTCGAAATTAGCAGAAGGTTCGGAATTCGCGGCGAGACACAGGAAACTGCTGCTGACTAAGCTTGCCAACAGACATAACTTGATACAAGACGTACTGACAGACATAGGACGATTCTATGGTATTAAAGTGTACTGTCAGTGTAGGGATTGGTGGGGGAAAGTCGTGGGGGACATGTATCATAAAACCGCCCATGGTACATATGTCCCATAAAATAATTGGTTGATTTTGCTTTTGTTTAGGAGTTTTAAATGAAGGATCTTGTCATTATTGGTCTGTTGGCCTTGATCATGTGCTTTAAGCTTTTCGACATCACTTCCGACATGCAATTGGGTATTCCCCAATGGCATATCGCGCAGGAAGCCGTACTGTTAGTGCTTACGGCTATTGGTGCTATGTACTTAAGTTATGACCTTATTCGCCGCTCCCGCGAGGTTAAAGCCTTGGCTAAACGGCTCGAGCATGCGGATAAAAAAATCGACAATCTGTCGACGCAGATGCGTTCTGCCAGACAAGAATACAGCCAAGCCGTGTCGCAGCAATTCGAGACTTGGGGCTTTACTAAGAGTGAGCAGCAAGTGGCATTTTTACTGCTTAAGGGCCTAAGTTTTAAAGAAATTGCCGAAGTGCGCCAGACTAAAGAAAAAACCGTCAGGCAGCAGGCCTCGACCATTTATGGTAAAGCGGCAGTCGATGGACGCCATACTTTTTGTGCTTGGTTTATGGAAGACTTTATTCAAGAGCATAATCAAGATCTTGCAGCGAACGAAGCGGGGTCAAGCCATCAGGCGGCCTAATGACCACAGCATGGGCTTAGCTGTTATAGCTATTTGTTATTGAAAATCGATATTTGCTGAGTTTTTAGTTCTAAACAATAATGAGCATCCCCTAAGTTTGCAGGAAGATGCAATTGAAAAACTGGCTGATTATCGTGTTTTCCCTGATTGCCTTGATCGCTTCGACGCAAACCACAGGGTTAGTGCGTTCACTTATCGAATTTTCTGCCTTTGTTGGCGTCCTCAGTTGGGCTTGGCGGATCAAGCCAAGTGCCGAGTAACCTTAAGCTTTAGTTATTGAAAATACAAAATATACACTAGAGACATTATTCCGATTGCTGCCCACAGCATCACCCCAAGCAACAGCGGTTTGGGGCCACTCGCCCGCATTTTCTGCACTGTAATTCCCGCACCAATCAAAAACAAACACAGCACTAAGGCACGTTTTGACACAGTAAATAGGATGTCATACACGGCATTAAATTGTGGCAACCAATGGGCCACCGCAATGGCTAAACAGTAAAAACCGATAAAATACGGTAGGTTAAGTTTGCGCTTATCGCCACCAAACAGCATAGCGCTGACCAATGCAATCGGGATGATCCACAGGGCACGGGCGAGTTTAATGGTGGTTGCGGTTTTTAAGGCTTCATCGCCGTAGGCCGAAGCCGCGCCAACAACTGATGAAGTATCGTGAATGGCGATAGCACTCCACACGCCAAAATCGTATTGGCTCATATTGAGCAAGTGGCCGAGTGCTGGGAATAAAAATAGCGCGACTGAATTGAGCACAAATACGCAGGCCAATGCCGTGGCGGTTTGATCGTTGCGGGCATTGATGGCTGGCGCCACTGCGGCAATGGCGCTGCCACCGCAAATAGCGGTACCGGAGGCAATCAAGTGACCCGTGACTGGATCAAATTTCAGTGCGCGGGTGAGTACAAAGCCTAGGGCTAAGGTAAAAAAAATGGAGCCGACAATTAGGCCAAAGTTGTTACTGCTCGCCTCGATCGCCGCATTTAAATTAATCCCAAACCCTAAGCCAATGATCGAATAAGACAGGAGTTTTTTGGTGAGTGCGGCAATATTCCATTGGGTTGGCACCCAGCCAAGACTGGCTAAGGTGAAGCCCAGCACTAACGCCATGGGGGACGAGATAAAAGGCGCGAGGCATAACAGGCCCGCACAAATGAAAATAATACGCTGACGTTTATTCTGTTGGGTCAATGTCGACGAAGAATTCATAACACCTTAGGCTCGAGCGATTAGGGTTTATCGTTCCAACACAGATCTTCATATTAAGCGGCAGCCACAATATGGCGATTAATAGGGATGGATCTTGGAGGTTGAGTGGAGGGCATTATAGCTGTGACTGCTTGCTTCAATAAAATCAATTTAACTTAATTGATTAGTCAGTTTTATTTACTGTTCTGCGGATGACGGATGACGGATGACGGATGACGAGATAAAGTAGCAGCGAAGGGAAGGAGATTAACTTAAATCCGTTAATCTCCTCGATAGATTATAAATTTACTATATTTTTCAAGCTGTAATCACCACCATCCTTGGCGGTAAATTGTTTATCTTGGGTATCGTTAGCACTGGACATACCCGCATGCAGCAAACTGAGCCAATGGCGAGAAGCGCTAGAACGAGCTTCCGTTGTTTCCATCGATAATGGCGCTTCGATTTGGACATCTTCCAGATTGGCCAGATCCCTTGCTCCTATCATACCGCTGCGGTCGAAACTGAGTTCTACATGGCAACCTTGATCCTGCAACACTATGGCGCTGGGGGAGTCTTTGGTGCCGTTAAAGGCCACAAACTGTTTTGGCTGACGTAAACCACTGTGGCTACCATCGGCGAAAAAGGCCAACAGGTGCTGATAGTAAACCACATAACTGCTCACATCCTGATGTGAACCCGAGTTAAGTGGAAAGGCTCTGTCGAGGAACTGTTTCGCCTTGGCGATTTTCTCGTGCTCGGCGACGTTCACTTGGGCCACGGCGAGCACTTCTTCTGCGATGAGGCTATTTAGATTCGGTTGGATCTGGTTGCTCTGGATCATTGACATATTCATCGCTCGTTCCTCTTACTCTTTCAATTTAAAAAATTCAGGTTTTTGATTTAACTTGTGGCCTATCAAAGTTTGTCTTCAATTTGGTTTGTCCGCTTTAAGTGCTTATCCACTTTTAAGGTGAATCGTTAAGCATTTCTGGTACTGGAATGGCTTAGCTTGTGCGCATTAGTCTTTCCTTGATTGCTTGATTTGTAGTCTAGTCTTTTTTTGACTACAATTTCACAATAAAAATTTTACAATGTGAATTTTACAAAATGCGCAATGACCAGAGCTTGATGAGAAAATCACACTTCCTCGGGACTAAAATACGTAACCTACGGAAACGTAACAATTTAACCATGGAAGATTTATCGGCACGTTGCATCCGCGTCGATGCGGGCAGTGCGCCCTCTGTGTCATATTTGTCGATGATCGAACGCGGAAAACGGGTGCCGAGTGCCGAGATGTTGGCGGTGATCGCCGCCGTGTTTCAGAAAGAGGTCGACTGGTTTTTAGATGATGTGCCCGAAGAAAGCGCCATCACGCCAGATAAGGGTCGCCGTGGTGGGATTAGCGGCATGGCACTCGAGCCCAGCTTTTTGTTTTCCAATGATATTTTGCAAATAGCGATACCGGAAATGTTATCGCAGACCGGGATCTCGGGTCGGCAATTTGCCCATTTGTTGATCCGCGCCCATCAGGAACACCATCAAAACCATTTTCCCGATCTTGAGCGCGCCGCCGAGGAGGTTGGGCTTAAACGTATGCCATTATCCCTCGAAGATATGCTGGATATCGCCAAGGGCATAGGCTTAAAAATCAAATGGATTGATAGCACGCCACAGGAAGTTATCGACGAGCGAGGCATCAGTTCGCACCAGTTAGTCACATCATTTTTCGAGCCGCCGAGCACGATTTACATCAATAAAATGCTTAAAAACCGCCCCAGCCGGCTTAAGTACGATCTCGCCGCCCATATCGGCCATTGTGTATTACACAACAAAGATGGGCTTAAGAGTGTGATGATCTCGGGCCGCAAACTGGAGATGGATGAAGAAGTGACCATGCAATCCAATACATTGAATGCACAGGATATTTTGCATGCGTGGCGTGATTTTGAATCGAGCTTTTTTGCCGGCGCCCTGTTGTGCCCTAAAGTGCCCTATCGGCAATTGCTCGACCGCCACGGTTATGAGATTGAAGTGCATAAGCAGCTGCAAGTGTCGGCCTCGGTCGCCATGCGGCGCATGACTGTGGTATCGCCTTATCCCCATTGGCATTATTTTGATGCCTACGCGCCAGGCAAACTCAAAGCGGTTTACCGTGGCAATGGTATTCCCCTGCCGTGGGGCAATATGCGGCTAGTCGAGGACCCATGCCAGCACTGGGCAGTATTTAGGATGATCAGCGAGCCAACGGTCGGCACTTCGGCGCAAATTTCAATTTTAAATGTGGGCAATGAGCCACGGATTTACTGCTGCGAGTCGATTAAGGTCGAAGACTCGGCGGGCAACCCCCATGTGCTCTGCGCTGGTATCGACTTAAACCCGGCAATTGAAGCCCAAGGTAAAGATGCGCTCTCTATCGCCCATGATTTAAAAGCCGCCTGCGTCTCTGGTGGCGGCTCTGTCACGATTCCTAAGCATATTAAAAGTGACTTAGTGAGTGTGGCTAAGATATTGAATATCAACTGGATTGAGCGTGGCATTAAAAACGATGCTCGGCTTATCTGCTCCCGCGGCGCAGTCTGCCCACGGCAACCCAGCTGTTATCAAGCGGGTAAATCCCAATGTGATGGGGTGGAGTAAACTATGCCGCGAAGTTTTGTACAGGGTTTAGTAACGGGTGCTATTAAGCACTCTCACTTCAGTGACACGCCACCTTTTTATTTTATAAGAAGTCGTCCCTGAGGGCTCGACGGCGGCATCTGCTGCATATGGATGTGCGAATGTCGCGATCACATGGATGTGAATGAGCGGCCATGCCGCCAACGGTCACTTCCGCGAGAGTGCTTAATTTCTTCAATTTCGGTATTTCTCTGTAACCTTTAAAGCATAATTTTAATGCCTATAGTAAGTGCATATAAGAGTGCTAATGGAATATGAATCAATTACCTGCATGGCCAACTTTGCAAAGTTATTTGGTACTCCGTACTGATCTAAGATAATGTAGTTTGGTACTAATACCCAAACATAGAGGGCAATGAGATGGATTTTATTGAACGTATAAATGTACTCGCAAGACGCATACCACAAATTCAAAATAACCTACTAACAGAAGAAGCCACTAAAAATGCGCTGATTATGCCGTTTTTAGACAAAGTCTTAGGCTGGGATGTATATGATCCAACAGAAGTAATACCAGAATTTACGGCTGATACGGCCAGTAAAAAAGGCGAGAAAGTTGATTACGCTCTAATGAAAGATGGTGAAGTACAAATACTGATAGAGTGTAAAAAATACGGTGAGAAGCTCACAATAAAACACGCATCCCAACTGTTTAGATACTTTTCTGTCACCAACGCCCGTCTAGCCATACTCACCAATGGGGCTGAATATCAAATATTTACTGATTCAGACGCCCCAAACAAAATGGATGAAAAACCATTTTTAAAATTTGATCTTGAAAGCATAGATGAGCACATTATTCCTGAAGTAAAAAAGCTTGCTAAATCAGTATTTAATATAGATTCAATAGTTAGTAGTGCTGGCGAGCTAAAATACTTAAGCCAAATAAAAAAAATTATTGCAGAACAATTTAAAGAACCTGAAGAAGAATTCGTAAGATTCTTTGCTTCACGTAGCTATGAAGGCACGCTAACCCCAAAAGTAAAGCAGCAGTTTTACGACATTACCCACAAAGCACTTATGCAATTCTTAAGTGATAGCATCAATGAGCGCTTAAAAACAGCATTAAGCAATGACAAAGCAGCGTCAGAAGCCCAGCAGCAAGAAGTCATTGTAAAAACCGAAGATGAAAAAGCAAAAGTTGTAACAACAAGCGAGGAAATAGAAGGTTACAACATAATAAAAGCAATACTTAGACAGAAAGTAGACTTAAGCCGAGTAATCGCAAGAGATACCCAAAGCTACTTTGGTATATTGCTCGATGACAATAACAGGAAGCCACTCTGCCGTTTACATTTCAATGCCAAACAAAAATACTTAGGTATCATAGGTCCGGATAAAGATGAAACACGACATCCAATTGATAAACTTGATGATATTTTCAATTTTAGTGAGCAATTACTAAATACAGCTACTTTTTACGAATAAAAGAATACAGTAGAGAAATTTAATGCTCCACCCATTGTAAAATTATTCATAATGTATAGTTGTAAAAAATCTATAATTTTATTAATTGGTTAGGTAGGTTAAGCACTGGCATGTAAGTGACCGTTGGCGGCATGGATGCCGCCGTCGAGCCCTCAGGGACGAGTTAATGGCGTGTCACTGGAATGCCAGTGCTTAATCATTTGCAGGGCTCACAATCAGTAAATCCCGTTCTGCTAATAATCGCTAAGCCCTAATCTGCCCTGTGCCTGAAACTAAAAACTTTTCCGTGGTTAGGGCTTCGAGTCCCATGGGGCCGTAGGCATGTAGCTTAGTGGTGGCTATGCCGATTTCGGCGCCGAGGCCGAGTTCGCTGCCATCGGAAAAACGCGATGAGGCATTGACCATCACCACTGCGGCATCCACTGTGCGTTGAAAGCGGGCGGCGGTGAGTTCATTGTCGGTGCAAATCACCTCGGTATGATGGCTGCCAAACTTGTCGATATGTTGGGTGGCGACTTCAAAGCTGTCGACTTGGCGAATGGCTATCTCTAAGTCCAAGTATTCTTGGCCAAAATCCTCTTCTGCCATATAAGTGCAGGCGTCGAAATACGCGGCGGCTTGGGGGCAAGCATTGATCTTAACTTGATGCTCCGCCAGTGCTTTGGCGACACGGGGCAGGAATCGCGGCGCGATATCCTTATGCACTAACAAGCCTTCGAGGGCATTGCACACTCCCGTGCGTTGGGTTTTGCCATTGAGCAGCAAATCCAAGGCGATATCTTGATTGGCGTCTTTATCCACATATAAATGGCACACGCCCTTAAAGTGTTGAATAACCGGAATGCTGCTGTTTTCAGTCACATAATTAATCAGTCCTTCGCCACCTCGGGGGATGATCACATCGATAAACTCCCGCTGTTGCATCAGCTCTAACATCAGGGCGCGGTCAGGATTTGGGATCACGCTGATAAGTGCTTTAGGTAAGCCATAGGCAGTCAGTACCGCCTGTAAAATGTTGGCTATCACTTGGCTGGTGTGCAGTGCTTCTTTACCGCCACGCAGGATCACCGCATTACCGGATTTAAAGCACAATGCGCCGGCATCGGCGGTGACATTCGGGCGCGCCTCATAAATCATACACACCACGCCGAGTGGCACACGCATCTTGCTGATCGACAAGCCATTTGGCCGTTTTCCTATATAACGCTCGCGGCCAACGGGATCGGGCAGGGCGGCGATGGTTTCTATCCCTTGCGCCATGGCCTCGATGCGATCTTGGTTTAAGGTGAGGCGATCGACCATGGCAGGACTTAGGTTGTCCTGTGTTGCGCGGTGCACATCAATCAGGTTCGCACTTTGTATATCATAGGTTTTTTCCCTTAATAAGCGCGCCATATCCAGTAAAACGGTATTTTTTAACGACTCATCGAGTTGGGCGAGTGTGCGGGCCGCATGGGCGGCATCGGCAGATATTTGTTTGATTAGGCTCATAGTTTATCCACTCCAATGGATTTAAGAATGGCGATATTCTTATCGGAAATAATCGGTCCGGTTTTTTGCTGGAATTCACTGGCAAACGCCTGATCATCCTGCTCGGTAATAAAGCTCAGTAGGCAACTGCTGTAGTTGGATTTGGCTTTCGCCAACTTAGTGCCATCGCCTTTACGCACTAGAATGGTGTCGCCTACTGAAAAATCCCCTTTTACTTCAACCACATCATCGCTGGTTAGCTGCTCGCTATGCTGATCGAGTGCGAGATTAAAATCATCCTCGACGATCACTTCGCCCTGCGCTTGCGAGGTGTGGGTCATCCAATGCAAATGTTCCT
Organism: Shewanella putrefaciens; assembly: GCF_016406305.1. Lineage (NCBI taxonomy): Bacteria > Pseudomonadati > Pseudomonadota > Gammaproteobacteria > Alteromonadales > Shewanellaceae > Shewanella > Shewanella putrefaciens. The sequence goes on from NZ_CP066369.1 coordinate 124,110, forward strand.
GCATCGGTTTCTCGTAGGGGGTAAAGAGGGTGCCCGGATTTTGCCCCTTTAGCAGTTGGCTAAAGGAGTCGGCATTAAAGCCATTGATAATAAAGGTCTCAATGCCATGGGAGATGGCTTTCTCAGCGGCTTGGATCTTAGTGCGCATACCACCCGTGCCAACATCGCTGCTGGCGCCTCCCGCCATGGCGTAGATCTCGGCATTGATTTCAGTCACTTGCTTGATCAATTTGGCAGTGGGATGCTCGTGGGGATTTTGATCATAGAGCCCATCCACATCCGAGCAAATGATCAAGGTATCGGCATCGGCCGCAGCCGCCACCATGGCCGAGAGATTATCGTTATCGCCAACCTTAAGTTTGTCGGCGGTCACGGCGTCATTCTCATTGATAATCGGCATTAAACCGTGTTCGAGCAGGCTAAAAATGGTGTCTCGAATACTGATATAACGCTCGCGATTACGTAAATCGCCATGGGTCAGCAGCAATTGGGCGGTCGGAAAATCAAATAGCTTATTCCACGTCGCCATCATATCCGCCTGACCCGCTGCCGCCATGGCTTTCTTAACTGTCACGCTGGGTTTTTCGTCAGTACCAAAATGATGCCACCCGGCGGCAACCGAGCCGGATGAAACCAAAACCACTTGTATCCCTTGGACGCGGCAGTAGGTAATAAACTGCGCGATGCCCAAGAGATAATGGCTACTGCAACCTTGCTTGTGGGGCGCGATTAAGGCGCTCCCCACTTTGACGACGATACGTTTACGGGGAGAGTCTGTCATAACGCCTCCTTAGCTTTCCTCGGCCAATACACGACCGGCCTGATGGAATTGCTGGGTGGTTTTAGGACAAGGATCGGTATCGAATCGGCTGACGAGGTAGATAACAGTGCTGCTCACCACGAAGCCTGGGATCATCTCATACACTAAGCTGCTCAAGGTCTTACCGTCGGCCAGCACTGGCGCGTAAATCCAAAAGAGTACCGTGAATGCGCCCGAGATAATGCCCGCGATCGCCGCTTTATGGGTGAGGTTCGCTTTATACAAACTAAACAATACCAGCGGACCAAAGGCGGCGCCAAAACCTGCCCAAGCGTTACTCACCAGGGAGAGGATGTTGTTAGAGCGGTCGAGCGCCAGCAAGGTAGCCACTATCGCCACACCAGCAACCCCGTAACGACCCATTTTCACCATCTCTTTTTCGCTCGCGTCTTTCTTCGAGAGGGTGCGGTAAATATCTTCGGTCAACGAACTCGAAGAGACTAATAGCTGCGATGAAATTGTGCTCATAATCGCCGCTAAAATCGCTGCCAGAAGGAAGCCGCTGACCAAGGGGTGGAACAGTAACTCTGAAAACACGATAAAGATGGTTTCAGGGTCTGACAGTTTCATCCCAAATTTATTGGCGTAGGCGATACCGACTAATCCCGTCGCTAAGGCGCCGATAATGGTCACTGTCATCCAACTGATGCCGATGCGTCTCGCGGTTTTAATGTCGGCAACCGAGCGGATCGCCATAAAGCGCACAATAATGTGCGGCTGGCCGAAATACCCAAGCCCCCAGGAGAGGCTAGAGATTAGCCCAAGCAGCGTTACATTTTGCATGGCATCGGTAAAATGCGGGATCGACTGATAGGCAAAGTTCATCATGCGATCTGCGCTGGTAAATTCTTGATAGGCCACGAAAGGCACTAAGATTAAGGCGACAAACATAATGCAGCCTTGCACAAAGTCGGTGAGGCTGACGGCTAAAAATCCCCCCAGCAGGGTGTATGACACTACTACGGCTAAGGTAACGACTAGGCCGATATCGTAGTTCAGCCCAAAGGCGGATTCGAATAATTTACCGCCCGCGACTAAACCCGCCGAGGTATAGAGGGTAAAAAAGATCACTATGATCACCGCGGCAATAATGCGAATACTGTTATCGGCCTGACCAAAGCGTTTGGCGAAGAACTCAGGAATAGTCAGCGCGTTATCTGCGACCTCAGTATAGACCCGCAATTTAGGGGCTACTACCAGATAATTGATTAGAGCACCGATTAATAATCCGAGGGCGATGTAGAGGGTTTCAAACCCAACGAGAAACATAGCGCCGGGTAGTCCCATCAGCATCCAGCCACTCATATCCGAGGCGCCGGCCGAGAGTGCAGTGACCTGCGGGCTGACTTGGCGGCCACCCAAAATATAGCCGGATACATCATCGGTCGACTTGCGATAGGCGAACAAACCAATAGCGAGCATGGCAATAAAGTAAATAGCCAATGAAACGTAAGAGAGGGAGTTCATCGATCATCTCCTCCTAGTGCTTTGTTATCGCTAATGAAACACTGTTTCAAAATGACTAAGAGGTAGGTACTTAACAGGGCATATAAACAGAAATATTGAATGGATTCGGTGAGGTGTTCCCAGAGGGAACCTATAGCCTGTGAGATGGGATTTTCATCTGCAGCATGTACCGCTGACATAATGTCTCCTTAGTTTTAAATGTGAATTAGGGAAAGAAATAGCGCTAACATAATATGCGCACCAGCTATCTATTAAGACGTTTTAGAGACAAAAATTCAACCTAAAATTAAATTTCTTTCGTTTTTTTAAGAGATAAATGCGGGTAAATCACCTAAAAAAGTACGATATTCACGCCCAATAAAAAGCGCCGATCCATTACTGGATCGGCGCTTTTTTTACTTATAATTCTGCAGTTTAAGTGCTTATGCTTTGGGGCCTGCGTTGCGGATAGCGTCGGATACTTGATACTTAGCGAAGTTTTTTGTAAAAGCTTCGGCCAGTTTTTGAGCATATTCGGCGTATAGCGCTTTATCGCTCCAGGTATTCATTGGATTGAGTAAATTGCTATCCACACCCGCCACAGCGACAGGAACGGCAAGGTTCAAGGTGTCTAAGTGGACGGTTTCAACATCTTTCAACTCACCGCTGACAATCGCATCGACGATAGCGCGGGTCGTTGGAATATCGAAACGCTTACCAACGCCATGCGGACCGCCTGTCCAGCCAGTGTTGACTAAGTACACTTGGCTGCCGAAGGACTCAATGCGCTTCATGAGCAGTTCAGCATACACGCCTGCAGGGCGAGGGAAGAAAGGCGCGCCGAAGCAAGTTGAGAAGGTCGATTGAATGGCCGAGGTTGAGCCGATTTCAGTCGAACCCACCTTGGCGGTATAACCCGACAAGAAGTGGTACGCCGCCTGCTCTTTGCTCAGGATAGAAACCGGTGGCAATACGCCAGACACGTCGCAGGTTAAGAACACTACCGCATGGGGCTCGGCGCCACGGTTATCTTCTTTACGCTGGGCGATATGCTCTAGCGGGTAGGCCGCGCGGGTGTTTTCCGTCAGGCTGCCGTCTTTGTAGTTTGGCACGCGATGTTCATCCATCACGACGTTTTCGAGCACAGTGCCGAAACGAATCGCATCCCAAATCACGGGCTCATTTTTTTGGCTTAAATCGATACATTTAGCGTAGCAACCGCCCTCGATATTAAATACGCCGCCCGGTGCCCAGCCGTGTTCATCGTCACCAATCAGGAAACGTTTTGGATCGGCCGATAGCGTGGTTTTACCCGTGCCAGATAGGCCGAAAAATAGCGTAGTGTCGCCATCTTTACCTACGTTGGCCGAGCAGTGCATAGGGAGCACACCTTGGGCGGGTAGCAGGAAGTTCTGCACCGAGAACATAGACTTTTTCATTTCGCCGGCGTATTTCAGGCCCGCGAGCAGCACTTTGCGTTCGGCGAAGTTTAAGATCACCGCCGCCTCTGAGTTGGTGCCGTCGCGCGTTGGATCGCAGACAAAGTCAGGGGCATTAATGATTTGCCATACGGGCTTATCTTGGCGGTTAAATTCTTCTGGAATGATAAAAAGGTTGCGGGCAAACAGTTGATGCCAAGCGTATTGAGTGGTGACTCTTACTGGCTGATAGTGTTCTGCATCTGCACCCACTTCGAGGTCGGAGACAAACAGCTCTTTATCGGCGAGGAAGGCCTCTACCCGCGCCCATAAACCTTCAAAGGCACCCGCATCAAATGCTTGGTTAACTGGGCCCCATTCGATATCGGCTGCCGAACCGGGTTCTTTTACAATAAAACGATCGCCGGGTGAACGGCCTGTGCGTGCCCCTGTTTTTGCGACTAATGCGCCATTGGCGGTCAATTCACCTTCGCCGCGTAGCAGGGCAAATTCGACCAGTTGTGCTGTTGAAGGGTTGTAGTGAACGCGGTGTAATCCATCTGCCATAGTGAGGTCTCCATGTATTTGTATTTATAAGGTTATTTTTATTATCGATCGTCTGCCGATTTGTTTATTTATCACCCGAGTCACGCTCTGGGACAAAGTGTGGCGATTGTAGCCTAAGCGGGGAGTAAAGTGTGAGCTAGATCGCTGCGGAATAAAAAAATGGGCACAAAAATGTGCCCATTTTTAATTAATCTATTGATTACTGTTGGGTATTTGCCGATTGACCGTTGGCGAATATTGCCGCTATATCTATGCCATCGAACACATAGTTTGCGTTGCAGTATTCACAACCCATAGCGACATTGCCATCTTCGGCCAGAATGGCTTCAACTTCGGCGCGGTCGAGAGTCTTGATTGCCGCGGCGCTGCGCTCCCGTGAACAAGTGCACTTAAAGCTCACCTCGATAGGGTCGAATAGGCGCACTTCTTCCTGATGATACAAGCGGTGTAATACGTCCTGCGCCTCTAAAGTGAATAACTCTTCGGCTTTAATGGTCGAGGTTAACTGGCTCAAATGCTCGAAGTCATGGTTGTGATCTTCTTGGCTTGGCAGAATTTGTAGGAACATCCCCGCCGCTTGTTTACCGTCAGCAAATAACCAGAGTGAGGTAGGCAACTGCTCAGATTGATTGAAGTATTCCTCAACACAGGCGGCCAATGTGGGCTTGTCTAATGCCACAACCCCTTGATAGCGCTCACCTTCATCTGGCGTGAGGGTGATTACCATATAGCCTTCGCCAAAGAGATCGGCAAGGTTAGCGTCATCGGCTAATGCGCCATCCCAGCGTGCCACGCCGCGGAGTTGTTGCAGGTTATTTCCGTTGATCACCGCCAGTGACACTGGGCCATTTCCCTGTAACTGAACACTGATATCCCCACTGAACTTTAAGGTGGCGGTTAACAATGAGGTCGCGGCCATCAACTCGCCGAGCAAAACCTGTAGCACTGGGGGATAAGCATGTGAACCTATCACATGTTGATAGCTGTCTTGCAGTTGTACCAGTTCGCCACGCACATCGGCATTGTCGAACAGGTAGCGGTGTAAAATATCTTGGTTCATCTTGTGTCTCACTATTGAGTAACTTTTAAAGCCTAGAAGTCTTTAAACCGAATGAGCTGACGTCGTTGCTTCTTATCCGGTTTATGGTCTGGCGCAGGATTATTGAGTATGTTCAATCGCCTCGCTTCGGCGTTTACCGCGCGTTTTGCCACACTGGCTGCCGTTTCTTCGTACAATTCTTGCGCAATTGACGCACTTTGGCGCAATTCTGATAATTTTTTTATGACGATCTCTTTGTCGTCATATCCCTGGCGTATCTTAAGGACGGCACCTATCTCGGCATTCTTACTAGATTTGGCGCGCGCGCCGTTGTAATGTACTTTGCCGCCATTGATCATTTCCTTGGCAATGGCGCGGGTTTTGTAAAAACGCGCGGCCCACAGCCATTTGTCGAGTCGAACACTGGTGTTGTCGCTAGCACTTTGCGTCATAGTGTCTCCAAGATAAAAGATCGATGAGTTCACATGCTGAGTAATAAAATGCGTGAGTCGCATTTCTATTATGTTAAAGGGAGGCATGCTTCACACCCTTTTAAGGCGGGCAAAGTTAGCATAATTGGGCAATTTTCGCCAATTGCAATACTGTTATGGGGTTGTTGCCAAATGCAGCCTAGGTTAGCATGTGGCGGGCATTATTATTACCTAATCAGAATAGAGACCTGTATTGAGGGTCCACATAAATATGGATTTATTAGATAAAGTTATCGCGAAAGCCGCCGGTATCCCACATAAGCCATTGAGCCAGTTTGTTTTCTGGCTAGGTTTAGTGGCGAGTTTACTGTTAGCCGCGCAAATTACATGGAAACTCGTACCGACAACCTCATCCCCAAGCGCTTGGTCCCCGACGGCCGTGACGACTGGAAAAGGGGCTGGGCAAGTCGATCTCGCCGCTCTGCAGCAACTGGGACTCTTCGGCACTGCCGCGCCTAAATCCGAGCAACCTAAGGCTGAAGTCGTTGAAACTGTGACCGATGCACCTAAGACGACCCTGTCTATCCAGTTAACGGGTGTGGTGGCTTCGACGGCCGATCAAAAGGGCCTCGCCATTATCGAATCCAGTGGCAGTCAAGAAACCTACAGCCTTGGCGATAAGATTAAAGGCACCTCAGCCTCACTCAAAGAAGTCTACGCCGACCGTATTATTATCACTAACGCAGGCCGCTATGAGACCTTGATGCTCGACGGTCTAGTCTATACCAGTCAAAGCCCCGCCAATCAGCAGTTACAAAAAGCCAAGGGCGATAAAGTTGAAGTCGCCAGCCGTGTCGATCAGCGTAAAAATGCAGAAATCTCCCAAGAGTTGGCCGAATCCCGCAGCGAGCTATTGGCCGACCCCAGTAAAATTACCGATTACATCGCCATTTCTCCGGTAAAACAGGGTGAAAATGTGGTCGGCTATCGTCTGAACCCCGGCAAAGATGTCAATTTATTTAAACAAGCAGGCTTTAAAGCCAATGACTTAGCTAAATCGATTAATGGATATGACCTGACCGTGATGAGTCAGGCATTAGAAATGATGAGCCAATTACCTGAGCTAACTGAAGTTTCCATTATGGTTGAGCGGGAAGGACAATTGGTTGAAATCATGTTTAGTTTGCCGCAATAACACGCGTTAGAGGAAAGTAAAATAATGAATAACAAAAGGATTCGACGCAAACTGATTGCCGGAGTTGTGGCGGGCGCCGCCATGTTTACCTCCCAATTTGTTTGGTCCGAACAATATGCGGCCAACTTTAAAGGCACCGATATCCAAGAATTTATCAACATCGTTGGTAAAAATCTGAATAAGACCATTATTGTTGACCCAACGATACGCGGCAAAATCAACGTGCGCAGTTACGACTTGCTGAACGATGAACAGTATTACCAATTTTTCCTCAACGTCCTGCAGGTCTACGGCTATGCCATAGTCGAGATGGAAAATAACGTCATTAAGGTCATCAAAGACAAAGACGCTAAAACCGCTGCTATCCGTGTTGCCAACGACAACGACCCTGGCCTTGGGGATGAAATGGTGACCCGTATTGTGGCGCTGTATAACACAGAGGCGAAGCAACTCGCGCCGCTGCTGCGTCAGTTAAACGATAACGCCGGTGGCGGCAACGTAGTTAACTACGATCCGTCAAACGTGTTGATGCTCTCCGGCCGTGCCGCCGTGGTGAATAAGTTAGTGGAAATTGTTCGCCGCGTGGATAAACAGGGCGATACCTCGGTACAAGTGGTGCCGTTAGAGTTTGCTTCTGCCGGTGAGATGGTACGGATTATCGATACCCTCTACCGTGCAACGGCGAACCAATCGCAATTACCCGGTCAAGCGCCAAAGGTGGTCGCGGATGAGCGTATTAACGCCGTTGTGGTGAGTGGCGATGAAAAGAGCCGCCAGCGTGTGGTTGAGCTTATCCACCGCCTCGATGCCGAGCAGGCGAGCACAGGCAATACTAAGGTACGTTATTTACGCTATGCCAAGGCGGAAGATTTAGTTGAAGTGCTGACCGGTTTTGCGCAAAAACTGGAAGGTGAAAAAGATCCAAGCGCCCAGGCTGGAGCTAAACGCCGCAATGAAATCAACATTATGGCGCATACCGATACCAATGCTCTGGTGATCAGTGCCGAGCCAGATCAAATGCGTACCATAGAAAGTGTGATCAACCAGCTCGATATTCGTCGTGCCCAGGTACTGGTTGAAGCCATTATCGTGGAAGTCGCCGAGGGGGATAACGTTGGCTTTGGTGTGCAATGGGCCTCGAAAGCCGGTGGCGGTACTCAGTTTAATAACCTAGGTCCAACCATAGGCGAAATCGGCGCGGGTATCTGGCAGGCACAGGGAGAAGATGGGGATACAGTCACGACTATCGATGGTAATGGTAATCCTGTCACGACAACGAATCCGGATACTAAGGGTGATATCACCCTGCTAGCCCAAGCGTTGGGTAAAGTTAACGGTATGGCTTGGGGTGTGGCCATGGGTGACTTTGGCGCGCTGATCCAGGCCGTCTCGAGTGACACTAACTCTAACGTACTCGCAACGCCTTCTATCACTACCTTAGATAACCAAGAAGCCTCGTTTATCGTCGGTGATGAAGTCCCTATCCTGACGGGGTCAACTGCTAGCTCGAACAACAGTAACCCATTCCAAACCGTTGAGCGGAAAGAGGTTGGGGTGAAGCTTAAAGTGGTGCCTCAAATTAACGAGGGCAACGCCGTTAAACTGGCTATCGAGCAAGAAGTCTCCGGTGTCAATGGCAACACGGGCGTGGATATCTCCTTCGCTACCCGGCGTTTAACCACCACAGTGATGGCCGATTCGGGTCAAATTGTGGTGCTTGGTGGTCTGATCAACGAAGAAGTGCAGGAAAGCGTGCAAAAGGTGCCTTTCTTGGGTGATATTCCTATCCTAGGTCATCTGTTCAAATCTTCTTCCAGTAAGAAGACCAAGAAGAATCTGATGATCTTTATTAAGCCAACCATTATCCGTGATGGTGTGACTATGGAAGGGATCGCGGGTCGCAAATATAACTATTTCAGAGCCTTGCAGCTTGAGCAGCAGGAGCGTGGTGTCAATCTAATGCCGGACACTCAAGTGCCAGTATTAGAGGAGTGGAACCAGTCTGAATACTTGCCACCGGAAGTGAACGATATTTTAGAGCGTTACAAAGAAGGTAAAGGCCTAGATACCCAGATGCGTAAAACGGACTCTACCCTCAAGACGCTGGATGAAAGCAAAAAGAAAGATGAAGCCAATGAGTGAGATACAAGTATCCCAAGTCGAGGATTTAAGCCTAGTGTCGAATGAGCTAGGTCTTGAAGCCGAGGGTGATGAGGTATTTCGCTCCAGCAGTAAAGAGCGCTTACCCTTCGCCTTCGCCCATCGCCATGAGGTGATTTTAGCCTATGGTGAAAATGGCGAGCTGAGCTTGTTTTATACCGCTAAAACTCCTTTGGCCGCCATGCTCGAAGCGCGCCGTTATTCGGGTGTGGATTTACCCTTAGTGCAGCTCGAGGCGGGTAAATTTGAGGCTAAGTTAACCCAGGCCTATCAGGCTAATTCCTCAGAAGCCCAGCAACTGATGGAAGATATTGGCAACGAGATGGATTTATTCACCCTTGCCGAAGAGTTGCCGCAAACCGAAGATCTACTTGAGGGCGATGATGATGCCCCCATTATCAAGCTGATCAACGCCTTGTTATCTGAAGCCATTAAAGAAGAAGCCTCGGATATCCATATTGAGACCTACGAGAAACAACTGGTAGTGCGTTTTCGTATCGATGGCGTACTCAAGGAAGTACTTAAGCCAAACCGTAAGCTGTCGTCACTGTTAGTGTCGCGGATTAAGGTCATGGCGCGCCTCGATATTGCCGAGAAGCGCGTGCCCCAGGACGGCCGTATTTCCCTGCGAATTGCGGGCCGTGCGGTGGATGTGCGGGTATCGACTATGCCATCGAGCCACGGTGAGCGGGTAGTGCTGCGTTTACTCGATAAAAACGCCGGTAATCTTGATTTAAAACAATTAGGTATGACGGATGGCATCCGCGTGAAGTTCGATGAACTTATCCGTCGTCCCCACGGCATTATCTTAGTCACTGGCCCAACGGGTTCGGGTAAGAGTACGACGCTATATGCGGGTCTTACCGAAATTAACTCCAAAGATACCAACATTTTAACCGTTGAAGATCCGATCGAATATGAATTAGAAGGCATAGGTCAAACCCAAGTTAACACTAAGGCGGACATGACCTTCGCCCGTGGTCTGCGGGCGATTTTGCGTCAAGACCCAGACGTGGTGATGATAGGTGAGATCCGTGACCTTGAAACCGCGCAAATTGCGGTGCAGGCGTCACTGACGGGGCATATGGTGATTTCGACTCTGCACACTAACACCGCATCCGGTGCTATTACCCGTTTGCAGGATATGGGTGTCGAGCCATTCCTCGTATCCTCGAGCTTGCTTGGTGTCTTGGCCCAGCGCTTGATCCGCACTCTATGTCCAAAATGTAAGACAGAGCATGTGCCCGATGAGCGTGAACGCGAGTTGCTGGGAATTACAGCAGATGACCCACGCCATATTTTCCGTGCCAATGGCTGTAAGGCCTGCGGTAGTAGCGGTTATCGCGGCCGTACAGGTATCCACGAGTTATTGCTGGTGGATGATAATGTGCGCGAGCTTATTCACGGCGGTCGCGGTGAGTTAGCGATCGAGAAATATATTCGTCAGTTTGTACCGAGTATTCGCCACGATGGCATGAGTAAAGTGCTCTCAGGCATCACCACACTCGAAGAAGTGCTCAGGGTGACCCGCGAGGAGTAAGCTATGCCAGCATTCGAATATAAGGCGCTGGACGCCAAGGGAAAGCAACTCAAGGGCGTGATAGAGGCGGATACCGCTAGACACGCCCGCAGCCAATTGCGCGATCAGCGCATGATGCCGTTGGAAATTCTCCCCGTCACCGAGAAAGAGGCTAAAGCCAAGAGCAGTGGTTTTGCCTTCTTTAAGCGGGGGATTTCGGTCGCTGAACTTGCACTGATCACCCGCCAAATTGCCACCTTAGTTGCTGCCGGTTTGCCCATTGAGGAATCCCTCAAAGCGGTCGGGCAACAGTGTGAAAAGGACCGTCTGGCGAGCATGATTATGGCGGTGCGCTCTAGGGTCGTAGAGGGCTATAGCCTAGCGGACTCCCTCGCAGAATTTCCGCATATTTTTGATGATTTATACCGCGCCATGGTGGCCTCGGGTGAAAAGTCCGGTCACTTAGAAGTCGTGCTCAATCGGCTTGCCGATTACACCGAACGCCGCCAACAACTCAAATCTAAGCTGCAGCAGGCGATGATCTATCCCATAGTGTTAACGCTTGTGGCTATCGGGGTTATTTCGGTATTACTTGCGGCTGTGGTGCCTAAGGTGGTGGGGCAATTCGAGCACATGGGGGCCGAACTGCCAGCGACGACTCGCTTCTTGATTGCCGCCTCGGACTTTGTGCAAAATTATGGCCTGTTTTTGGTGCTGGCGATTGTGATGCTGTTCGTTGTGTTTCAGCGGATGTTGAAATCGGCGGCATTTAGGATGAAATACCACAGTTTTTTGCTGAAAATGCCCGTCATTGGCCGAGTCAGTAAAGGCTTAAATACCGCGCGTTTCGCCCGCACCTTAAGTATCTTATCGGCCAGTTCGGTACCTTTGCTCGATGGCATGCGTATCGCCAGCGAAGTCTTACAGAATGTCAGGGTTCGGGCTGCCGTGGATGATGCCACCGCTCGGGTCCGGGAAGGAACTAGCCTAGGCGCCGCGTTGACTAACACTAAGCTGTTTCCAGCAATGATGTTATATATGATTGCCTCGGGAGAGAAGAGTGGCCAGCTAGAACAGATGTTAGAGCGGGCTGCGGACAACCAAGATAGGGAATTTGAGGGGAATGTGACTATTGCCCTTGGGGTATTCGAACCTATGTTGGTGGTGAGCATGGCGGGGGTTGTGCTCTTTATCGTGATGGCAATTTTGCAACCTATATTGGCGCTAAACAATTTGATTAGCGGTTAATTTTTTAGATTTATGGGCCATGGACATTCTGTAATGGCGCCGATTTTTTAGGAGAAGTAATAGATGCAAATGAACAAAAAACACCAAGGTTTTACCTTACTCGAAGTGATGGTGGTGATCGTTATCCTCGGTATTTTAGCCTCTATGGTGGTACCAAACTTAATGGGTAACAAAGATAAAGCCGACCAACAAAAAGCCGTATCTGACATAGTCGCACTCGAAAATGCCTTAGATATGTACAAGTTAGATAACGGTGTCTATCCAACGACTGAGCAGGGTTTAGAAGCCTTAGTGCAAAAGCCAACCATTTCACCAGAACCGCGTAATTACCGCGATGAAGGTTATGTAAAACGTTTGCCACAGGATCCATGGCGCAATAACTATCTGTTGTTGAGCCCAGGCGAAAACAGCAAGCTCGATATCTTCAGCGCGGGCCCTGATGGCCAACCAGGTACCGAGGATGATATCGGTAACTGGAACCTACAGAACTTCCAATAGATGTTAAAACTGCGTCACGCCGGCTTCACCTTAATGGAGGTGATGCTGGTGATCCTGCTAATGGGACTCGCCGCTGCCGCGGTGACTATGTCTATTGGCAATTCTGGGCCACAACAGGCGCTAGAGAGAACGGCGCAGCAGTTTATTGCCGCCACTGAATTAGTGCTCGATGAAACGGTATTGAGCGGTTATTTTGTCGGTATTGTGGTTGAAAAAACCAGCTATCAGTTTGTGTATTATAAAGACAGTAAATGGCACCCACTGGAGAAAGACAGAATACTGTCTGAAAAACAGATGGATCCGGGCGTCACCCTCAATCTGGTGCTCGACGGTTTGCCCTTAGTGCAAGAGGATGAAACTGACGAATCTTGGTTTGAAGAGCCACTGATAGAGCCTTCGGCTGAGGATAAGAAGAAACACCCTGAGCCACAGATCCTGTTGCTACCGAGCGGTGAAATGAGCGCCTTTGAACTCAGCTTTATTGCAAAGACAGACCAAGGCGAAATCGATGTATTGGTTGTTGGTGATGCACTTGGTCGCGTAACCCTAGGACGCCCCGATGAAGCACTCTAAGGGCATGACCTTACTCGAAGTGATTGTGGCGCTGGCGGTGTTTTCTATCGCGGCTGTGTCGATCACTAAGAGCCTAGGTGAGCAGATGGCGAATATGCCGATTCTGGAATCCCGTACCTTGGCCCAATGGGTGGCAGATAACCAAATGGTGGACGCCAGACTCGATCCCCAATTTCCGGAGCTTGGCAAAAAAGAAGGGCAGGTAGAACTGGCGGGTAAGGATTGGTATTGGCGCAAGGAAGTAGTGAAAACCACGGATGATAACTTTCGCATGATCCGTATTAGCGTCAGTGAAGATGAGCGTTATCAGCGTATTGCAGCACAAGTGAGCAGTTATGTCCTTAAAACGAACTAAGGCTCACGGGGGGTTTACCCTGCTAGAAATGCTGATCGCAATTGCGATTTTCGCCATGATAGGTTTGGCCGCCAATGCGGTATTAAGCACAGTATTGACTAACGATGAAGTGACAAAAAACTTCTCGGTTCGTTTAAAGGCATTGCAGCAAGGCTTTGGCGCGATAGAGCGTGACCTGAGCCAAATGGTGGCACGTACCCCCAGATTACTTGAAGGTGGCCGCGGTAATACAGTCTTTCAGACCGGTAATGATATTTTAGAATCGGAGTCTGAGGCCTTAGTCTTCTACCGATTAGGCTGGCTCAATCCCGACGGTTTGCTGCCCCGCGGTAGTTTGCAGTCTGTGGCCTATGTCGTGCGGGAAGGGCGATTGGAGCGTTGGTATTTTCCCTATCCAGAACCCGAATTTGGTGCCGAGCCGCTTAAAACGGTGATTATCGACAAAGTGTTATCGGTGGAATACTCCTTCTTTATGGAAGATAAATGGGAGCGTAAAGTCGAGGCGACTAAGCTACCTAAAGCTATTGCGATGGAAATTGAAATTGAAGGTTTAGGCAAAATCCAGCGTAAGTTTATGCTGCCGCTGGGTGCTAGCGCACCAGAGAAGTCTCAGGATGACGATAATAAAGACGAAAATCCGGACGATGCGAACAAAGATAAAGATGATGATGGCAGTGGTGATGGTTCGGATGATGGCTCGGGTAATGGTTCCGGCGATTCTGGAGAAGGTGATCCTGATGCAGAGGGCCGCGAATGAGAATCCAGTCTCGGTCTAAACAACGCGGCGTTGCCTTGATTGTGGTACTGCTGATCGTGGCCTTAGTGGTGATCATTGCCACTAACATTACCAGTCGCAATCAGTTGTCGATGCGCCGAACCTTAAACTTAGCCCAGTACGATCAAGCCTATTGGTACGCGATATCGGCCGAAGAGTTAGCGAAGAAGATCCTTAAGCAGGATTTAGAGGACTCAGAAGGACGGGTGCACAGGCAGCAATATTGGGCGATGAGTGATGTGGTTTTTCCGGCTGAACATGGTGAAATTGGCGGCAAAATCACCGATATGCGGGCCTGTTTTAATTTAAATGCCCTGTCGGTCACCACGAAAGAACTGGAAAACGGCCAACCTAAACTGCCCTTAGCGGCGAGACAATATAAGGCATTATTAACCAGTTTAGGGATGGATGATTTTACCGCAGATCATCTAACGCAAACACTGAAAGATTATGTCGATGAAGACACTGTGGCGAGTCCCTATGGCGCCGAAGATGCGGAATACGAAGCTCGAAATGTTCCCTATCGTGCGGCGAATACCCTGATGAACCACCGCAGTGAGTTAAGGGCAGTGATAGGTTACACCCAAGATATTTATCTGAAATTATTGCCCTATATTTGTGTTATTCCGGGGAATGATAGACAACTGCTCAATGTAAACACCCTAGAGGTTGAGCAAGCCGCATTACTCGCCGCCATGGTCGATAACCAGATCTCCATCGGTGAAGCGGAAAGTGTTATCAATCAACGCCCAGGTGATGGTTTTGCCAAGATTGATGATTTTTATGGCTCCTCCTCCATGGGGTCGATCAAGTGGGAAGATGCGATGAAGTCCAGTTTTGTGGTGGACAGTCAGTATTTCCTCCTCGCCTCCGGCGCTAAGGTCGACAACGCCATCTTTAGGATGGAGAGCGTGCTCAAAACGAGCAGCGGTAACAAAATCGATGTGCTCACCCGTCAGTTTGGTGGACAAAAATAATAGCAAACACGCTCAACCTTTAAGGTTGAAGCTGGTGGAGAAAAACTGTGAGTGAACGGCTATTTATTCGCTTAGGCAGAACCGCAGAGCAGGCTTGCTCTTGGTTGGTATGGTCCGAGCAAGAACAAGAGATTATCGCCTCTGGCGAACTTGCCAACGCCCAAGGTTTATCAAGCTTAACCGAGCGGGCGGGAAATCGTCCCATCGATGTGCTTGTGCCAGCCTCGGCGATGACATTAACCAGCGTGAATCTGCCTGAAAAAGGCCAGCGCCAAGCCCTAAAGGCACTGCCTTTTATGCTGGAAGAATCCATCGCCGATGATGTAGATGCCATGCATTTTACCGTTGGGCCGCGGAGTGGCGACGCGTTAAGTGTGATTGCGGTTGCCCACGAGCAAATGCAAACTTGGCTGAATTGTTTGACCGAAGCGGGGTTAAAGGTCAAACGTATCGTCCCAGATTGTTTAGCCTTGCCATTGCAGGAATGCCAATGGGCGGCAATGAATTTTGGGAATGAACTGCTGCTGAGAACGGGCCTTGGCACGGGACAGAGCCTGCCTCTGCCTTGGCTGCCAGTGGCGATGAAACAACTCGTCGAAAAAGGGCAAGAAGTCTCAGTGGCGAGCTATACCGAGATGGCCCTCGAAGGTGTGGAGCTTAAACCTCAACCTTTAGATCTGCCGATGTTAGTGCTCGCTCGTGGCATTTTACATGCGCCCGTTAATTTACTCACGGGGGTGTATACGCCCAAGCGCGAGTACAGTAAGCAGCTACTCCAATGGAAAAATGCCGCAATCGTGCTTGTTGTCGCTTGTCTGTTGGCATTAGTGAACAAAGGGCTGACCATCTACCAAGTGAACGGCCAGATTGCCGATCTAAAAGCCCAGAGCGAGTCCATTTATCAACAGGTGGTGCCGGGGAATTCTCGGATAGTGAACCTACGTTCGCAGATGGAAAGCCAATTGCGCTCCTTACAGGGACAAGGCAGTGGCGCCGAGTTTTTTGCGATGCTCGATGGTTTGCGTGATGCCTTTAAACAAGTGCCAGAACTCAAACCAAACACCTTAAGATTTGAGAGCGCCCGCAACGAGATCCGTATGCAAGTCACCGCCAAGGACTACGCGCAAATTGAGAAGTTTAAAGAGATTGTTGGCCGTCGTTTCCAAATGGATGGCGGCACTATGAATAGCGGTGAAGATCAAGTCACCAGCACCTTAACTTTGAGGAGCAAATAAGATGGATAATTTGCGGACTTGGTGGCAAGGGCTTGCATCCCGTGAGCAACAGTTAGTCGGGTTTGGTGGCGTATTTTTAGTGGTGGGAGTGCTCTATTGGGGCATTTGGGCGCCCATAGCCCAGGCTGAGGCCGATGCACTGCGTAATCTTAGTGCACAGCAACAGACCTTAAACTATGTAAAACAGACGGCTAATAAAATTGCAGGCCTTAAGCAAGCAGGGGCTAAACCTAGCGCCTCTGGGAGTTTAAGTTCAGTCGTTAACCAAACAGCGGGCAACTATGGGTTAGTGATCACTCGCATGCAACCCCAGGGCGATAAGATCCAAGTGTGGATGGACGATGTGCCATTCGATGCCTTGCTCGGTTATCTTGGCGAGCTAGTGCAAACAAAGGGTTTGTCCCTTGAGAGTGTGGATTTGGCGGAGGCCGACGCGCCAGGTTATGTCAAAGTGAGACGCATCCAATTAGCGCAATAGGTAAGGTGTAGTTGTGAGCTTGATAAAAAAAATCATCATAGGCGTACTGATTTATTTAGTCTTTTTAGTGGCATTATTCCCGGCCAACATAGCGCTGAGCCTAGCACCATTGCCTGCAAACGTGAAAGTGTCAGGGGTGAGTGGCAGTATTTGGTCCGGTAGTATTGAGAGCTTGAACCTACAGCAAAGACAACTTGAGCAAGTGCGTTGGGAACTGAGTCCTTGGGCATTGTTGTTAGGTAAAGCGCGCGTCGATATCCAAGTCGGCAGCCGCGCAACCCCCGTAAGTGCTAAAGGGATTGTGACTTGGTCTATGGGCGGAATTAGCGCCCAGGGTTTACGCTTCGAAGCGCCCGATAGTTTCTTGATTGGCAACGCTAAGCTGCCCTTTAGGACCGAGATCCAAGGTGAGGTGAGTCTGCTGGTTGAAACCCTAGAACAGGGCAAGCCTTGGTGTGAGCAGTTAACGGGCAAACTGTTTTTAAATCAAACCAATGTGAAAAACCAATTTGGCGATTACCCGCTTGGCAATATCGAACTCGGCCTAAGTTGTGTTGACGGTAAAGCGCAACTCGCCACCGATGAGAGCAAAAACCAACTGGGGATTGTCGGCACGCTGCAGTTGGATGAAGGCAATATGCTTAAGGTTGCGGCTAAGATTAAAGAAACCAATCAGCAGCCAGAAGATATGCGTAACTCCTTAAGTATGTTAGGCAAACGTGGTAGTGATGGCTATTTCCCTGTGGTGTATCAAGGGCGAATTCCTGGGCTCTAAGCCTCTGTTGATAAGAACAGCAAAAAAGGCACCCCGTGGTGCCTTTTTTATGGGAGTCAATTCGGTACTAGCGGCGAAGATCATCCAAGAGCAAGTGGTAATCGTCAATCGCGGGGAAATCATTAAAGGCTTTGAGCGGCTTTTGGCTGTCGGGATTGCTGATCCCCAGTTGATGGGCCACTCCAGCGATGCGCGCAGCATTGAGTATAGGTTCACTGTCATCGATAAAGAGGCAACGGCTTGGATCTAAAGCAAATTTTTCAAACAATGTCTGCCAAAATTGTGGATGCTCCTTGGGATAACCCGTTTCATGGCTTGAGATCATGGCATCTAAGCCTATCGCAAGCTCAGTATGTTCAAGCTTTAGGGCGAGACTCTTAGGATGCGCATTGGTCACTAAAATCCGTTTTTTACCCGCCGCGGCAAGGGCATCGAGAAAGGGCATACTATCTTGGCGCAACTGAATACGATCAACCAAAGTGCGGTGTAGGCCCATAATGTCGAGCTGAAGCTGCGTCTGCCAATAGTCGAGACAATACCAATCCAGCGTACCCGCCACTTTACCATAGGCATCGACCACTAATTGCTGTGCTTGGTCGTGACTTATTCCCCTCTGTCTGCCCAACTCCTGTGGCACTAGGTTCAACCAAAAATGGTTGTCGAAGTGTAAATCGAGCAGGGTGCCATCCATATCGAGCAGTACAGTATCAATCGTCTTCCAGTCAAACATGGGTATTTCCTGTGTTGTTAAGCAGACCAAACTGAGTGTCTACAGGGATTTCAAGCAGTACATCTTGTATGCTGAACACTTTGTGCTAGGCTTGGTTAATTCATTTTTTGCCTATAAATAAGACACTTGGATATGGATATCTGCTCTTTTGCCCTATTAGATCAAGTTTCAAACCCCCTTAGTTTACAGCAAGAGCTAACCGCCTTGCTGCGGCAAAATTGGTTGCCCCATGTGAATCATAGTGATTATAGCGAAGGACACCAAGGGGGTTGGGATGTGCTACCTTTGCGCTGCGCCGTCGAGTATCAAACTGCACATCCTATCTTGCAAGCCTTTGCCATTACTGCTGGCAAACATTGGCAGAATTTACCTTGTCTAGATTCGAGCCCCACCTTACTCAGTTTACTTCAGTCATTAACTTGCCCGATTAAATCGGTACGTTTGATGCGATTGTATCCGGGCGCAGAGATCAAACCCCATAGAGATATAGGGCTCTGTTTAGCGCAGGGCGAAGCAAGATTGCACTTACCACTGCAAACCAATGATGCCTTAAATTTTTATGTGGATGGCAAGCGTGTGCCTATGCGGGCTGGAGAGCTTTGGTATATCAATGCCGATCAAGTCCATTGGGTCGAGAATAAAGGACAGGAAGCACGCATCAATTTAGTGATTGATTGTGAAGTGAATACTTGGCTAAGGGAATGGGTCTATGCCGCAAAAATCAGAGCTTGAATCCGGGCAGGGTGCAGATATTGCAATGTTAATACACTTCGCCAACGCGCTATTACAGGCCCCTTCGGCAGGGGAGGCTAAACGGCTTATCGACCCTATGCTGGTGCAATTATGTGCCATGACCGAGATTGAATTACACCCCGAGTATTTTTTGGATACAGAGGCGAGTATTACACCATTTGGTAAGGCGGTATCGCTCACGACTGCGGCCCAGTGCGCCGAAGATCCCGAACGCGGGCGGGTGTTTATACAGGGTATTTATCAAGCGATTCAGGATAAGCTAGCGCTAAATCCACGGCGTACGGTACAGATTTTATATGCGGGTACAGGGCCATTTGCTTGGCTACTATTGCCTCTGCTGCCGCTATTTTCTGCGAGTCAAATTCAAGTGACTTTGCTCGACATTCATCATGCCTCGTTAGATAAAGTCGCCAAGCTGATTAAACATTTTCAGTTAGCCGATCGTGTGGTGGCGTTTGTCTGCGCCGATGCTACCCTTTGGCAACCCGAACCGCAGCAAACCTTTGATCTCATTATCTCGGAAACCATGAAGCATCTGTTACAGCAGGAGCCTCAGGTGCAAATCTTTAGCCATCTACAGGCTTATCTTCGGGAAGGCGGTGGTTTGATCCCAGAGTCGATTGAACTGGACGCATGGCTCGATATTAAGGGCAAGGATCTTACCTATTTAGGGCCATTATTCCGCCTCGACTTGCCCAACGCCCGCCGGCTCAAGCAGGGAGATCTGAGCATATTGACGGGCAGTTTGCCGTTGCCAGACTTTCCTCCCCAAGCGGTTACCCTTAAGCTCACTACCCAAGTTCGAGTATATGGAGAGCATAGCTTAGCCGAAAATCAGTCCCAATTGACTCTGGAGCAATATAAAAAATCACTTAGGCTTAAGCCGTTGAGTCAAATTCGCTTTTGCTACCAACAGGGTGAGTATCCTGACTTTAAATTCGAGTATCAGGAGCACAAAATGGCACTGGCAGGGAGTGACGATTTAAGCTGTTTAGGCATTTATCATTTGCAGCGGCTCTGGCAAAAAGTACAGCTACGCAAACGGGGGGAGCCATTTACTGAACTGGTTAACGAATGGCGTTTAGATAAAGCCTTGCTCGATCTCTGTGGTGTGGGGTTAGAGCCTGGGATGAAAGTGCTCTACCAATATGATAACCAACAAGAATTTATCAATGCTATTCGACAGATCACTAAACTTACTGCCGCGGATATTGACGGTATTAATCAACACTTGCGTGACTTATCCCAAGGGACTGCGCCAACCCAAGTGAGCCTATCACCCCCGAGTAAAGTACTCAGCGATGCCCAACTTGCGTTTTGGCAGCGTGAAGGCTACTTAGTGATCCCTCAAGTGTTATCGGCAGAACAATGCGCCGCGACGCGGGCCTTGATTTGGCAACAGTTAGATGCGAATGAACAGGATCCTGCGACTTGGTATCAATCCCATGAATTTATGCAGAAAATTATGCTGCAGCTGTTTCGTCATCCCACTCTCGATAGGAATCGTCGGACGCCGTTAATCCGCCAAGTATTTGAGCAGTTGTGGCAGCGAACCGATCTGGTGATGACAACCGACAGAGTCAGCTTCAACCCCCCCGAAACTTCTGCATGGCATTTCCCTGGGCCCGGTATGCATTGGGATATGCCATTACAACTCCCCGTCGAGTTTGGCACCCAAGGATTAATTTACCTGACCGATACTAGCGCAGAGCAAGGTGCATTCTGTTGCGTCCCCGGATTCCATCTCAAGATAGAGGAGTGGCTGCGTAGTCAGAACAAGTCTGATATTGAGCTTCAGCAACAGAATTGGCTCGAGTGGCCGATTAAATTCATAGCCGCCAATGCCGGTGATTTAATCATTTGGCACCATGCCTTGCCCCACGGTGCGACCCCCAATCGGGCTAAACTGCCGCGCATGGTGCAGTACATTAACATGTATCCCTTATGAACCCTGAACAACACTATTGGTCGTTAGTCCATAACCCCGCAGCCTTGAGAGAGTTAGGCAAGGCGACGACTATGGTTGGGTTTTGCCAATATTTGCGGCGATTTTGGCGTTTGTCAGACTATGGTGATGAGGAACTGCTGGCGATTTTGTGGGCAGGGAATCGGCAAGTTTTAGCTCCAGATTTTTCCCTTTTATGCCAGTTTTGGGCGCCAGCAGACTATGATCCTAAGCGCAGAGTATTAGAGTGGATGTCCGCCGCAGAAAAACCGATTCACCCTTTCTACTCTGAGCATATTTCTGCCGTGCGGGGTCAGTTATTGTCTGCCTTGATCAAACCTAAAACCGCTCTCTTACCAGCGCTAAATCTTTCTGGACTGGTAAAACAAGTGCAGCCTGCCGGATTTATATTTCACCTCTCCCGCTGTGGATCTACCTTAGTGTCGCGCAGTTTTGCGGGGTTGCCTAAATGCAGGGTGTTATCTGAATCGCCTTTGTTGACTCAAGTGCTACTGGACAGGAGCCTATCAGACACACAGAGACGTGCGGCTTTAACATTTTGCATTGATACCCAAGGTCAGTTGTTTCATCCTGAACAGCATTTATTGATTAAATGGAATGCGTGGGATTTGCAGTTTTGGCCGTTGATCCTATCACTTTATCCTCAAGTTCCCGTGTTATTGCTACTTAGAGATCCCGTCGAGATCTTAGCCTCACAGCAAAAGTCTGCTGGATATCATATGGTGCGACAACCGTCTCGACCTTTATTCCGTGAATTATCAGTACCAGAGGAGGAGTCGATACTGGAGTATCAATGCAAGGTATTGCGCTTGTTATTGGGGTATGGGTTAGAGATGAGTCAGCGTAGCCAAGTGATGGTCGTGGATTATCAGGAGCTGTTACCCGTGATAGCGAATAAAATCGCAAACTGGTTTTCGTTGGCTCTCTCTCAAGAGGAGTGC
This sequence comes from Shewanella putrefaciens, assembly GCF_016406305.1. Taxonomy (NCBI): domain Bacteria; kingdom Pseudomonadati; phylum Pseudomonadota; class Gammaproteobacteria; order Alteromonadales; family Shewanellaceae; genus Shewanella; species Shewanella putrefaciens. Next base: position 146,009 of record NZ_CP066369.1, read on the forward strand.
AACCAAGTCGAACAATGCCAGTTAATACACTCTAAAACGGCCACGCAACCCTTTATGGCTGATTCACAATTTAAGCAAAGCTTTTTTACGGTTGAGCAAAAAGAACAGATCCACAGCTTTTGTAACTGGTCAAACCTTCACCATTTTGAAACCAAAAATTAACATGACTCTTGTATTTTAGAGTGACGTAAACTAGCTTTAGCCAATTGTGTATATTAAAAATATCAGAAAGTTAACATTTTTATTCTAGGGATGGAAAATACAATCATGTACTTTCAAGCCGTTAGCCGTTTTATTCTGCGAGCGCATTCCCCTGAATTACTCTTTAAATTTGCCATTCTATTTGTCGAATTGTGTTCGTTACCCCGAGCAGCCACGGCGAATTGATGAACTATAAAGCGCTGTTAGAGTTAACTATTACAGGGAATGTGTTTGATGGTAGAAGACATAGTGTTACCTAAAGCCTATTCATTGCGTTATGCCTATAAAAATGACGATGCTTTTGTATTTGCACTATTTTGTTCTGCAAAAACTGAACTGTCTCTATTACCGCTTTCCCCGCAGCAGCGAGAGCTGTTAGTGCAACAACAATACCGCTTACAGCAAGCGGGTTACGCTGCCCAATATCCTCAAGCTGTGACTCTAATCATTGAATATCAATCAATTCCTATTGGCAAAATCATGCTTAATCCCTCTGCTAACGGCGTACATATCGTCGACTTTGTCATCGCGCCGCAATTTCGGGGCTATGGTTATGGTTCAGTCATTTTGGATTCGGTAAAAGCCTATGCCCAAGCAAAAGAGGCGAGTGTGAGTCTAAGCGTCGATCGACAAAATATGCGTGCGAAACAGTTATACCTTCGCTTGGGTTTCTTTCCTTTTGAAATCTCGCCTACTCAAGAGTGGCTATCGTGGCCATCACCATAGGTAATGTTGTTTCGGGGTAGAGGAAATTTGTGTAATCAACCTGATGACGTTTAGACAGGTTTACTTTTAATAAGGAGTCATGGATGTCTGATTTTTTTCTCGGAGAAATTAAGCTTCTCCCCTACAACTGGGCACCTAAGTATTGGACTTTGTGTGCTGGGCAATTATTGCCCATCAACACCAACCAAGCGCTTTTTTCACTCTTGGGTACGACCTACGGTGGCGACGGTGTCAATACCTTTGCGTTGCCTGATTTACGGGGGCGCATACCGGTTCATCCTAATGTTAGTGCAGGTTTGCCTCAGGGCAGTAAGGCGGGTGCAGAAAATGTAACCCTAGTACCTAACAACCTGCCAGTACACAATCACCTCGTGATGGCCAGTTCTACTGCCGGCGATACCACGTTGTTTGCAGGCAATAATATTGCCGCCGCCAAAAATGCAGCAGGTGAGGTCAATCTGTATGGGTCCGCTGCAAGTTTACAAGCGTTGGACCCAGCAACGGTATCCAGTACCGGCGGCAATCAAGCCCATGAAAATTGCCAGCCTTCACTGGTGATGAATTATTGCATTGCCACTCAAGGCATTTACCCTTCACGTAACTAGAGGAGAATCACTATGGATGCTTATATTGGTGATATCCGTCTGTTTGCGGGTAGCTTTGCACCGAGAGGTTGGTTGTTGTGCGCGGGTCAGCTATTAAGTATTAGCGAGCAGACTACGCTTTTCGCTCTGATTGGAACGACATACGGCGGCGATGGAGTCACCACTTTCCAGATGCCTGATTTGCGCGGCCGGCTGCCGGTTGGGCAGGGAAATGGCCCAGGCCTTACTTCCCGCATTATTGGCCAGCAATTTGGTGTTGAATCCGTGACCTTGTTAACGCCGCAAATACCTTCACACAGCCACAGTTTTTCGGCGAGCACAGCAAGCCCCTCCACATCACCTAGCCCTGCGGGTAATGTCTTTGCCCACAGTAATACCGATAATATTTATGCTCCTTTGCCATCTAGCGGTGCCGATCCCCAAGTTATGAATGCACTCAGTGTGCAAGCCACAGGGGGAACACAACCACACAATAACATCATGCCTACCACAGCGATAAATTACATCATGTGTATTGAAGGCATTTTCCCATCGCGTAATTAAGGAGTGAAATTATGGATCCATTTATTGGTGAAATCCGTTTGTTGCCATTCAGCTTCGCTCCCCACAATTGGGCGCTGTGTAATGGCCAGATATTATCAATCGCAAGTAATACCGCGTTGTTTTCAATTATCGGAATTACGTATGGTGGCAATGGTACAACCACGTTCCAATTGCCTAATTTGCAAGGGCAGGTCGTTGCGGGAGTAGGTCAGGGGCCCGGACTGAGAATCTGGGATTGGGGTGAACAGTTTGGCGAAAATGGGGTGACGCTGATCTCCACTGAAATGCCAGCACACAACCACACGCTGACCGGTTTGAATAATCTGGGCTCTTTGTCTTCTCCGGCAGAAAATGCGTATTTGGCGAAGGATGGACGTAGTGGTGGCATAGTCAACTATATGCAGACCGCACCGGGTACATTAAATACCGCTATGGCACCGCAAACTTTAGGTATAAGTGGTGATGGTCTACCCCATGAAAACCGTCAGCCATTTCTGGCATTGAATTATTGTATTGCCCTTTACGGCGTATTTCCGGCACGCAATTAATTGATGAATGATTCCCGGCATGTTTGTCGGGAAGTTATTTTTAATAAATATTTTTAATTAGTAAGTCACATTGATGCCAAACAAAATACATTTTATTTCAGGTTTACCGCGTGCAGGCTCGACGCTGCTCGCAGGTATACTTCGGCAAAATCCACGCTTTCATGCGGCTATGAGTAGCCCTGTGGCAGGGCTTGTGAATGGCGCCCTCGAACAAATGGGGGCGGGTAGTGAGTCCTATTCATTTTTCGATGAACATAAGCGTAAGGTCATTTGTCGGGCATTAATTGATGCTTATTACCAAGATAAAAACCATCCGGTGATTTTTGACACCAACCGTCACTGGACTGCCCGTTTGCACCAATTGGTAGAGTTGGTTGATGATTTTAAAGTGATTTGTTGTGTGCGCAATCCGGCTTGGATTATGGATAGTTTTGAAGTGATCTACCGGAAAAACCCATTTGACTACAGCCGTATGTTCAATGCGGCCTCACGTCAGACTGTGTATAGCCGCTGTGAGTCATTAATCAACGCTGGTGGCACGGTTGGAAGTGCATGGACGGCACTCAAGGAAGCCTATTACGGCGAGTTTTCTGATCGCTTGCTATTAGTGGATTATGATCTGCTTACCCAGCATCCGGCACGCACGCTGGAGTTAATCTATCGTTTTATTGGCGAACCGCAATTCGATCACGATTTTAATCATGTCGACTATGCTGAAAATGAGTTTGATCACAATCTTGGGGTCAAAGGTTTGCACAGTGTTAAACGGAAAGTGGAATACAAAAGTAGGCGCAGTATTTTACCGCCTGACTTATTTATGAAATATCAAGAGATGGATTTTTGGCAAGATCAAACCGGTACTGCCGCCAATATTATTGCGAGTAAAAAACCTGTAGCACCTAACGCAAAAAATGAAGGGAATCACTTATCATGAGACACGCACTACTTAGTGGGTTTTCCTCGCTGTTATTACCATTTGGACTCTATGGTGCTGGTGCAATCGCGGCGCCGAGTTATCAGCGATCCTATTTGAGTTCATCGATAAGTGCATCGACCGATCTATTATTGCGTTCAGACACCTCTCTACCACAGGATCTAATTGATTTATCTGGTGATCAACTGGATATCCAGAGTGCACATCCGGTGCGTGAGCTGGTGATTGTTGATGGCGCAGTGGCTGAAGCTGATAAATCGGTATTGCGTCGGGCCCTTAAACCTAGTGTGCAATTGGTAGAGTTAGATTCTTCTATCGCTGGATTACCGCAATTAATTAATGCACTTGATGGCCACCAAAATCTTGCCGCTATTCATGTGGTTTCCCACGCACAAGCGGGCGCTATTTTGCTCGGTAATTCACGCATTACCCCGGAGACAATTCAGCGTGAAGTGCACGCATTTGCCGCGTTAAAAGGCGCGGTGCGTGAAGGTGGCGATTTATTATTTTACGGTTGCGATCTGGCAGCGAATGAAGCCGGTGAAGCGTTGCTGGATATCATCAGTAATAACACGGGCTTGGATATTGCTGCCTCCAATAATTTAACCGGCAATGCTGAATTACAGGGCGACTGGGATTTAGAAATTACCCGCGGAAATATTGAATCTACTTTGGCGTTTTCTGAAAAAGCTTTAAGGGATTTTTCGGGTGTGCTGACGCCAGCTGCAAATAACACTTATGGTTTTGTAGGTTGGAGCGGACAGGGAACGGCACAGCTCTCACAGCCCGCTCCTACTCATTTCAGATTAACCGCTAAGGGTGGCGATGGCGTCACTCAAAATCTAGGCAATAGCATTGGCAATTTTGCTTACATGCATGGCGGGGCGACTAGCACTAACCATTATTTTTATTTGCGTGCAGATGGTACCAATACCACTGCATTTGAGTTAACTGGATTAACGGGAGGCGAGTACGCTGGCTACTCTAGTGAATTTACTAATCTGCGTATTGTCGGTTACTTGCAGAGTGGCGGAACGGTCACATCCTCTGCTGTTAACGGAAGTGCAGGTGCTCAAACCTTCACCTTTGGAGCTGGGCAGTTAGGGAATTTTTCTGGTGTTAAACTAAAAGGGTTCAAATTATTTTTTGATTGCGCTAGTGCTTGTGTTGCTGCAAATGATGGGCCGGAGAACTTTGAGTTTTATGGTTTCACAATCGTGAATGCAATAGATACTCCTCCTGCCAACTCTGACGCCACCCTCACCGCTGCAGGCGGCGTTGTTGAGCCTATTGGTCTTGCCACCACCATTGATACGGTCGGTGAAGCTGTGGGTGTTTTTGACTTCACCATCACAGATGGCGGAACTTCAGACGGTCTTGCGACCACTGTCTCTCAAATTGTTGTCAACGTGAGTGGCACCAGTACCGATGCTGATCGCGGCAAAATTACCTGGCGCCTGAACGGGCTGGATGCCAGCAATGTGGCTGGTACCTACAGTGCGGGTAGCGATACTATTACCTTCTCCGGCCTGAGCATTTCCGTTGCTAACGGCGGCAATGAAACCTACACAGTGAATGCCTACTACAACGACAACTCGGCGCTCACAGAAGATCGCACAATTCTTTTGAGTGTGGATGGCGATACTAACCTCACGGTCGGCGGCAGCGGCACGCAAATGGCAAGCGGGCAGAGTGCCATCACCAATGGCAGCGGCACAACCCTTGATGTGGTCGCTAGCCAGCTAGTCTTTACCACTCAGCCTGCGGGTTCTGTTTCCGGCGCGGCATTGACGACCCAACCTGTTATTGTGGCGCGTGATGCGTTCGGCAATACCGATGTGGACTTCGCCGAAACCCTTACCTTGACCGAGTCCAGTGCGGGAAACTTAACCAACGCTACTCAAGCGGCGACCGCGGGTGTGGCGACATTTAGCAACTTGACTTATACCGCCACCGCCGATCAGCAAGCATTCACTCTGACCGCGAATGATCAGGATGGCGTTGATTCAAATTTGCCGACTGTTGATGGCAATTCTGTAACCTCAGATGTAGTAGCCACCCAATTGGTATTCGATACTCAACCTGCACCTACTAGCGTCATTAGCGGTCAGAACACTGCTTTCTCTACTGTGCCAATCGTATCGGCACGCGATGCAAACAGCATTGTGGACACGGGTTATGCTACAGGTATTACCTTGGCGGAAGTTAACGGTGCGGGCAGCGCGACGATCACGGGGACGGGAGATACCGATGGTAATGGTGCCACAGTGTCTATCACGCCCAGCAGTGGCGTATCCACTTTTACCAGTATGCAAATTACCTACATCAATTCTGGTGCGGGTAGTGAAACTTTCAATTTGCGTGCATCTTCTGGTGGTTTAACCACGGCAGATAGCAGTCAATTAACGGCGTCAACCACGCCGACAGTAACCGATGGCAATATCAGCATTTCAGGGGGAACAGGGTCTGGGGGAGCCTTCAAAATTGGCGATACCGTTACTGTAACTTGGAATAATACCGCTGGCGGCAATAATAATGCCGGTATCACAGGTGTGACTGTCGATTTCTCGCAATTTGGTGGTGGCGCCGCTGTGGCTGCGACGGATAGCAGCGGAACCTGGACGGCAACTTATACCATCACCTCTGGTGCGATTGATGCATCCAGTCGTAATGTCAGCGTGACCGCAACCAATGCCCAAGGGGACACTACTACTGCTGACACAACCAATGCCGTTGTGGATAACGTTGCGCCAGTTGTCACAGATAACCGTCTTAGCATCAGCGGTGCTACTGGTACCGGAGGTGCCTATAAAATTGGCGATACAGTAACCGCCAGTTGGAATAATACCGCGGGTGGCGATAACAACACCGACACTATCAGCAGTGCTACTGTGGACTTTTCTGCATTTGGTGGCGGTGCTGCGGTGGCGGCGAGCAATAGTAGCGGTACTTGGACAGCAACCTACGCTATTACCTCAGGTGCTATTGATGCCACAAATCGCAATATCAGTCTTACTGCGATTGATAACGCGGGCAACACTACAACAACTGCAGACACCAGCAACGCGACAGTTGATAGTATTGTGCCATTGGTATCCGATGTGTATATCGGTATTTCCGGCGGCACAGGTACTGCGGGCGCTTACATAGTAGGCGATACAGTGACGGCCAGCTGGGACAATTCTGTCATTGGTGACGATAACAGCGATACCATCAGTGCCGCAACGGTTGATTTCAGCCAGTTTGGTGGTGGCGCCGCTGTCGCGGCAACCAATAGCAGCGGTACTTGGACGGCGACTTATACCTTAGTTGCGGGTGCCATTAATGCATCGAGTCGTAATGTGTCGGTCACGGCCACGGATAATGCGGGCAATAGCAAAACCCAGGCTGATAGCAGTAATGCAACTGTGGATAATGTGGTGCCAGCGGTAACCAGTGTTAGCGTTCCGGCTAATGCAACTTATATTACCGGTCAATCCCTCGATTTTACCGTTAATACCAGTGAAGCGATTACAGTGAATACTGCTGGTGGCACGCCGCGTATTGCATTGACGCTCGGTGCATCTACTGTGTATGCCAGTTATCTTTCCGGCTCCGGTAGCAGCGCATTGACTTTCCGCTATACAGTGCAGAGTGGCGATCTCGATGCTGATGGAATAGCGATCGCGGGATCGATAGAAGCCAATGGCGGCACCTTAAAAGAGAGTTCTGGTAATAGCTTGAGCTCAACCTTAAATGCAGTCGGTAATACCTCGTCCGTATTAGTGGATGCGATAGCGCCTATTGTGAGTAGCGTTGCTGTCCCAGCAAATGATACGTATGTGGTTGGAGAAGCCTTGAGCTTTACGGTGAGCAGCACTGAAAATGTGATTGTTAATACGGGAGGTGGTACGCCGCGTATCGCCGTAACCATTGACGGAGCAACCCGTTATGCCACATATATCAGTGGTTCCGGAACCTCCAATTTAGTCTTTAGTTATACAGTGCAGTCTGGTGATAACGATACCGATGGTATTGGCTTGGCATCTAGCGTTGATGCCAACGGGGGAACCTTACTTGACGGCGCGGGTAATGATTTAGTGCTCACGCTGAACTCGGTTGGTTCAACTGTCGCAATTCTCGTGGATACAGCCGCACCGACAGTGCAGAGTTTGAATCCCCTAGATGGCGATGTTGGGGTGGCAGTCGATGCCAATTTTGTGCTGACCATGAATGAAACTATTCAACTCGGTAGCGGTAATATCATTATTTACAACACCGACGATGTGCTCGTAGCGACCATTGATGTGGGTTCACCAGCCGGACAGCTAATGATAACGGCTGGTGTGTTGACTATTAATCCAGCCGCTAACCTAGTGGAAAATACCAGTTATTACATTCAAATCGCCAATGGGGCTATTACCGACTTGGTGGGTAACCTTTACGCCGGCATTAGTAATAAAACCGATTGGAACTTTACCGTTGCCGATGTTACTCCACCAGTTGTTACTGGCGTGGTGGTATCGGGCTCACCCGCAGCGAATGCGGCTAGTCTCGTATTTACTGTGAGTTTTGATGAGGTAGCGAGCAATTTCTCTGCCGATGATTTTGTGCTCACAGCAACAGGCTCGGCAAGTGGCAGTATTGCCAGCGTTTCTGCGGTATCTGGAAACAGTGTTGATGTGACTGTGAATACTGTGAGTGGCACGGGTAGTTTGAGACTCGATGTCAAAGCGAATTCCAATATCCAAGATGCATCCGGTAATGGTAATGGCACTAATGGCTATACCGCTGCGTATACCGGTGGCGCAAGTCATACTGTCGATCGCGATGCGCCTTTGGCTCCCTCTGTTCCAGATTTAGCTATGGCCTCCGATTCCGGGATCAGCAGCACAGACAATGTAACCAACGATACCACTCCGACACTCACAGGCAGCGCCGAGGCGAATAGCACAGTAACGCTTACAAGCATCGATGGTGTCTTGGGTACAACAACTGCCGATGGCGCTGGAAATTGGTCGTTTACCCCGCTATTAACCAGTAATTCAGTGCATAACATTACGGCCACTGCGACCGATGCCGCTGGCAATACTGGCGTGGCGTCGGCGGCACTTGCGCTTACGCTCGATACACAAATTCCCTCGATAACTAGCTCGATTCCCGCAGGAGGTGCTGCGGCCGCGGATACCAGTGTGATATTCAATCTCGCCTTTAGCGAATCTGTGAATAGTCTGACGATGGATGATTTTGCCCTGGCGAGCACAGGCACTGCATCTGGCACTATTTCGAGCGTTTCCGCTAGCTCTGGAACGGGTGTTGCCATCACTGTTAATGGCATATCGGGTACGGGTAGTCTGAAGGTAGGCCATACAGCGAGTGATATTGTCGATGATGCGGGTAATGCACTCGGTGCCTATAGTGCCGGCACAACACACTCGGTCGATACGGATGCACCAACTATTTCGGGCGTCAGTTTTGACCAGACGTCGGTGACTCAGGCAAATCAAAATGCGATTAGCCTGACCTTAGCGAGTGCGGAGGTGGGAACCAGCGCAAATTACACTATTACCGGCAGTTCAGGCACACCTGTCACTGGCACTATTGCCGTCGTGAGTGCGTCACAGCAGATCACCAATATAAATGTGAGTGGCTTAGGGGATGGCACCCTGACTGTAAGCCTGACCCTAACCGATGCGGCGGGTAATGTTTCTAGTCCCGCAGTGACCGATACCATATCGAAGGATGCTGCAATTCCCGCGGTGAATGTGGTTAATGTTAACGATGGTCATTATGGCGTCGGCAGTGCTATCGATATCACTCTCACCTTGACCGAGGATGTGACGGTTTCTGGCACACTTTCTACGCTGTCGCTCGATATCGATGGTGTGGCTCGTCAGGCTGTGTTTGTGTCTGCGGCGAGTGGTGTGCTGACCTATAGATATACAGTTCAAGCGGGTGACAATACGGGGGCGAGTGGGTTAATTGTCGATGCCAATGGCATCGCACTTAATGGCGACACTATGCGAGATGCGGGCAGCAACGATGCCGACTTAAGCTATAGCCAGTGGAACAGTGCCAATGTGATTGTTGATACGACTGCCCCCGTCGAGCCTGTGGTTACTACGCCTGCTGGCGCCATCAGTAGCAATCAGACAACGACATTGATCAGCGGTACGCACGCTGAAGATGGGTTGACAATCAGTCTCTATGCCGATGTGAACAATGATGGCGTTGCCGATAATGCGACTGTGTTGGATGATACTATTGTGGTGGCGGGCGCTTGGACCCTGAGCGCTGCATTATCGACGGACAGTGACAATAATTTTGTCGTGGTTGCCAGCGATGCAGCGAGTAATGTTTCTGCGCCTCAGAATGTCCCTACTATTACTCAAGACGCCACTGTACCTGTCGCACCTTCTGCGCCTGATCTCGATGCGGCAAGTGATTCAGGTGTGAGTTCAACGGATAATATCACCAAGAATACGACGCTCGTACTGACGGGCACTGCAGAGGCCGGCACCAGCGTTGTCCTTAGCAGCCATCTTGATGGTGAGCTTGGTACAGTCAATGCGGATGGGAGTGGTGCCTGGAGTGTTAACGCAACGAGCGTGAGCCCTGGAACCCATAGCATCACAGCGGTTGCGACTGATATTGCAGGAAATAGCAGTGTCGCATCGAGCACCCTATCTGTGACTATTGATACGACTGCACCCACTTCCTCAGCGATTGATCATCAAAACATTCAACCTGGTGAGAGCTCATCTACGCTCGCCTTTACTATTGCCGATGATGTAACCGCTGCGACGGATATCTTGGTGACGCCAGCGAGTTCTGATACCGCAGTGGTTCCACTTGCGGATGTTGTATTGGCAGGAAGCGATGCCGACAGAGGTGTAACTGTGACTGCGCTGGGATCGGGCACGAGCACCATCACCCTGACGCTCGAAGATGTTGCGGGTAATGCTAGCACTCGGACCTTTAATGTTGTGGTGAATAGTGTCCCTACTATTATTGGGATACCTGCGACCAATGTGGCCCAAGGTGCACTCTACCACTTCCTGCCAACAGGTGCAGATGTGGACGGTGGTAGCTTAGTTTTTGATATTACAAATCGACCTTCGTGGGCGAGCTTTAATACAACAACAGGGGAATTAACTGGCACGCCGAGTAATGCCGATGTTGGTGTAATGACGGCAATTGTGATCAGTGTGAGTGACGGAGTGCTCAGTGCGAGCCTACCTGCTTTCAATCTTACAGTGACCAACGTAAACGATGCGCCAACGATTAGTTCTACGGCAATCACCAGTGCCACCCAAGATGCAGCTTATAGCTACACCTTTGTGGTGAGCGACAGCGATGTGGGCGATGTGTTGACCTTAAGTGCGCTGACCAAACCCAGCTGGTTAAGTTTTAATGCGGCGACAGGCGTCTTAAGTGGTACACCAAGCAATGCCGATGTGGGCAGCCATGCGGTCACACTGAAAGTCACCGATACGGACGGTTTAACGGCCGAGCAAAGTTTTAGCATCACAGTGACTAACGTTAATGATGCACCAACGATTAGTTCTACGGCGATAACTTCCGCCACCCAAGATGCGGCTTACAGCTACACCTTTGCGGTGAGCGACAGCGATGTGGGTGATGTGTTGACCTTAAGCGCGCTGACCAAACCGAGTTGGTTAAGCTTCAATGCGGCGAGCGGCGTCTTAAGTGGCACACCAGGTAACGCCGATGTGGGCAGCCATGCGGTCACACTGAAAGTCACCGATACTGGCGGTTTAACGGCCGAGCAAAGTTTTAGCATCACAGTAACCAACGTTAATGATGCACCAACGATTAGTTCGACGGTGATAACTTCCGCCACCCAAGATGCAGCTTATAGCTACACCTTTGTGGTGAGCGACAGCGATGTGGGTGATGTGTTGACCTTAAGCGCGCTGACTAAGCCGAGCTGGTTAAGCTTTAATGCGGCGACTGGCGTCTTAAGTGGCACGCCAGGTAACGCCGATGTGGGTTCGCATGCAGTGACACTGAAAGTCACCGACATGGACGGCTTAACGGCCGAGCAAAACTTTAGTATCACAGTGACCAACGTTAACAATGCGCCAACGATTAGTTCTACGGCAATCACCAGTGCCACCCAAGATGCAGCTTACAGCTACAGCTTTGCGGCGAGTGACAGCGATGTGGGCGACGTGTTGACCTTAAGCGCGCTGACTAAACCGAGTTGGTTAAGCTTTAATGCGGCGAACGGAGTCTTAAGTGGTACACCAAGCAATGCCGATGTGGGGTCGCATGCAGTGACACTGAAAGTGATGGACTCGGACGGTTTAACGGCCGAGCAAAGTTTTAGCATCACAGTGGCCAACGTAAACGATGCACCGGTTGCGATAGGTTCGACCGTGACGTTAGAGGAAGATAGTTCAATCATGATCACTTTGTCCGCAGAGGATGCAGATAGTGATCCGCTGACCTATGAAGTGGTCGCTCAGCCAGGATCTGGCACCCTAGAGCAGCACGGTTCCGTTTGGTTATATACCCCTGAGAAGGATTTCAACGGCACAGATCTGATTAGTTTTATCGCCAAGGATGTTGAGCTGAGTTCAGAGCCCGGTACTGTGATGATAACAGTCACTCCGGTGAATGATGAACCACAAGCCGTTGACGACAGTTATACGCTCACCGGTGTCGAGGGTGATATCTATACCCTAACGGTACTGTCGAACGATGTGGATGTGGATGGTGATCCGCTGACGATTGATGGTGCCGCGGCGGATATCGGCAGCGTTCAAATTGGCGACGAGGGATTGATATTTACTGCACCTGAAGCTTACGTCGGACCCGTTGCACTGCGTTATACCATCAGTGATGATAATAAAGGGCGGGCAAACGCCACTGTGAACCTGTTGATTGAAGGTGCTGAGTCTGATCTCCAGCCTGTTATCACTTTGCCTGATGATGTCGAAGTGAATGCAACTGGGCTATTTACCCGAGTGAAGCTGGGTTTTGCTAAAGCGGTCGATCGAAATGGGCATCCATTACCGGTTTCTCTGGTGAATAAGAGCCTGTTCTTCGCGCCAGGCAACTATTTGGCGTACTGGCAAGCAGTGGACCGTGATGGAAATAAAGCAATCAAGGCGCAGAAGGTGAAGGTCAACCCCTTAATTTCGCTGAGTAAGGATCAAGTTGTCGGTGAAGGTAACGAGGTAGTAGTCAGTGTGCATCTCAATGGTGATGCGCCTACTTATCCGCTATCCATCCCCTATACAGTATCGGGCTCGGCAGGTAATGCAGACCACGATCTGGTCGATGGTGTGGTGGAGGTTACCTCTGGACAAATGGCACAGATCCGCTTTAGCACCACGGAGGATGCTGTGATTGAAGGGGATGAAGATGCGCTGATCACCCTAGACACTGGTTTGAATCTGGGGAGTAAGAAGCAGACTCAGGTGTGGATCACTGAGGCAAATATTGCTCCTAAAGTGAGTTTAGAGGTCACTCAGGCCGGAGCGAACCAGCTTATCGTGGCGCAAGATGGCGGTGAGGTACATTTTCATACACAAGTGACGGATGCGAACATGCAAGATAGCTTAACCTTATCCTGGGATAGTGGTTCGTTGAGCTTGCAATCCGACGATGCGGGTATGTTCTTCTCACCTGTTGCGGTGCAACCTGGCATTTATCCCGTGAGCCTGACAGCCACCGATAATGGCCTGCCAGCACTGTCTACGACTGAAAAAGTGTACATCGTCGTGCGTCCAAGTTTACCTGTATTGACTGGCGCCGATACCGACGATGACTTAATACCAGATGATCAGGAAGGTTTCACCGATACGGATAGTGACGGTGTTCCAGATTATTTGGATGCGAATAGCGATTGTAGTGTTATGCCAGAGGGTGAGCTTGAACCTGTGTACTTCTTGGCAGAGGGGCAAGCGGGCGTTTGTTTACGTCTGGGTAATATTGCCCTAAGACAAGGGCAGAGTGGCGTACAGCTACAGCCCAATGCCGTAGCTGAGGATGCTGTGGCTGCCAATGTGGGGGGCATTTTTGACTTCATTGCGACTGGATTGCCGCAACAAGGTCAAAGTTACAGCTTAGTGTTGCCACAACGCGCGCCGATCCCCGCAAATGCGGTTTATCGTAAGTTCAACACACCAAATGGTTGGCAGGACTTTGTGATCGATGAACGCAACAATGTTGCTAGTACTGAGGGCGAACGTGGTTTCTGTCCACCACCTGGGGATAGTCGTTGGGCTCCGGGATTAACCGAGGGACACTGGTGCGTGCAGTTAACCATCGAAGATGGCGGCCCTAACGATGATGATGGTGTGGCTAACCGCACTATTGTCGACCCAAGTGGGGTGTCGGTGATGCTCAATGGTAACCATTTACCTGTGGCGAATCCGGATGCGGCTTCCATCCCATGGAATCAGAGTCTAGATGTTAATGTGCTTGCTAATGATACGGATAGCGATGGTGATAGCTTAACTGTCACTCAAGTCATCAGTGAGTTCGGCACTGTCACTGTTCTTGCTAATCAGCAAATTAGTTATATGCCCGCAACCGATTTTATCGGTACCGATGTGCTGATATATAGCATCACCGATGGCAAAGGCGGCACTGCGAGTAGTGAGTTGACTGTGATTGTGAACGGCAATACGACACCAATTACCGTAAACGACAGTGCTGCAACCGATGACAGAACTAGCCTGTTGCTCGATGTGTTGAGTAATGACACAGATGCTGACGGCAATATGTTATCTCTCGTGGGTGCGAGTGCACAGCAAGGGACAGTGTCTGTCGAGTCAAACAAACTGCGCTACATCCCTAAAACCGGATTTGATGGAGTAGATACAGTGACTTATCAAGTGAGTGATGGTTTGGGCGGAGAAGCGAGTGGGCAAGTTCTTATCACTGTGAAGGCGTATCAAGAAGTGGTCATAGATAATAAATCGGGGGGAGGTAGCATGTCTCTATGGGCAATAGCTTTGATCCTTGCGGGTGGTTTAATCCGTCGTAGAGAGTGGCAAAAAGTCGCATTGGGGTTGTTGCTACTGAGTTCAATCCAGCAGGCCAATGCCTCCGATTGGTATGTGGAGGGATTTATCGGACAGGCCAAGACCGATAATGGCATACAAGATCTACAGCCACAGGTGGGCGAGGGAGTCGTTAGCTCGATAGATAACAGCGATACTGCCTTTGGTGTGAGTGTCGGGTACCAATGGACGCCAACAATGGCGGTAGAATTAGGTTATGCCGACTTTGGTGAAGGAAGCGCAAGGATTGAAGGCGCGAGCTTAACACCGGAGCAGTACCACGAGTTGGTGAAGAGCGTGACTCCGGTACTTGCAGACGGTGTGATGTTAGGGCTGCGTTTCACCCTGTTACAGCATGAAGGTTGGCGATTTGAAGTACCAGTCGGCTTGTTCTATTGGCAAGCGGATATCAGTAGCACTATGGGAAACACCAGCTTAAAGACGGATTTGGATGGTACGGATTGGTATGCTGGCGTGCGCTTTAGCTATCAATTCACCGATGCTTGGTCGGTGGGACTTGGCTATCAGTATGTGGATATAGAGCCCAATGACTTCCTCAGTTCCCAGTTTAATCTACGCTATCAGTTTTAAACGGCATCGCAACATAAAAGGGTTTTGCCAGTTTTTTGATCTTGGCGCGTGATCAATAAACTGGCTTTTGCCCGTTTTAGCTATCAAAATCCCCCGTTTTTTTAGAAAAAGGATAAGCCCATTCACTTAGGCCTAGCTTGGTTTGTGAGTTCTACCGCAAAAAAATGCCGCTTATCTTTTGCAACACATCATAAATTCAGGTTGTAGATTAAAGACAGGATAGTAAGATTGTCACTTATCTTATTTAGTTTATCGCTATTTTTATCCAGAGGCAGTTATGTCGCAGCGGCAGAAAAAGCCGGAAATCTTGCATACCGAAGTTGTCGCTAGGAGTCGATTGTTCCAAATCGAGCAGGTACATCTTAAGTTTTCTAACGGTGTTGAACGTCAGTACGAACGTATGAAAGGTGGCAGTCGTGGAGCTGTGATGATAGTGCCTATTCATCAAGGTCAAATACTGCTGGCGAGAGAATATGCTGCAGGAACAGATTGTTATGAGCTTGGTTTTCCAAAAGGTCTTATCGATCCCGGGGAGCTTGCCATTGATGCCGCTAACCGTGAGTTGCAGGAAGAAATCGGCTTTGGTGCCAATAAGCTCACTTTGCTTAAAGAACTTAGCCTCGCCCCAGGTTATTTTTCCAGTAAGATGCAGATTTTCCTTGCCGAAGATCTGTATGAAAGCCGCCTCGAAGGGGATGAACCAGAACCTATCGAAGTGGTGCCTTGGGAATTAGCCGATTGGGAAGCTTTGCTCGATAATGCTGATTTTTCTGAGTCCCGTAGTGTCAGCGCGTTGTTTTTAGCGCAAAAGTATTTACAACTTAAATAATCTTTTTCCTTTTAAGCGTTCAAAGCCAGAATGCTTGCAAAACATTCGCGAAGTTTGCGATTGGAGTTGTTATGAAGCCAGAAGAGTTGATCGATGAGGTGATTGCGATTGCAACGGATGCAGGCCGTACCATCCGAGATATTTACCTAAAGGGCAACTTTGAGCGGGAAACTAAGTCGGATAATACCCCAGTGACCTCTGCGGATCTGGCTGCCAATAAAATCATTTGTGATCGATTGACCGCCCTTACGCCCGATATTCCTGTGTTATCCGAGGAAGCCGCCGATATTCCCTTGGCGGTGCGAGGGGAATGGAAGCGCTACTGGCTTGTCGATCCACTCGATGGCACGGGTGAGTTTATTGCTGGCAGCGGTGATTTCTCGGTGATTATTGCGCTGGTGGAGCATAACCGCCCAGTGATGGGCGTGGTCTATGTGCCAATGACGCAGGTGTGTTATTACGCAATCGCGGGATTAGGTGCCTATAAACGCACGGATAAACAGGAAGTGCGTATTTGTAGTCGTCAAATTGAGCACCGTGAAAAGGTCTCACTAAGATTGGCTGTGAGTCGCCGTCAGGATCCACAATCGGTTTTAACGCTCTTTAATCACCCTAAACATTGTGAGCTGGTGGTGATGGGCGGTGCGGCCTTGAAGAGTTGCCTCGTCGCCGAAGGGCGAGCCGATTGCTACGTGCGCGTCGGGCCAACGGGGGAATGGGATACGGGAGCGGCGCAAATTATTGTCGAGGAGGCGGGTGGCCAGTTAATGGATACTGAGTTGCAGCCCTTGACCTACAACGAGCGAGACACCCTAGAAAATCCTAATTTTATTGTGGTGGGTGCCCCGAATTTAGAGTGGGATAAGATCTTAATTGGTGAATAAATTTCGAATGCAGTCTATACGTCCGGTATTAAAGTCAGAGTTATTGGCGGTTTATCAGCTTGAGCAGGCCATTTTTGGCGAACATAGCTATCCCGATTTTTTCTTCCGCCAAGGATTTGATTGTTGGCCAGAGCAATTTTTAGTTGCTGTGGATAAAGATAACAGTGTGCAAGGTTATTTGCTCTGCGCCCAGAGTGGCGATCCTGAATGTATGTGGATTTTATCCGTCGCAGTGAGTGAGCAGACCCGAGGCCAAGGAGTGGGTAAGCGTTTGATACAGCAATGTTTGGCCCAACTGCCAGGCCCTGTGCAGCGGGTGCAGCTAACGGTTGACCCAACGAATCCTGCCCACGGCCTATATCGACACTTAGGTTTTGTCGATTCCGCATTTGAAGCGGATTATTTTGGCGCGGGAGCCGATAGAGTCGTGATGGTCTATCGTAAGCCTTAATGCTCGCTCTTCTCTTTGAAGCAAAAGTGATCCCAATAAAAAGTCACCTTTGAATTAAAATCGTCGCCGGCGTGCTGACTGAACACGCCGTTTTTATGCCGTTTTGATCGTTTTATTCCGCAGCCCCATTCTGTTTCCTGAGTGAATCGGAATTTGGATGCCTGTCTTTATCTCGTCTTTATCCATCCTCTTCAATAAGATCCCACACTATTTATCCATTACTGTATGCAAAATAATCTTATTTTGAACATTGTTTTTTATTTGTGCCGCTGTTAGTCTCTTGCTATCTAACAGGGAGTGATATTGATGGCGAGACGTAAAGAACATAGCCATGATGAAATTCGCGCTATGGCAATACAAGCTGCAACCGAGTTGCTGACAGAGCAGGGGGTTGTCGGGCTAAGTTTGCGTAAAGTGGCCAGCCAAATTGGCTATGTGCCCAGTACCTTAATTAACATCTTTGGCAGTTATAACTACTTGCTTTTGGCGGTTTCAGAGGCGACGCTGCATGCCTTACACGGGAGGCTAGCAGCGGTTAGTGTTGCCAGTGGTGTCGGTAAAATCATTGCAATGGCATCGGAGTATAGTCTGTTTGCCCACGAGCAGCGCCAATGTTTCAAGCTAGTATTTGAGTTGCAATTGCTCGATTCTGAGCCGCTGCCAGAATCCCAAGGACAGTGGATTGCGAGATTGTTTTCGCTAATTGAACAGGAAGTGGCGCAGTTATTCCCCGAGATGGCAGCGGAGCGCCATTTGAGCATGAGCCGCGTGCTGTGGGGCGGGATCCATGGGCTGACAATGTTATCGCTGGATAATAAACTCTTCGCCCAAACGCTATCTCTACGGGATTTGCTCGAAAGCCATGTGCAGGCTTATTTACAGGGAATGGGTTATCAGAGGGAGCTATCATGCTATTAACAAAACGCTTTTTGCCTTATTTTGCGACTCAGTGTCTTGGCGCGCTGAATGACAATATCTATAAGAATGTGTTGTTGCTGCTAGTGACCTTTAGCCAAGTCAAAGACTTACCTATCAGTGTCGATATGTTTGTCAATCTAGCCGCTGGGGTTTTTATTCTGCCGTTTTTCCTGTTTTCGGCCCATGCGGGTGTAGTCGCCGATAATATGGACAAGGCAAAACTTATCCGCCGTTTAAAACTGCTTGAAGTCATTATCATGTTTAGTGCCGCCCTCGCTATTGTTAGCGAAAATTATATGATGATGTTATTACTGCTGTTTTTAACAGGGAGCCAATCTGCCTACTTTGGCCCTGTTAAGTATTCCCTGCTGCCCCAAGCCTTGAAAGAAGATGAGTTAGTGACAGGCAATGCTTGGGTTGAAATGGGCACTTTTCTCTCGATTTTAGTGGGTACACTGAGTGCAGGCATTCTGGTTTCGGGGACCAATGCAACCCTATGGTCGGCCATTACCGTTGCCGTACTGGCATTAGCTGGGTATTTATCTAGCCGAGCCATACCCGCATTACCGCCGCAGGGAGTCATAGAGAAAATACGCTTTAGGCCCTTATCGGGGACTTGGCGCAGCATCAAAAAAGCCCGTCAGACCCCTTCAATTTGGATGGCGATTCTGGCGATCAGTTGGTTTTGGTTTTTAGGTGCAACCTATCTAACGCAGTTCCCCAACTTTGCCAAGCTGCACTTGCACTCAGGTGCAACTGTGGTGTCCTTACTGCTGGGGTTGTTTTCTATCGGCATTGCTGTGGGCTCCTTTGTTTGTGAGCGCTTCTCCTTTGGCCATGTGGAATTAGGTCTATTGCCCTTTGGGGTGCTGGGATTAACGCTCTTTGGGGTGGACTTACTTTGGGCTATTCCACCGGCGCCCACCGATACCAGTTTGGTTTACGGGGTAACAAGTTTTATTGCCGAGTCGCAGCATTATCGGGTGATGCTGGACTTTTTTATGATAGGTGTCAGCGGTGGTCTATTTATCGTGCCCTTGTATGCCTTCATTCAATCCCGTGCGACCAAGGGCGAATGCGCCCAGGCCATTGCCGCGAATAACATTATGAATTCCCTATTTATGGTGGCTTCGGCGCTATTGTCTATGTTGCTGCTTGGGATGATGGGTTGGAGTATTCCACAGCTATTTTTACTGCTAGCAGTGATGAATTTTGTGGTCGCCCTGTATGTGTATTCGCAAGTGCCAGAATTTACCCAGCGATTTATCAGTTACTTACTTAGCCATGTGATGTATCGCGTGACTGTCACAGGCCGCGAGAAAATTCCGAAGGAAGGTGCTGGTATCATTATCTGTAACCATGTGAGTTATGTGGATGCATTGATTATTATGGGGGCATCGACTCGGCCTATTCGTTTTGTGATGGATAAATCTATCAGCGAGATCCCTCTGCTGAAATATCTATTCCGCCACGCTGGGGTGATCCCTATCTGCTCCCCTAGACAGAGTGAAACCACCTATAACCAAGCGTTTGAGACCATCCACGAAGCGCTGATAAATGATGAATTAGTGTGTATTTTTCCTGAAGGGCGTTTAACCCCCGACGGTGAATTAGGTGAATTCCGTCCCGGAATCGATAAAATCCTCGCCAGAGATCCCGTCCCAGTGATCCCTATGGCACTGCATGGATTGTGGGGCTCTTACTTTAGTCACAAGGATGGACATGCACTAACCACTATGCCAAAGCGTTTTTGGTCAAAGGTGAGTGTGTGTTTAACAGATGCTATTGATGGCAAAGACGTGAATAAAGACAGCTTAAGAGCCCAAGTGGCGGGCTTACTCGATAGGGCGTAAGTGATTAATGCTGTAGAGAATGATAACCGCAATAAAGTTTGCGGTTATCTTTTTATGCTGACTTTTTTATTGGGACAACCGATAGTTATCCAACCATTCATGCATGGCCTGATGTGTGCCCCTAAAGAGGATCCGTTCGGATTTCTTTTGTAACTGGTATTCGTACATTGGGTCGTAATATTTGTGCAGCAACACTGCTATCCATGCTAAATGCAGTGAAGTGTCATTTTGGTGGAGTTGCTGGGTTAATGCCCGCTGCATCATCTCCTGTAGTTCTTGATGCTGTTTACCCCCTAAGCGCTTACGAATACTCACTAAACTCTGTAACAGATACTGGCTAAAGGCGGCGAATCCCGCTTCGGCGCCTAAGCGATCACAGAATCCACTATGCATTTTATGCACATATTCATTGAGTAACCGTTGCAGTCTGATGTCGTCCGCCTCCTCTAATACCAGAACGTCGGCGGTTTGCATGGCGGTGTAAAAGGTCTGTGGCAACGCTGAACGGCCGATCAGGAAGCTCTCATCTTCGAGTAACAAACATGCGGCATCACTGGCCTGATGGTGTAGCAATGCGATTGCGAGTTGGTTTTCAAAGTTGATTTGTGTCGGCTGTGGATCAATATTTTTGCCAAAACTGGATCCCCTATGGTTGGCGATACCTTCAAGGTCCACGGCTTCTTTACGTTCAAGTAGAAAATCGGTTTTACCGCAACCAGTCATTCCACTCAAGCTCAGCAGAGGTTGCAGGCTGGGGGCCGTTTCAATTACACCAATTAAATACTGGCGCATGGCTTTATAACCGCCCTGAATGTAAGGCACCTCTAGGCCTGCGTCCTTTAACCATTGCTGAGTAAGCTGTGAGCGTAGCCCCCCACGGAAACAATAAAGATAGGCATTAGGGTTGGCGTTGAAATAATGTAACCAAGCCTCGATTCTTTGCTGCTTGATGGGGCCATTCACTAGGGAATGACCTAATTCAATCGCTGCTTGCTGACCAAATTGTTTATAGCAAGTGCCGACTTTTTCCCTTTCACTGTCGAGCATTAAGGGTCGGTTAGTCGAGTTTGGAAAGGCGCCACGACTGAATTCAATAGGCGCCCTAACATCCATCAGTGGCTGCTGGTTTAGGAATATTTCACGGTACTGTGACGTGGGCACTATCAAAGATTGCATTAACACAAAACCACGCCAGCATTGGATGTGGGTTCCTCAAGGCTACCGATACAGATAGGCGGAATGTGATTCGCTTCTAGTAGGGCCACAAGTTCGGCCTCGGCTTCCTTCGACACGGCGACCAATAGCCCACCACTGGTTTGTGGGTCGCACAATATGGCTTTTTGGTGATCGGTTAGTGTGGGTAAGTGCTCGCCGTAGCTGTCAAAATTGCGCTGTGTGCCACCAGGAATACAACCTAAGGCTAAGTAATCTAAAGCGCGTGGTAATAGCGGAACCGCATCGAATCTGAGTTTAGCCGCAAGCTTAGCGCCTTGGCACATTTCGAGTAAGTGTCCCGCAAGGCCAAAACCTGTGACATCGGTGAGGGCGTTAACACCATGAATTTTTGAGATAGCGGCACCGATAGTATTAAGTTGGCACATAGCATTGACTGCGATCAGGCTATCTTCATCTTGGAGTTTTTTTTGTTTTTGTGCCGTGGTTAAAATGCCAATGCCTATCGGCTTAGTTAGATACAGACGATCACCCGCCTTGGCGGTATCGTTCTGTTTTAAATCACTTAAGGCTATTTGCCCCGTCACAGCTAAACCAAAAATAGGCTCGGGTGCATCAATACTATGGCCTCCCGCTAGCATGATCCCCGCCTCCATACAGGCTTGGCGACCACCATCGACGACTTGCTGGGCAATTTCTGCCGGGAGTTTATTAATCGGCCAACCTAGAATCGCAATGGCCATCATAGGGGTGCCGCCCATAGCATAGATATCGCTGATGGCATTAGTTGCGGCTATCCTGCCAAAGGTGAAGGGATCATCCACTATGGGCATAAAGAAATCTGTCGTGCTAATGATGCCAATGTCGTCATTGAGCTTGTAAACGGCGGCATCGTCACGGCTTTGATTGCCAACCAATAGGTTGGGATCGGTAAAAACGGGAAGCTGTGAGGCAAGAATAGTCGTCAACACTTTTGGAGATATTTTGCAGCCGCAACCAGCGCCATGGCTATATTCTGTGAGTTTAATGTTTTCTAAGAGTGTTAGCGAAGGAGCAGACATGAGCTCAACATCCTGTAAAAATTGATTGAGGCATCATCATAATCAGATACGGCCACCATGCAAGGTGGCCGTAAGACTTTCGCGCAGAATTGTGGTTTAGCTATAACTTGCCGTTAAGCTCTTCCAGTTCTTCTGTTGGATTAAAAAGCGGGATTTGAGTTCTTCAACCTGCAGAAGTAATTGTTGATCGACAAGCTGCTTGCGCTTTGCTTCTAATAGGGTCTTTTTCGCTTGATAATAGTCAAGCAAATGCTCCTTCAGCAGCTCGTACTCAATTTGTATTTTTTCAATGATTTCATCGGCATTAGGTAAGTGAACTACTTTGTTTTTGGTACGAAGTAATTGCATCTGTAGGCGTGCACTTTCAATGCGTTCCTGTGGGCTAGTGCGCAAATCTTTAGCTAGCCCCATCCACGACAGCGCCTTGATCAACCATTTGGTTGGATCGTAGTGCCACCATTTAATGCCATTACGATAGTCATTTTCGAAAATATGATGGAAATTATGATAACCCTCACCGTAGGTCAACATGGCGAGGAAACCATTATCCCGTGCAGTATTTTTATCCGTGTAGGGTTGGCTACCCCAAACATGGGCGAGTGAATTAATAAAGAAAGTACAGTGGTGCACTACCACTAAGCGCAATAGGCCAGCCATCAACAGCATTGAAACTATGTCCCCATTGAGCCAACCCAAAAATGCGGGTAAACCAATGTTCATCAATAGTACAAGTGCCAAATAATGCTTGTGCTGCCACATGACGATACGGTCATTCTGTAAATCGCGCACGTTTTGATAATCGTGGTAACGCTGCGCCTGGTATTCACGCAACATCCAACCAATATGGCTGTACCAAAAACCCATCTTAGCCGAGTAGGGATCCTTGTCGTTATCGTCGACATGCTTATGGTGAACTCGGTGATCAGATGCCCAATGTAATGCACTATTTTGTAATGCTAAAGCGCCACCAAGGGCATAAAGAAAGCGGATTGCGGGGTGGGCTTTATAGGCCTTATGTGACCAAAGTCTGTGGTAACCCGCCGTGATGGATAAACCACTGGCAAAGGCTAACACAATAAAGGCAATCCATTCGCTGGCACCATAACCGTGCACGATACCGCGCCAAGGGACAAGTATGACCGCGCTAAGGAAGGTCACAGTAAACAAACTGACATTAAGCCAGATGATAGGGGGTTTTTTCATTATAAGTTTCCAATATCCGCATTTGAGCGTACAACTGTAAGCTAATTTAGCCTAGCAATATTGTTTGGTCAAGGTCGATGGGGCTGTGTTTAATGCTTAAAAGCGGTATTATCGCGCTATTACATTCAGTTAGCGGATTTGAGAATGGGTATTCGTGCACAGCAAAAAGAGAAAACTCGTAGGGCATTGGTTGATGCTGCTTTTAATCAGTTGAGTGCTGAGCGCAGTTTCTCGAGTCTGAGTTTGCGGGAAGTGGCAAGGGAAGCCAATATTGCACCAACATCCTTCTATCGTCATTTTAAGGATATGAACGAACTCGGTCTGACTATGGTGGACGAGGGCGGGCTCACCCTAAGACAAATGATGCGCAAGGGCCGTCAGCGAGCCGAAGCAGGTGGGAGTGTTATCCGTATTTCCGTCGATACTTTTATGGAAGTACTTGATTCTAATCCCAATGTGTTTCGAATTTTGTTGCACGAGCGTTCTGGCACTTCGGCGGCTTTCCGTGCGGCTGTGGCCCGTGAGATTGAGCATTTTATCTCTGAGCTGGCCCATTACACTGAGGCCACCGCAGGGCGTACACCTATGTTGGCGAGGGCGCAGGCCGAGGCATTAGTGACCTTAGTATTCAATGCTGGCGCATCGGCACTGGATATGAAGCGTGCCGATAGAAAAGTGCTTGCCGATCAACTGGTCATGCAATTGCGTATGGTCGCTAAGGGCGCAGAAGCATTGCAACATAAGGTTGAACATCGTTAGTTTCGATTTGATTTAGCTGAAAAAACATAAGGAGCCATAGGCTCCTTATGTTTTTATGTGTACAGCTGAGAAAGCTATCTCTAACGACGCTCTAGCAGCACACCTGTTTCCATGTGATCTGTGTAAAGGATTTCTAATCTACTGGTGTCCACACAAGTCCAACGTCGTCATTTATCAAATTGATTTTATATGATTTTATTTTTATTGTTGTCCATAGTTATCTCTGGGGATACAATGAAAACTCACCCGTCGCCGTACCCCAAGCCGTACCCAGAATTGTTGAGGTTTACTCATGACCACAAAGCGAATTAGCAGCAATGCCACATTACAAGCATTGAGTCCGCAAGATAAAGAGTACCTAATCCCAGATAAAAAAATTGAGGGGCTCAACATCCGCGTCCGCCCAACTGGCACTATGACTTGGGTATTTCGATTTCAAGTTGGTAAGAAGCACGAAAAAATCTCAATGGGCCGATACGACAAGTCGAGACCCGAAACCGGGATGACATTAGAGCAGGCTAGAAAAGAGGCGGGGCGTTTCCGTAGCTGGCTAGAAAATAACAAAAATCCTAAGCAAGAATTGTTAAGAGAGCATCGCGAGCAAGAGGAAGCGAAAACATTTGATAATGCTTTTGTGAGTTTTGATGAGAAGCAACTATCAAAGCAATTGCGGGGTTCTCAGGCAAGAGCCATCTATTTACGCGACATAAAGCCGTATCTTGGCAACATTAAATTAGCTGATTTGAGAATGAATGATCTCAATAAAGTGTTTGATGCTAAGGTGGATAAAAATGGTCGGAGGATGGCTGGCGCTATAGGGGTGTGTCACAAGATCATCAATCAGGTTATCAAGCATGCCTTAGCGTTGAATATGGTCGATACGCATCCTGCTCCGTTATTGAGGGCAAGAGATGTGGGTGGTGGGACGAAAATCACAAGGCGAAATCTGAGTTTCTCCGAGCTGAAAATATTGCTAACAAGTTTGCCTTCTTGGCGAACTGATGCTGCCAATATTCGACTATTAAATTTCTTACTTGGGTGTGGACAAAGGATCAGTACCGTACTTGAAATGCGCTGGAGTGAAATTGATTTTGATAAGCAGCTTTGGCTGCTGCCTGCGAGTTCAGAAGATCGGCACACGAAGAGCCAAGATAGTCGCCAATTACCACTAAGCGACTACCTCGTTAAACAGCTGCTAGAGCAACGTGAGAGTGTCCCTAGTCATTGGAAATTGGTATGGCCTCAGGTTGGCTTAGATAAAGTACAAGAGCCCTCTGCGATTCGCTCTCATATCAAACGTAACCTGCCGTCAAATCTTGAACATTTCTCGCCTCATGACTTGCGCCGTACTTTTATCAGTCGATGCAGTGAAATGGGACTAGACATAGTGGCAATTGAAAAGACGGTTGGTCATCAGCTTCCTGGGATGCTGCGAGTCTATAATCACCACGATTATTTGCAGGAGCAATTATCAGTTTTGCAAGCTTGGGGTGAGAAGCTCGAAACGCTAATGATTGAAAATGTGGTGCCTTTATCACCACAGAAAATTGCTTAAAATATCAACTAAAAAGAGGAGGGTATTTATAAGCAAGCATGATTATTTCGATGAGCGAAGGGAAGCGTTGGAAAAATTGTCACAATATTTGAAGGATATTATCAACACTCCTAAAATGGCGAATTGAAAATTATGGATATGCAGTGACTCATACACGATCTGACAGTTTGATGATGTCGTAGTAAGGGATTTATAACCAGCATAACTTCGAAGAGGCAACGCTAACAGCAGCTTGATCACTCCACAGCAGTAGAACTGATCACTCATGAACAGTAGAAACGCTCAATTACGCCAGTGCCGCCACTATGGCGGCGCTGCACCAAGTTGAGCACACGGCTGTTAAAGGCTGCCCACTTCTACTGGTCACGACTGCTCAGGCTGCTGGTCAAATCGCCTAGTCTTGGGCAATAAAAAGCCCCATGAAGATGGGGCTGATTAGAAAAAGAGTTATGCTTGTCCTATCTCTTTATTGTTTACCTCATTCAGAAAAAGCTATCTGCTCCTCCTCACATATTTTCTTTAACTGTGATTTCACCTCTTCAAAAGCAGGATGTTCCCGTGATACTGCTGCTTCTATATCGCCATCTATAGATAACGCAAACTTAGTGTCTTCAGACAACGACACTCTTATAACTCCTTCAACAATAGTTACAGCATTAATGCCACCATATTTTGACCTAGACTCATCTGCAACCTGAATGTGTATCTTGTCCATACCCATTTTTTTGTCTTGGTCATCATACTCATGTGCTTTTTGAAGTATGACGAATTTAGTTGGTTCAAGTTCATCATCGGCAAAACCAATCATAACCATGTAGCCGTCATCTTGAGTAAATATGTGAGTAGCGTCAAAGCAATAGTTCATAGCAATTTCCTAATTAATTTCCGCCTGCTGTCCAACGTTGCGTTTGCCCATTTTCGCGCCATTGATAGCGTATAGTCGCTCCCGTTTCTGCACTAGCTCTGTTCATATAGCCTTTGCAGGATGGGCATGGAGGACGTTGACCAGTAATCGTCATTGTGTCGCCAGTTTTCAGTGGCGTGCTGGTAACGGCTCTAGCTTCAGTATGTGAAGCCAACGTATTTTTGGGGAAGCCTAGAGCTTTTTCAGTAGTCGTCATATTTCCACTTACAACGCGCTCATGACTAACGACATTTCCGTTTGCGTCCCTAACCATCACATTCGCGTTATGATGATTGGGGTCTACACCTTTAGGCCCTGTCCTCGTTGCAACCCCAGGCAGTCTAAGCTTTTTCGCCCCAACATCAATAGCAGCCTCACCAGCAGCTTTTCCTGCAACGATGAAGGTGGACATAGAAAGACCAGATTTTTCATACTCATCTGCAATTTCATTCGCTGTTTCAATACCTGCTTTTACGGCATCAACAGCAAGCGCCGGACCAGTCATAGAAAGAATTCCAGACATATCGCCTTCGACCGAATCATATCCTTTGATAAAGCTAGGATCATTACCATAGCTTAAACTTTGTTTGTCTGTATTCAGCTGCAATCCAACGGCTTTCTTCTCTTGCTTGGCTGCTCCGCCAGTTTGGGCCATCTGCAACTCATTTGCTTGCCCATTTGATGCTGTTGCTTTGCCGTTGTTTAACGTATTGGAGATAGCATCAGTCAGCTTCATGTTCTCCGTTACGATGTTATTATCCTTAAAATAGTTATCACAGACACTTTCTAGATTTGAGCCTGCACAGGCGTAACCCGTCGGATCCGTCCCTGCCATGGGGTTATTCAAAATGTACGAATAAGGGTTCGCACTCTGGCTGTTCTCAGGGAACTGTAAAAACGGGTCAACACTTAAGAAGCGGCCGACATTAAAGTCGTAAATCCGGCCGTTCATATGAATTAACTGCTGCTCATTCAAATGCTCGTGATTGGTGTAGCCCTTAGTCACGCCTTGCCAGGCCGTCAGTAATACATTGCCTGCGGCAATATCCTGTGGCCGGCCGAACACATCATAACCCCGGTATTGCAGAACTGCGCCCGTTTGCCCATCGATTAAGGTATCGACACTGCCTAGGTGGTCCCTTAATACATGCTGAAATGGCGATAGATTACCTAAGCTCCCCACATGGGCTTTCATCTTGATGGTGTGGTCACCGATGTAAGTCTTATCGATGGTGGCACTGCTGCTGACCTCACGTTCAAAACTGCCCACATAGTAGGTAGTCGTGATGCTGCTACCTTGCTGCTTCACCTGTTTATAACGCTGACCATTCGCATCATAACTAAAGGTACTGGTGGTGCCATTACGCACCACAGTTAACGGCTTGTTTTGGTCATCGTAAGTTAAGGTCGCCCCATCGCCAATTAACCGATTACCATTGTTATCATAGGTAAAGTTGTAGGTTGTACCCCCGCGAATAAACTGTCTTATCGCGTTGGGGCCTGCATTACCCCCTAAACCTTTACCCACGTTACCATAGAGATAACTGCTGCCATAATCGCCTTTGACCAGAATATTCCCCGCGGCATCATAGTCATAATTGATAGGCGCATACGTGGTGCCTTTAATGGTTTTGGTGGAATTATCGACCCGCATCAGTTCATCGTAGCTATAATCCTCTGCAAAGCGGGCGATGGCATTTTCTTGCCGAACCAGATTGCCCATAGCATCGTAGTCATAGTTAAGATACTGAATACCGACCGTGCTACAACTGCCGTTATTACTGGTACAAATCGAAAGTGGAGAGCCAGCTTCATTGCGGAAGAATTGTTGTATCTTACCGTTGCTGAATCGTTGCTGGTTGACACTCCCTAAGGCGCTGTACGCCTCAATCGTGCGCAGAGACAATTCACTGCCATCGGTAAAGCGTTGATAGTCTTCAATCAGATAGCCGTTATCATTGAAACGGTAAGCAACATGCTCACCACTGGGGAAAGCCATCGCTTTGAGGCGACCAAATTGACTGTCGTAGGCGTACTTTTCCGTTAGGTTAAGGCCGCCCATTTGGGTGATGGTTTGTATCATTCGCCCCACGGTATCGTAACTGTGCGTTTGGGTGTGCCCAGAGACACTGGCTTGATACAACTTGCCATTACCGACCGTGGTGTCATACACCCAAGTGCGTGTAGTTTGAGTATTGCTTTGCTTTGTTTGTCTGCCCAGTTTGTCGTAGGTAAACGTGGTGACGAGATTGCGCGCATCAGTTTGGGTAGCTAACTCACCAAACTGGTTGTAACTGAATCGCCACTTACCCATATTGGGGTCATCAAACCATGCCTTGCGCCCCAAATCATCATATTGCGCAGTGATACGACTGCCGAGCACATCTTGAATGAGTACCGGTAAACCAGCGGCATTATAAGCAAAATAGCTGTGATGCCCTTTAGCATCGGTTGTACTCAGCAGTTGGCCCAAGCTGTTATAGCTGCGACTCATTTGGAGATTAAAGTCGCCCGATACATCGATATCGGTTCGAATACCGTCAACATAAGTGTATTGCGATTGATAGGAGACCATGCCGTCGTCATATAACTTGTGACTGGGTCGACCCAATACGTCAAAGCCTTGATACTGCACGACTTCAGCCGTCCCATAGGATTGGGTTGGTCTAGTCTCGCTCACCAAATTGCCTCTAACGTCATAGTGTTTTGCGGTAATAATATCCCCAGCAAACCCAGCCGTAACGGTTTTCACTTCTCGATTTAAGCTATCAAAATAGACGATGGTTTCCGGTTGGCCACTGCTTCGCTGCGTGACGCTGTAGGCATAATTGCCAGTTAACCATTCCATACTGCTATACACGGTTGGCGTGACGACTGTGGCCCCTTTAGCGCTGCCGCTGCTGGTGATTTTGCCGATAAAATTCACGGTATTGGTGGTGGTCACACCGTTGATATCTATCGAGGTGAGCACTGCACCGGTCAAGGGGTCGTATTGCGTTGTTGACGACGCGACACCCGGCCACTGGGCATTAAATGTTTGATACACAAAGTAACCATCATTACTCATGGAGACTTGGGTATAGCGGTCACCGACAGTGGTTTTTAATGCATGCCCATAGGGGTCATAAGCACTAAATTGCGTCGTACTTCCAGTGCCGGTTAAGGAGCCAATGCCCTCGACCTTAGTCGATGTGAGTGCCACAACACCCTGCTCATTGGTGCCATAGGTATGGGTGACTCTTTTGCCCGTTGCGGTGTTCGCGGGATTAAGCACCACACTTTCATGGGTTGTTTTATAGGCTACCGTTTGATTGGTGCTGCTCACCGTCGGCATTAACCAGCCGAGACTATTCGTAAAAGCTTGGTTAGTGGTTTGAGTATGCAGCACCGTATTGTCTTCACTGGTAACCGTGTTTGAGGTCACTTGGCAGTGGGCATTTTTAAGTGTGGTCTCTTTGACCGTTGAAACTCTGGCACTTGGGTTAACAGTCCATTTTGTGGTCGTGCTTTCTTGAGGGTAAAAACACGCGCTTTGGCCGACCACATAACTACTGGATAAAGGGGCATTTTTCTGTACTGAATATTCGCTGAGCGTGTTGTTATTGCGGCTATCGGTGACCTTTTTGTACTTCACCATCCCAGACCAAGGGAAGGTCTGTTCAAATTGAGTCAGAGTGGTGAGGCTTTCACTGTTAAGTGCATCGGTGCGCGTTTCAATGATGTCGCTAAAACCTTGAAAACCGCGTCCTGCGACATGAAAACGCGCATTTTTATAGCTGTATTGGGTGGTATCGACCCCACCAACCCCATTATCGCTTTTTAAGGTTGATACCACTCGCATGGTGTTGGTGAAGTAAACATAAGGATAATTTAATGTCGATTCTGCAACACTGTAGCGCTGTTTCAGCTGGGTATAATCCAGTTGAAGTTTCTGCCCCATGCCAGTATTAACACTGTTAATGACCGTATCCTGTGTCGCTGCATGGGCAAACACTAGAAAACCTACCGGGTAACTACTCGGCTTGCCACCTTGCTTACTGCCATAGAACCAAGTGCGCTTGACTGCATCCGACTCAAAACCCACCCCAGAGACAAAATCAACGCGGCCATCACCCGTTAAATCAATCGGTGATAATGTTGCTAACGCACCATAAACTGGCAATTGCACATCGGTAAAGGTTTTGCCATCAGGGTTAGTCAGTAGCACATTCCAATGCCACACATCGTAGTCGTAAAACTTAGGGGCTGATGCACCATCAACGGCTGCACAGGCCTCATTGGAGCTCCAAGTCCAACATTCATAGGTGTATTTTTTACGGAGTCTATCTGGGTATAGAATGTCTTGGCGACCATCACCGTTATAGTCCACAAACTGAATAAAGCGCTCATGCACATAGCCTGCAGGCCCGCCATAGAGCGGGTCTTTGGCAATCTTACCGCCATCAACCGTCCAAGCGAGCTCTTTTATTCCCGTGTTATAAGGCGCTTCAAATAATCCGGCTCCTTTGTTAATAATGATGTAACGAGTAAAAAAGTTGTCGGTACTTTTGACTTTGTGCAGGGTTAAAATATCGCTTAATCCATCACCATTGAAATCGACCCACCGGCTTGGTGTGGCGCGATACATTTTATCGACACTAATGGCAAAGGTTTGGTTTTTCTCAATAAATGAAACCGTGTTATTCGCACGGTTAAAGACAACCTTGTACCATTTTAGCGTTGAATTAAATTGGCTTGGTGCTAAATCAGGCTCACCGTCACCGTCAACATCCATGGGGATTAACGGCTCTGCAGCGCTGACACTGAAACTGCCGCGATAATCAAAACCATCACCCACAGCTTTACGCTGATAAGCCTTATAGGTGAGGGTGAAATTACCGACACCGGCTTGCTTGTTGGTGGCTAATAGAATGTCTTTGCGACCATCCCCATCGAAATCCATGACATGGCTAGCGCAAAACTTATCGCCAATATCGCGATAAACCGACGCATAACACGTGGCATTAATCCCGGTGGAATAGGTGCGCTTGATAGCGCCGTTGGGAAGCAAACTCGTGATGATTAACTGCGAATTATTATCGGTGTAGATAAAATCATCGGCCCCATCAAGGTCATAATCAATGGCACCGTTGACCACATTGGTACTGTATTCATTAGATGCGGGAACACCATCGCCATTAACGTCTCCGGCCCAGTTTTCAGCACTCTTATATGGCAAAGTTCGATAACTGACCTTTTTACCGCCCCGAGAAAGATAGATACCATCTAATGGAATCGATAAATCCACCACGCCATCACCGTCATAGTCATTGTCTTTGCGCACAGCTAAGCCAACGGTGTAATTGTCATTGATGGCTGCAAGCGCATGGTTTGTTATCAAGTTATGCTGATAAATACGCTCAAACCAACCAAAATCGGTATTCAGACATTGGCTGGGGTCAGTACCATCACAGTAAGATAAGCTGGCAAGTCTCGCCGCATCGTTACGCGCTGCTGGAGAGAGGGGCGCATAATTGAATAGCCACTGCGCTTTTACGCCACCATCAATCAGTACATCTATACTACTCATGCGCTTATTGTTAATGCTATAGCCACCCCAATGGTAACTGGTTTCTGCGGGTACAGCCGTATAGTTAATGTGCACACTGCGCGAACCCTGAGTGCCTTTATAGCCTGTGTAATAAATGTCTTGAAGGTATCGATTCCCTGCTGAAGAGGTATCGTAAAAATACGTGACTTCGTTACCATGCGCATCTCGCGTTAGCTGCTGTAACCAAGATGACGTGATACTTAACCCCCCGGGGACGATTTTGCTATTGGCGTTGCTTCCTAAAAGATGATACGTGCCATTAGCCTCGTAAACTTTGAAGTAGGTAGTGCTGGTATTGAGTGCGCCACCCAACTGTTCAATGATGACAGTGGAATTGCGTTCGGTTTTATAAAAAGTACCTAATGCCCCGTAAACGCCCCGTACACTGGAGTTGGGGGCTGTCGTCACCACAAGTCGACTACCGTTGTAGCACAACTTGTCATTGCTGCTGTAAGTTGCATTGCTTGCGGTTGCATCTAAGTCATAGATTTGGCTACAGCGTGAAATACTGGAATACGCTGACAGTGACCAGCCCATTCCGGCCAAGCCTTCTCCCGCTTGGCTGCTGTAATTAAGTGATAGCGAGGGCTGCATACCATTTCGCCCCGGCGCGACTGTTAGCGGCACGGTGTAAGAAAACGCGCCACCATCAACCGTAGCCTGACCGTTAATTTCACCCACTAATTCATCAAATGCGGGAGATGCTAACGAGTTGCTGGCATCCGGGATAGTCGCAATACTGGCTAGGGTTGATGATTGAGAGGGCGTTCCACCCGTAGGTGCGGTGCCAACAAGCGTACTGGCACTGTAGGCGCTGCATGCCGTACCAATACAGGCATTGATGCGGTAGTAATAGCCTGAGAGTGTTTTACCTGAGAGATTCGCAGAGCGAGCACTTGTCCAGCCAGGGCAATATGTTCCAGAACCGCCGTCAAATGAAAGTGCCATCAAAATTGGTGGAGTAGTCCCCTCATCAGGGCTACCAAGTCCACTATAAACAGTGCTCCAAGCATTGCCGTCAGTAGATTCCTGAATATTGACAGCCGTCACCGTACAATCAATGTTCCAGTGCAACTCGATTGTTGAACTTATCTTGCTACCACTCAGTGGCGGGGTTACAGGGGGCAGTGCAGCTGCGCTATTTGGCATCCAGACAAAACAAAGCAATAGCATTAAAGCGGCAAGAGATGAGTTACGGTGCAGTGTCCACAGTGGCAACATGATATTCCCTTTAGTCCAATATCCATTTTTGTCAAATGACAATACAAAAATAAATACATTATGGCAACATAGAGTAAACACTTTATTTGATTTTATTTTACTTTTAAGTCAGGGAGATAATCATGCCTTCGTATCGAGAATGAGCGGATTATTTTTAAGAGGCATTACCGCTAACCGAACAAATGCCCGGAATCCTCGGGACAATGAAACACATTAGTAAACATAGAGTTTATGTTTTCCTTAAGATCGCGATCCACTAGAACGTGGCAATAGCCAAACAGTAAATATGGCATTAAAACGCATGGACTTTGTGAGCCGGGTTTGATTGAGTCTGCATTCGTGAGCGTAGACTCAAATCAAGTTAGAACAGTTTAACTCTTAGTTTCATCTATCAGCGTGAGTCATAAAGCCTCTCGGCCGTTACCCATAAATCCGATGGATTGCAATTCAGCGCTTGGGCCAGTTTCCACACTGAAGCTATAGATGCCTTCGCTACACCACGTTCAATACTCGATACAAATGATCTGGCAAGTTCAGCCTTATCAGCAAGCCCCTCTTGGTTATAGCCTAGCTCGACGCGGCGTAATTTAACCGCCCGACCAAAAGCCATGCCCATCTTTAACACTTCATCTTCATTCACTAGAGAACCCCAGGATATTGAATACTGGATAATTCTCACGGACACAGGATAGACAAACCACGCTATAAACATTACATTTAGACCTGTATAGTGGTCATATGGCCGTTTTTACATTAAGAACACCCACCGATAGAAAGTAAATGTTTTCTTTCGGAACAAACAGTGTCTTCAAACACGCTAATTAAAAGGAGTTACACATGTCAGTCGTAAAAACCATGTCAATCATAGGAATGGTGTTTTTCCCATTATGCTTAATCCTTGCTTCTGCATTTGCAGAAATCGATCTAGAAGCTTCAGCTGGATGGGGGATCTTTGCCGCCATGTATGGGATTGGTTATTCCATCACTGTTTTTGTTAAAACTAAAAATGCAGCTAATAGCACAATTTAAACATTCAATTAGGCCCCTAGTGTGGATAGGGGCCTCAATCTATTGATTACCAATCAGCTAGTAGCACAGTGCAATACCGTCCATGGTGACGATTAGAGCTAAAAATGCGAATGCCAATTTACAGCAGGCTAAACACAATAAATATTCCATTTAATGGCCATCATCGTTAGCGGTTTATCACTAATTTAAGGTGTATTTAAAATGAAGAAATTGCTTTTTACTTTTGCACTGCTCGGAATGATTAGTGCTTGCAGTGATTCTAAACCGAATGTTGAAATTGAAGTTTACGACAGGGCGGGCTTGTATATGAAATCAATCGAAGTGAAGGTCAAGGCTATTGAAGATGATGTCATAGTAAACGACATCATTGTAAACAGAGGCAACTGTGAAAGCCTTTTCGAGAAAAAAGGTTTTCCCAAACAGCTTAAATTTGGTCAATCTACTTCTGTCTCTTATGGAGGCTCGTGTGATCTAACGCAAGTTGACGTAGTAACCAATAATGGGAGCTGGACAGTTACCTACTGAGTTGACCTTAATCTGATACAGGAGGTGCTAACCCCTTATGCCGCCTAACTAATTAGACGGGAACTTTAGTACCTCAGTACAGGCCATCTTGAAGAGTTAGAAGAACCCTATCCGGAAAAACGCATAACAAAGCCTCAATGAAGAGGCTTAATGCTATAGGATAACGCCAACTAAAAATCGTTAGACTTGGGCTTTTAACTGCAACCAGCCTTGTTCGCTTAAGCGTTCCCATGCTGCAAGAATATGAGCGGGTTTCATTGTAGCCTTTCTCGCATTCCAGCTATGAACCCGCTCAATCAACTCTTCAGCAGACAGTGCAGGATTTGACTCTTGTGTCACAACCCAATGAACCGTTGACAGTAGTTCCATGCCGTTCTGAGACTCATACCCTTCAATTAGCTTAGCCACTTTATCAAAACGCTGCTTAGTCTCTGAGTGTTGCGCTAAGAAACCTAAAGCCTCCTTGGCGGCATCATCTTTGAGATCAATAGGTGTCTCTGGCTTATTCAAACCATCGGCATAACCCGAAATAAAGTGACCTTCCATCTTATCGAGTACGTGACGGAGTACATCAGCGTAAGGCCCATAATGATGTTTTTTAAACACCACCTTATTCAATGGCTCGCCTACCACTGTCAAAAAGTAAACTAACTTTTGCACTTCAAGTAATGACAATCTGTAGCCAAAACCTGTAGATACATAGCGATCGATCAAACCTAAAACTGCTGCTCTGCCAATTGTCATTCGTGGGCGTCGAGTTTGATTAGGCATAAGCTCTGCACTAGGCGCTGTTTGTGGTGGATAAACGCGCCAATCAACATCAGGCAACTCAGCGAGCGAAGTCTGTATTACTTGCTCAACCTCATGCCAGGGCAAACCACCCAATCCACTGCCTAGAGCAGGAATAGCGACTGATTTTAAGCCAAGACGGCGAACTTCAGCTTTAAGGCTCTCCAAACCTGACTCAATATATTCGAGCTTAGATTGGCCTTTCCAGTGCGCTTTAGTAGGGAAATTGATGATATAAAAAGGTGAATTGATTGAATTCAGAGAAACGGGAAGCACAGTACCTGTGATCAACGACTTATCGTCACAGGCTTTTTTGTATACTTTGAAGTTGTCAGGAAAGGCTTTTTTAAATTGCAACGCCAAGCCCTTACCCATCACCCCTACTGTGTTAACAGTATTGATGATTGCATCAGCTTGATCGTGCAATATATTGCCTTTGTGATAAGTAATCATTTTAACCTCTAGTAATACCACTGTGGCCGCACAATAACCTCAGGCTTATGCTGTACAGCTTGTAGTAATACGCTCACTTCTTCTGCTACCGCTTGGGTCTTTACCCCGATTTGTCGGATAGTGTGCCATGCCACAGATTCGAATGCCAAAAATTCGGCCTGCTTCTCCTCTTTAAAGTCTGACCAATAACGTTCATTAATGATCCGCTCTAAGTCCAATTCATTAATACGAGTGAAATCATCTATTTGTTCGGCATAATCCAAATCTGCATGTATATCGGTAAAAAAGCAATTATCGTTAGTCAGTCGAATGGTCTCGATATCACTGATCAAATGTAATACGCGCTCTTGCCCACCTTGATAGTCATCATGGCCTTTATGGATCACAAATAACATCACGGAGCGAGGGCAAAAATTAAACGGTACATATTGCCCAATACTCCCACCAGCAGCCACATTCACAAGACGAACTAAACGGCGCTGCTTTATATGGCTATAGCCAATATTCTGGTTAACTAAACCAAGTTCAATGCGCTTATGATCGGACCACAAGCATCCTTGGGTAAGAATGCTGAACAGATTATCAATGTGAGTGATATGAGATACTTTGACAGTCATTTTTACCTGCAAATCAATTTATTGGCGTAAACAAAGCACTCTTGCCTTCTTACTCATAAGTCTACTTACTTGGATTTACTCAGTAGCCCAATCAACAAGGCCCCTAATGCAGCACCCGCCACTAAAGTCCCCACTTGAGAATCCTGACTTCCTATTGCATTACTTCTTTGCTGGGCAACAACCCCAAACTGTTCAGCTTCTAACTTTCCTATCGTCGTGCAAACTCGTTGAAATAGCTCTGAAGGACTAATTTTTAAAGCGTCAGCAACAAGAAAGACCTGATCAATAGAGAAGGTCGCCTTACCTCCTTCTAAGCGACTATAACTTGCCTGAGACAAGCCCATTCGATTTGCCACATCAATTTGCTCGATCCCCTTCTCTCGCCGAATGCTACTAACCACAGCTCCCATAACAGCAGAGTAAGTCGTTTGTTCGATATTTGTCATAAGGCTCTTGATTTCCTATGGAAAATACATTTAGTATTTACATGCGTTAAACGCATGCAAATTCTTTTTTTGAAATTAAATTCATTTTAACCACTATAGGAGAGGTTAATGCATAAAGATACAAAAATGATGATAGGTGATCGAGTCTATCGCAGCAAGGGGGCTGTAATGCACGTAGGTGTTATAGTTAGTGAAAATTTAGTGGCACATAACTCGCCAGATAACAATGTGGAAGTGGTATCTATTGAACAATTCGCTCAAGGAAAAGAACTGAAATATCAGCGTTCAACGAAAGTGGACCCTGACGCTTTGCTGAGTCAACTTGAGAAAATCAAAAATGAAAATAAACGTTATTGTCCGTTCAGCTTTAACTGTGAGCACTTCGCTAATAGGCTTCTAGGTGATAACAAAGGTTCTGGGCAACTGCTGGCAGTTGTTGCAATAGGTGCTTTAGGCCTTACAAGTAAAAACAAGTGGCTAGGTTTTTTAGCTGCAGGCTCTGTAGGCTTGGTTCTGTGCAACAGCCTTAGAAGCTATTCAACGACCTAAAGCAAAGAATGTGAGATGTTTGTGATTCGAGAGGCAATACTTCTTGCCTGTAACCCTCTATGTTAAAGACTTCAGTGCCTCTTCGAATTTCAACACTATACGAGAATGCTCCGCGTGACTTCGGGTACGCATTTGGTCTGCCATATTCAGCCATAGATCGATAGCAGCACGGTGCCCAAATTTGTTAGTTTCAGGATCGACCCCCTCCAAATATTTATCAGGGTGTGAAATCAACTCTTCAATTGAAACACGACCTTTTACCTTCAACCGGAAAGCGTCTTGTGACCCATAATCGTAAACAGGCAATCTTTGCCCTTGCGCAACAGGCTCAAGCACTTTGGCTGCTACGTATGAACCATAAACGACCGCATACCTTCTAAGCATAGAAGCCAAATTTGCGGCCAAATAACCTCTACAGTGCCAGTAACAAATACGATCATAATGGACCAATTCAAAACGATATATAGTTCGTTGATTAACCTCTCCCACGGGAACAGATATCACCAATACCCCAGAGTCATCAGGATAAAATAAGTTATTGCAGGTGGGCATGTACAAGGTCGCCCGCAAAGGTATATGTGATTCAAGTGCAATACTTTTTAAATAGGCATCGAATCCTTGAGGATTTTTATAAAAGGAATGCGGCTCGTAAACCACATCACTAGCACAATCCAACCAATCTCTATTGATACCAAAAAGCTGCGCCGCTTTTTCCATCAGATCAGAAGTTAACACCTTAGTGAGTGATTCTGTAGAGTGACAATCGGCAATGCTTAGACCGTGGCCAAAGAAATCGGGAATTTGGCCAGGCTTGACACCGTGGGCATCAAACAAGGCGAGGAAGCGGCTGGCGGGTGTATCCGTCACTGTAGGCCCCAATCTTGCTCTGAACCAAGAAAGGCACTTTTCCATCAGTTGTAAGCCAGCTAAGGTTTCCCCAAGTATCATCATCACTCCTTGATTTATAAATCTAACAACTTAGCAAACGATCCGCTTATGTTCTGCCAAACAAGATCCGATAGAGCTTATTAATCGTGTCGATTTGCTCAAATTGGCTTTACATACCCAACGCAGTTTTAATCATGGTATCTTTTATTGCTCAGGTTGTGGTAATGCGTCGAACAAACCATTGTTACAACAAGCATCCAGAAATGGCTTTTTCAGAAAATTACATTCGGCGTAAGGTTTTTTATCGGTTTGCCGCGCTAAAGTGCGAAGAAAATCAGCAGGCATTCGATCGTCTTCTTTCCACTCATCGAGCACTTGTGTCAGCCAGTACTTGCCATCATTTTCACTGCAGAGCTTGGCTTTGTAGCGCTCTTCAATACCATAGACATCTTTCCAGGTTTCAATTTTCTCGTTGGCAGCCGCGGGGCCGAACGTAATAACTATGTCTTCAGGAGCCAACTTTTCAATGTCTGACGTTCGTAGCGCGATATGGATGTCGATTATATGGGGGGCCGTTGTGTAAGGATAAAAAAAAGCGCGACGATGCACTAAGCGTGTAGGATCTTTTGGTATATATGCAGGATCTTTGCTGGTTTTATAGCTGCTATTGCAATGGTGGCAAGCTGGCATCAAATTCATGAAGTTGATGGAGTTAAACGGGTATATCGCTTTTGGCAGATAGTGATCGTAGGCTTCTCTGGGAATATGGTTTGCCCCCAGTAAATCATTCATGCCGCAAAAGGGACATTTGCCAGCTTTATTTGTTTGTACGAATGTTTGGTAATGGTCATCAATATCACCGATCTTAGCACGCAAAGCTGCAAGATTAAGCAATGATTGAGAATATAACCCTTTGAAGAAGGTGCCTAGAAGGTCGGCTATATCACTATGATTGACAGCTATATCACTGTAGCGGGCGAGATAAGCAGTCGGATCATTGTCACACACTTTCACTAAATCATTATTGCCTTGATACCACAATGTGAATTGTGCGATTTCGGCTGTGCTTAACCTAGCAAATAATCCGTGAATACGTTCAATATTGCCGTAAAAGAAATCAGCTCCTGCGGCATCGGAATATAAAAATGCAGTCATTACTTCTTGTAAGTCGGCATTAGCAGCAAAGAGGTCCAGATCGAATGGACCGTTAGTCGGTGCCTTACACCACACGTGATGGAAAATAAAATCGATAAATTCCTGCATCTTTTCCATTTGATGCGGTACGTAAGTGTAAGCAAAAAGCATTATTGATTTCCCTCTTCGCTATCGTTTGCTTCGCCGTCAAGAATAGCTTTGATCAGCAGCAGCTTTTCAACCGAGTCACCCAATTGCTGATGGATTTCGTTGATCAGCGCTTCATTCTCCTCGCCGTCTTGCTCGAAGCGTTTACGCAAGTCATCTAATATGCCTTTCGCGTAAGCACCGATGGTTTCGCGTTTACCGAAGGTATTCATGGTGATTTTGTTAATCGAGGCACCTAGGGTATTGTATTTGGGGTGAGTGATGCTGACTTTGCGGGTAATTTTATCTTTACTGAATACTAATACCTTTTCTGGCTTACTATCAGAAATCAAAAACGGGGTATGGGTGGTGATCAGCATTTCCTGACTTGTATCAGCATCTTTAGGGAAGCACTGCCGCAGTCGGCTGATAAAGTTGGCGCGCCAGTCGGGATTAAAGTGGGTTTCGGGCTCATCCAACAAAAACAGGCTGTTGGTATTGCGAAACAGCAGGCACAGGCCAAGGCTGTGTAATAACTGGTGTTCGCCATCGGATAATTCTTTGAGCATTAAAGGTTCATCACATCCGACCTTACTAAAGCGCACAAACTTAAAACGCATTATGCGTTGGTCCGATGCCAGAGTTGGAATTGTTTCGCTCACATAGTGGCTATTGCTCTGGTACAAATCTGCCTTGATCGCATCGCCTACCGTGTACAAATTCAAGGTGAGCAATACCTGAAACGCTTGGAATAGCGATAGCGGATCGTTACTGAAATTTTCTCTAAAAGCTTGCTTGGTCGCTTCATTTACCCAGTAATCCAATATCAAACTATCGCTGGTGTCATCCTCGAAACTCAGCGTTGCGCAGCGCTTCAGTGCACTGATCATGCGCGACGATTTTTCATCGCCTTCTAAAAGCTGCAAAAGATTCAAGCGGTAACGGGTGTTGCCCAGCTCATCTTCTTCGGCAGTCAGTGCCGGGTGGTCTTTGATGATGCTTTCCAACGTTTGTGGCTGACTTTCATTGTTGCTGACAAAGCTTTCAAGCTGTTCTGGCGTTAGCAAAATAGTGCGACGCAGAATAATGCGGAATTCTTTCAGCGACTCTATGCCGACATCCTCACGAAAGGGCTGCAGGGTTGCTTCTTCCTGAAACAGCAAATTGCACAGCAATATGGCCTGACTGAAACTGTTATCCAGATACGCCATGCGGGCTTCCGGATAACCTGGGTAAGGCAATTGCTGGCTTAGGGCATTCCAGTATTCATCAAACTGGATAAAGCGCATTTTAAAAAATGGCAGGCTTAAGATTTCGTTTTCGCCGGAGGAATAACCTAGTACGTATTGCGGCAAGATAATGTCGGCGTAGCCGCTGCCAAATACTTCATTGATATTGGTATCAAAATCGCCCTGGTTTTCCCACATAAAGCGAACCGTTTCACCATCATTTTTCCAAACCTTGACTTTTGCCCATTCTGGGCTGTCTTGGCGACGATATTCTTTAGGTACACGAATCAGATAGCCTAATTCAAAGGCTGAGGGTGAAAGATCTTGTTCGTCATTTTGCAGGGCTTCGGGTAAAAAGCTGCGCCTGACTCGTTGAATTTCAAGTTGATAGAAAATCGCGCCCAATACTTCCAGTAAGTTGGATTTACCACTGCCATTGGGTCCGGCGCAAACGAAGGGCGCAAAGCCTTCGTTATTCGCCAGCTCTTCCTGCAGTGTCCATTCACTACGAAAGTGATGTTCAAAGCCACAGGGCAAACTGCGAAAGCCGTTAGGGTCGGTGATTTTCAGGCGCAGAAGTTTCATGCAGACTTTCCCTTAGCTAATCGAAGGCGATTATTTCCTTCATCCATACTCTGGCTTAACTTGTCTGATGCTAATGCGTCGAAAACCCAGTTTTTAACGATGTCGTAATCGCTTGCACCCAGCTCAAATTCGTTATCTGGGTGCAACTCAGCAATACGAGTTTGTGCTGCAGCTAAAAACCTATAGGTAGAAAATTCCGCTGTACCGATTTGCAGGCAATAACTTTCCAGCCACTCGCATAGCAAACGGTCGCGTAACGACGTATTCGTTAGCGCCTCTAGCAGATAATCGGTATCGGGCAGGTTGATGGCAGTACCTTCAGTTTGGGGCATTTCAGCCTGTTCCAAAGAGTTAGTTTCTTCGGCATCGACCTGAACATCAGGCAAAGGCACCCGCGATAAATCCAGTTCACCTCTAAAGGCATTCTGGCTAAGTGCGCCGTAGAGTGATTCTAGGTCGTTCAAACTTTGCTGATAGCGAGATTTAAGGACTTCGACTTTTTCGACGATGGTGGCAAATTGGTTTTGGAGCTCAATTGGGGGGATGACAGTTGGGAAATTCTTCAGTTGTGTAGAGTTAATTGACGCGATCCCGGTTGTTTGTTTCGCCGACTTTAGAAAATAAGATTTTCCATAACGAGAACCGATGAGAGCGCTCAAATAGTACGAATTTAACTCTGAAAAGTTATTGATTCGGACACGAAAAATATGATTCTGATGGATACATTTTTCAATCTGGTTTTCCCAAACTGAACCCCTTCCAAGTTTGTCAGGATCACCACCTTCAGTGAGCAACAAGTCGCCAAACCGAAGCTGATATTGTCCAAACTCCTTCTCAGTAACCGAGATGGTTTTTATTTCATCAAGCACGAAGTGACCGTCTTGCACATTTGCAACACGCATATACGGGACTTCAATCAATTCATCAGTTTTGTACTTTTTCCCTTTGGTAACACCTGATACCACCTCGGTATACACTGCTAGCTTATCAACCGACCATTTCGCATAGGTTTGATCGCGAAACCCAAACATCTCCAAAAACACGCTTTTCAGCAGATCGTCGAGTTGTTGTAGATGTTGTTTGCGCTGGGCGATCAACCCTTCCACTTTGCCGAGCAAATGGGCAATACGGATTTGGTCGTTGATGGGCGCAAAAGGGAATTTAACGTTTTCTAAGCCCTTATATTTTAGTGAGTCTCTTACTGCGCCTTCAGTGTTTGCTCTGATTTGTGCGTTGCCCCAATCGCTTTTTAGGTAACGCAGCAAATAGTCTGCATGAATATCATTGCCACACTCGAATACAATATATAATGGGCTTACCAAAA
Organism: Shewanella putrefaciens; assembly: GCF_016406305.1. Lineage (NCBI taxonomy): Bacteria > Pseudomonadati > Pseudomonadota > Gammaproteobacteria > Alteromonadales > Shewanellaceae > Shewanella > Shewanella putrefaciens. Next base: position 189,291 of record NZ_CP066369.1, read on the forward strand.
CTGAAGATGAATGACGAAGATAGTCTATTGAGCCAACGTTGATTCGTGACGGGTTATAAGCGAACTGATTTGGTTTAACGACTTTATAATTGGACACATCTTTGCTGAATACTTCTTTACTGAAGTATTCAGTTGATCGGGTAAAACCCTCTGAGTTTGTTACTGAAAACACCTCGATATCAACATTAGATCGATTTCTGCTGCTTACCTGATGAACATGTTTTCCAAGCTCTTCTACTTGGTAACGGCTTCTCATCTGATAATCCCCTTCAGCTCTAACAGCTCGCGCACAATGCCGCTTTGCACCTTGCCCAAATCAGCTTCATCCACATCGCCCACTTCCGCCTGAATCAGCCGTTCCAAAATCACGCCGGGCGCATCGTAATGCACCTCTTCAAACACATCTTCTTTGTAATGGCTCAGTGACAGATCATAGTCTTCGGCTTCAATCTCGCGGCGCGGCACCATAAAATATTTGGCGGTGCGGTCGGTGTCGGTGGTAACACTGCGGGCATGAAATTTGGCGACAATATCTTGTAGGTCACCATAGCCTTCTTGCTTTGTACGTTTGTCATCCAGCGAATAACCATCGGCGGCCATTTCATAAAACCACACATACTGGGTAGCAGGTTTATCCACCTTGTCTTTTGGCCCCCAAACTTTGGTGAATAACAAGATGGCAGTGCTGACCCCTGCATAAGGCTTAAATACGCCACTGGGCAGGGTGATCACCGCTTCCAAATCACAGCGGTCCACCAAGATTTTGCGTAAATCTTTAAAGGCTTTGCCGGAACCAAACAGCACCCCCTGCGGCACAATAACCCCAGCGGTGCCACCTTTTTTAAGCAGTCGGTAGATGTTTTCGACAAACAGCAGTTCTGATTTGGTAGTAGAAAGCTGGAGGTTTTCGTTGATGTCGCCTTTATCTATGCTGCCAGTAAAGGGCGGGTTGGCCATGATGATGTCGTACTCGGCCTCCTCCGTATAGCTTTTGCTCAGAGTATCCTTGTAGTCGACATGAGGCTCGTCAATGCCGTGCATCATCAGGTTCATTAAACCTAAGCGCACCATGGTTTGGTCGATGTCATAACCCCAAAGTGACGCACTTAAGATGGCTTGAGCCTTTTCGGTAAGGGCTGCGGCGACAGAGGTACGCACAAAGCCATCTTCATCAGGTATGAGGTTTTTTGAGCCCGCTTTTTTAGCAAGTTCAGTCACAATGTACTGGTATGCACCCAGCAAAAAGCCTCCGGAGCCGCAGGCTGGATCAGCAATTTTATTGCCCAGTTGCGGCTGTACTAAATCCGCCACCAGCTTGATGATATGACGCGGGGTTCGAAACTGGCCATTTTTACCAGCAGTGGCAATTTCAGAGAGTAAGAACTCATAGACATCACCTTGGATATCCTGAAAAGCCTGGCCTTTTTCCTGAGAGTCCTGCTCCATCACCTCGAAGATTTCGTCGATGGTTTTTACCGCCTCCACCAACAACGCTGGTTTAGGGATGATAAATACAGCGTTTTTCATGTGGTGGGTGAAGTTACTTTCTGACCCGTTTAAGTCTTTTAAGTACGGGAATACTTTGCCTTGCACATGCTGAAGCATGTCTTCAGCCTGCATGTGCTTAAACTCACTCCAGCGAAGAGTGCGTTTTTCAATTTGATACTTTTTTTCGTCATCTAGCTTTTTAGCCCAATCCTCTTCGGTATCCTGCTCCTCTCTTCGGGCTCTATACTCTGGAGGTATCCAGGTGCCATCAAATTTTGATATATATTTTTCATCCACCCACTCAGCATCAGATTGACGTTTTAAATCAAGCTCATCGAGGCGCTTCATAAACAGTAGGTAGGTGATTTGCTCGATGGCAGTAAGCGGGTTGCTAATACCACCACTCCAGAACTTATTCCAAAGCTGCTCGATTTTGCTTTTGAGTTCGGGGTTGTTTTGTAACATGAGTTTACCTTTATCAGGCCGCCAGCATCTGTGCTAACTGCAGAATGTCATTAATTTCATTTGGGCTGAAAACCCCGCGAATACCCTGAGGGTGTAGCACGGTGAAAGGGGCTTTAATGAGATCTTTCTTGTCAATTTTTTCGCGCTCAATGATAAAGTTTTTCAGCAAATTTAAAAACTCCAACTGACGGCTATTTAGCGTATTATGCGCTCGAATAAACTGCTCAAACGCAGTGTGGACCTCATCAGGGAAACTTTTCAGCACCTCAATACCGAGAATATGACGAATAAACTGCAAAAAATGCGCTTTGCGGTTTTTATACACCTGGCGCAGCAGGTCTTCAGTGATGTGTGGACGTTCTTCGTGTAGTAGCTCAGCCAACTGATGGGTTTCATCAACGTTTACTACTTCGCCGTTTTTGATCTTTTTAAGCACCGGATGATGTTCTGTCAGTTCGGCAATTAAGTTCTCTATCATCTCACGGTAGCGCGAAACACTCACGGCTTCATTATCTGGGCCAAATTCCACCCATTCTTTTTTATGCAGTTCATCAACTAAATCGAGGTGAGTTTGTTGTTGCCCGGTGCTTTGCTCACGGAATTTCATCAAGGGGCCTAGTTTGATGCACAACTCATCAAAGCAGTCTTCGTCGGCCTTGTTCCAATACAGTGAAGTTTGTGCGGTCCGGACCAGTTCTTCTTCGAGTTTGACAAAGGGCACCGAAAGCGGCAGCTCGCTGATTTGCTCAATGATACCCTCTTTAAGGGTTTCGGCTTGTTGTTTTTCTTCCTGTAAAATTGCTAACGAGTATTCCAGAATATCTCGTTCAAAGCGCATCGCCTTGAAATCCGCTTCAGATACGGTGCGAAATAGCGGTTTTATCTCAGCCCGCAAAAATTCGAGCTTGTCGTGGTTAAGGGTTAGCCAGAAGTTTTCATCTTCAAGGCGGGCAAGTACAGCTGCGGCTTCTTTAATGACCACAGAATTCTGCGGTAAAGCGGCAATTTGCTTGCGTAGCTTGGTGACTTCACGCACGGCGGTATCGATATTCCCCCTGTCGTTAGCAGCTTCGATTTTATCCAAACGCAAGCCTACTAACTTAACTGGTAGAGGCAGCTGGGGCTTGAGCTCTTTGCCCTTGGGGTTAAGCTTGAAGTATTCGAAGTTATCCCAGCAGTCGAGAATTAAAAACACATCCTTTTCCAGACACCAGGGCTTGGGTTTGCTGGTTTCCAACAAGCGGGTACCACGCCCAACCATTTGCCAGAACTTGGTGTAGGAGTAAACGGGTTTAGCAAAGACGAGATTAACGATTTCGCGCACGTCGATGCCTGTATCTAGCATATCCACACTGATGGCAATGCGCGGCATGTCGTTATTGGTGAACTGGTCGAGCAAGCCACCTTTACCGTAAACGCGCGGGTCATCCGACACCAATACCTTAGCCAGCTCGCCGTGGTATTGCGGGTAGAGCTTGTCGAAGATTTCTTCGATGCGCCGAGCGTGGGCTTTGGTGGCGCAGAAGAAGATGGTTTTGCCGGGCAGTACGCCGTTGGTATCCTTGATGGCTTCTTCCATAAACTCGCGCACGATCAGGGCGTTGGTGCCCTTGTTGATTACCTGTTTTTCCAGCTGTGTACCTTCGAAGTTGATATCTTCGATTTCTTTACCCTGCAGGATCAATTTTTTCTGGTCTTCTAATGAGATAGTGCGCTTGCTGATGCCTTCCATCTGAAACTTGGTCTGGATTTTCATGACCTGAAAATTACTGAGGTAAGGCGGTACGTTGTTGACTGCCTCTTCGTAGGTGTAGGCAAAGGTTGGGATGCCATCTTCGCAGTGAAACAGCTCAAAGGTGTTGTGGTCGATAATGTCCGTAGGTGTGGCGGTTAAACCAAGTGTGATAGTTTTGAAATAACTGAGCACCTCGCCAAAGGTGTTGTAGATGGAGCGATGGCTTTCGTCGACCACGATGAAATCAAAAAAATGCGGTGATAAGTGCTGTGATTCGTCGCGGATGATATTGAGCATGGTGGGGTAAGTGGCCACGTAAACCCGCCGATCTTTGGCAATGAGCTTTTCACCCACGTTAGGCCAGCGTGGTTCGTTAGGCATATGCTCTTTAAAAGCGGCCAGTGCCTGTTCGCGCAAAGCGATACGATCAACTAAAAACAAGACTTTTTCAGCATGACACGCGCGCATCAGTGCATCGGAAAGGGCGATGCAGGTGCGGGTTTTACCAGTGCCGGTTGCCATCACCAACAAGAAATCGCGCTGCTTTTTTTCGATGCCTTCAAGCACGGAGCGAATGGCACGGATCTGATAACCACGGCCTGCAATAGAAGTATTAATAAATTCGTGCGTGAGCGGTTTGCGATTACGACGGATATAGGCGAAGCGCTCTAAGTCATCGCGCGAGGGAAAACCGACCACTTTACGCGGCGCGGCATTTTCAAGATCCCAGAAGTAGAGTTCGTGTCCATTGGTATAAAAGCAAAATGGCAGTTCACCTCCCCACTGCTTTTGAATGTTATAACAATATTGTTTAGCTTGCTCGCGACCAATAGCAGCATCTTTTGAAGTTTTCTTTGCTTCGACTACAGCCAACGGTTTACCGTCTTTTCCGAGTAAAACGTAATCACTAAATTGGTGTCCTTCGAACCTAGAGCGGGGCTCAGAGACTCCTTCTGGCAGTTCGGTTACAATATCAAACTCCTGAATAACTGCAGTCGGATCATCAATATTCCAGCCTGCAAGCAGAAGCTGTTTATCAATAAGCTCTATACGTGTTTGCTTTTCCGATCCAGTCATATCCAAGCCTGCTTTATTTCATATATGTTTTCAGCATGTTATCGAGCGTAATTTGTTAGCTAGATAGCTCACTCTTCTGCAAAGTAATCTGAATCGATTGCCTTAACGGCATACAATTCGCGAGTCGAAACACCAACATTGTGCTCTATCATCAGGGCTGCCAGTTCATGGCCATCAATCAGCACGATGCGTTTTTCAATACGGGTAACAAAATCACGGGCGTCTTTACTGAAATTTGAGGTAGTAATAAATACCCCTTTGCGGGCGCGGTGCATGTCGAGCGCACCAGCAAAGGCTTGAATATCTGGCCTACCGACTGTGTTATCGCGATAGCGTTTGGCTTGCAGGTAGATGGAGTCTAGCCCGAGCTTATCCTCTTTGATGATACCATCTACACCGCCGTCGCTGCTGTATTGGGTTGCTTTACCAGCATCCTTATGACTGCCACCGTAGCCCATAGCCAACATCAAGTCGACCACCAGCTGCTCGAAAAACTTAGGCGATAATGTGTGGATTTGTTCAATCAATTCATCGGCAAGGGCTGAATTAAGGGCGGTAAAGGCGATATCGATTAACTCTGTAGGAGTTTGAGCTTCATCATGTTGATGAGTTAACCCTTTGCCACGACTTCTGTTAACTTCAGAGGATGCTTTGTTGGTAGTCGATGGCTCATTGCTGGTACTTAAGAAGCGATTAAAGTCTTCAAATTGTGCAAGGTAGTGGTTATCAATCGGCTTTCCACTAGCCAGAGCTTCCCGACCTCCTTGGGTAATTTGACAAACACCGCGTTTGGGCTGACTAATAAGTCCGGCTTTAACCATATAGGTTTTGGCCCAGCCAACCCGACTTCTAACATATGTGGTTTTGCCACTCGGAATTGTTCGAGCTAACTGCTCAGCGGTAAAACCATAATGGTTAGCAACAGCGAGGTACATCTGCTGGAGTGTTTTAACCTCTCCATCCGCCAGCACCTTAAGCACTGCAGGCATCATCTCTTCATAGCTTGGAATTGTATCGACCATCCCTGTGCCTCACCTCTTATTATTCTTGTGGCAAATCTTGTAGCAAAAACTGCAACGGTAACCGCCTAAAAGCTTTCAAATATCATGTTCAAAGCAGATTTATTAAGCGATTAGACCATTTAGATTGATGCAAATAATTTTTAGGATTGTGTCAGAAAAGATCCATCTAATCCAGTGAGATAGCACACAGTCTTTGTACCAAGCTGTCACGCTGTTGGGCGGCATTATCCCTTGGAGTATCTTCAAAGCCTCCGCAGGTTTTCTTGGCAGGTGATTTGACTATGTAACTACGTTCTCTTCGTCTTTTGAAGCATAACTGGAGTTAAACGCTTTGAAGGCGAAGAACTAAGGGATGGAGTATCCACCCCTTGAGTTGATCATCAGGGCGACAAGACAGGCGCATGCCGGTGAGGGCGATGCGCTTGTCTATATGTCAAGTTATTGCCCTGCTTGAATAGTTAATCATTCAAGTACTTAATTCATCGTGACAGAAAGTGTTGTAACTAAGTAAGCTCTGAATTTTGCCCTTACCCTAGCTTTTTTCGGTCGTTCCCTTGGTTTAGTTAGGTTATTTTTAGTTATTGCTTATAGGATTACTTATAGAGGGATTCAGCCAAGAAAAAGCATTTCAATCTAGTAATGGCGGACAACTCTTAGCCTTTGAAGGCGGGAGGTTGTAAGGGATATTCTGAAGTTAATTAATGTGCAGTAAAACGGATGTTGATATGGGCTTAAACGGTTGCACTTTGGGCATCTCGCTCCTCTATTCTTGTTAAAATCCATTCTTGCACTTCACTTTCTACCCAAGCGGCAGCTCGGCTACCGAGTGACACCGGTCTGGGAAATGTTCCTTCTGCGATGTACTTGTAGATAGTGGAACGCGCTAGTCCTGTGTAATCCATAACTTTTGTAAGGCGAATTAGTTTCATGATGAGTTTCTCGGTTATTGTCTCATTACATATGTCCTTCGAGTAATTTTTAACTTTTTCCTTATTTCCAAATCTTTTCAGATATATATCACTCCTGTGCATAAGCCCATTAACACTTTCCAGGAGCCTGATATGTCAACAAAACCTATGCACACCAGAACTACCATTCGACCTGTGACGCTATGGCCGCCCTCGGATGATGTCATCCTCGCTTCAGCCGCCAATATCATTGCCGAACGTTATGTAAAGAAAGATGCCTATACCAACCCTCAAGCCACTAAGGATTTCTTAACTTACAAACTGGGCGGCTATGAGCGGGAGGTGTTTGCGGTGATGCTGCTCGATAACCAACATCAATTACTCGAGTTTAAAGAGTTGTTCTTTGGCACTTTAGATGCCGCCAGTGTCTATCCTCGAGAAGTGGTTAAAGCGGTATTGGCCATCAATGCAGCAGCGGTGATCTTTGCCCATAACCACCCGTCTGGCGAGTCTGAACCTTCAGCTGCAGATAAGAACATCACTCAACGGTTAACCGATGCATTAGCGCTTATCGATGTGCGCGTGCTTGACCATATAGTGGTTGGCCGCACGCCAGTGTCCTTTGCTGAGCGCGGCTTACTTTAGCCAGCGTTTAAACCTGCCACGCTAAATCAAGGAGTCCATCATGATTGAATTTACCGATAGTTTTTCACAGGCCTGTGTTGCCGAGGCCTGCGCCGCGTTTCCTGAACTGCGTAACCGCTTAGCGGTTGAGCTGATTTTGCCGATGTTTGTGCGGCCGCTCAATGCCATGGGCCAAGTGATTGGCAAGCCGATTGTGGCACCTAATCCAAAGCTGCATAAAACCGTATTGAGTGTATTTCACCGTGATGTGGTTGAACACTTACCCAAGGAGATTGCCTTTTGCCGCTATGTTTGCCCCTGTGATAGTTATGGGGTGCCTATAGGTGAATGGCAGCGGGTGATCAACGGGGTGTACTTTAACCATGGCAGCAATGAGCAGCCCAATTGGAGTGTGCATACCTAAAGACTGTTACCTTTCCTGCATCCACTCCGTTAGTAAGCTGTATTCACCGCTTGTACTCGCCTAGGCATTTATCACCGCTCCCGCTAGTCCGCTAACAAGCATCCCACTCCCTTAGTTTCATCCTTCAACCATCGAGGTCACTATGACAACGCTAAAACTTTTCGATATTGAACACGCCTGGGGCTTGCCCCGTAAAGTATCTCCCCGCTTTGGCGCGAGGCTGATTTTGCGCGGTCAGCACTTGGATTATCTCCATGACCGTTCAAGCTTTGTCGGTGAATTTCCATCAGCAATTAGACAACCATTTGTCGAGGCCTTTCCCGCCATGGTTAAACAGCTTGAACGGCTGGTGGCCACCGGCGAGATTGATGCCACTGAGCAGCACTGCGTCACCATTGAGCACGCTGGTTTTACCTGTGAGGCCGACACACTTGGCAGCCACGGTTATTTGTATATTGCGATTTATCAAACCGCTGACAAACCACAATCCGCATTAACATTTGCCCCTTCGATAACCTTGTAACACCAAAGCGCATCCTAATACCTCATCACGCTCCATCAGACTCGTTTCACGCAATTTTTACCCCACCAGCAAACACAGCAAGAGCCTAGGAGTTTTAGCTCCTAGGCTCTTGCGTGTGCGCGTAAATCAAAGAAGGAATATCCCATGAAATTAATCATTAACCGTAACCAACTGCCAGCGATGCCTAATCGTTTTTACCAAGTCATTGAAAAGGAACTAGCTAACGTAGATCCAAAAGATGCCAACGCGATCACGCTCAATTTTAGAGATCCAGATTACAGCGCCGAAGATGGTGGCTTTCATCCCGTCGAAGTCCGGCTTGAGAAACAACAAGATCACTGGCGTTTAGTTTACGTCACCGACTTTGCTTTTCGCGGCCATCCCTTCCCTGAGCTGGTTAAAGACATCGATATCTGCTTTAACAGCAAGCAGGTCTATAGCCTGTTTAGCGGCTGGATTGGCGAGCGGGAATGCATAGCATTAATCGATTTATTTACCCAAAACTTTGCCACTTATTTCGATATGGGAGTTTACAAGGTGAAGGTCAGTTTGGATTAAACCACTTAGCCAAATCAAGTTCCCAGAATCCTAAAACGGGAACACTCAAACCCTTATCCCATGCGGCTTTCAACAACACAAGTGCCCCAAAATACGCTATAGCCAAAAAGAGGAACATGACCATGCCTGAGGTTCACGCGGTTAAAGATCAAGACACCGTTAAGCTTATTAGCTACCTACTGGAAAGACAGTTTAGCCAGCAACTGGCCGATGTGTGGAATATCGGCCTTAATCTCGCCCTTAGGATCTCTGACTTACTCTCGATTAAGTTCAGTGATATCCACGGCGATAGACTCATCATTAAGGAGTCCAAAACCGGCAAAATCGCCAATATCAAACTCAACCAAAAGACGCTGGAACGGATACAACGAATTGCACGCGAGCATCCTAACCATATCTACCTGTTTCAGTCCTATCGTAATCAAAGGGCTAAAAACATCAAACCCGCGCCTTTGTCACGCCGCTATATCTGCCGAGCACTGGCGATGATTGGTGAAGAACTCAAAATCGCCTTAGGCACCCACTCGATGCGCAAAACCCGTGGCTATCTGCTGTATCAACAAACCAAAGACATTGGCCGAGTAATGAAGATGCTCAGGCATAGCGCCGAAGAAACCACCCTGCGGTATATCGGTATTGAGCAAGACGATATCGATAAGGACTTTGTCGAACTGGAAATCTAACCCGCGCTTATCACTTACTGAATAGCGTCTCCCCTTTAATCCCCCCACACAGCCAATAGACCATCAACGCGAACAACCTACAGCTAGCTTAAGTCAGCATGGCGTAATGGAGGGGCACAATGATGCCCCCTGGCTAAGGAAACATTTATGCAAGCATTACAACCTGGCGATCACCTCGTCACCAATATCGATCCGCTTGGCTTAACCGAACACCATGGCCTGTATGTCGGCCGTGGCAATGTGATTCACTTATCTAAACAGGGCATCATCGAAGAAATCGATCTGCAGCAATTTGCGGGTGGCGATAAGATCAGAGTGAAAAAGTCCAGCTTGTTTCCCCATCAAGCTATTGAGCTAGCGCGCAGTCAACTGGGTCACAGCCCATACGGCGTTGCTACGAACAATTGTGAGCAGTTCGTCAACGAATGCTTAGAAGGGAGCAGTACCTCTAATCAAGTCAGTAATCTCACTCACCTTGCCCTGCAAGGCTCAGCCAGAGCAGGCTTACTGGGGAGCACTGCTTCAAAGCTGGCAGCGGGAACTGTCGCAAACGTCGTGTTAGCCTCTACCGCCGCTAAGATGACCGGTGAATACCTAGGATTACCCGATAACGTCAACACGCTGCTAGGGACACCTGGGGACCTTGTCGCTAAACCTGCAGAATGCTTACTAAAAGGCACCACGCAAACCCTGGGTGAGAGTTATGCTTGCTTAAGCCAAGGAGAAATAACTGATGCAGGGTTCAAGCTTGTTACAGGCAGTTTAGAAACCGGCTTAAACACCATACTCACTACTGCAGAAGTAGGCATCAATGGCGTCAAAGCGGGCACTGAGCTAATAGCCGGTGCATGGCAGTGGCTAAGGTCTTAATGCTTCACCTGCAGTATTGAGAGAGTACTCAGTAACACATCATCCAAACCTAAGAAACGAAGCGGCACCGCTCGCCGCTATCGTTTCACCCCTCTTGCTTTTATGCTAAAGATTAGCGCGATACCAGCACAAAATTTATGCCCAGTTCAGTGATACAAACTATCCTGCTAACGTCATTTTTCTCATGGCGTTGCTCGAGCAGATGAGTAAACCGTGTAATCATTATTTTTTTGTACCACGTTATGCTAAGGTATTACCTAGTAGTACCAAGCATTACCTATGGAGTAACAGATGAGCACAATCAAACCCGTGTCGGTTAAATTAGATGCCGATATTAAAGCCAGAGTCGAGCATTTAGCCGAAACTCGTAAACGTTCATCACACTGGATGATGCGTGAAGCGATCCGTGAGTACGTTGAGAGAGAAGAGAAACGCGAGGCGCTGCAGCAAGAGGCGTTACGCGCATGGGAAGAACACCAGACATCAGGCTTGCACGTTACCGGTGACGAAGTGGTTAGTTGGCTAGAGTCCTGGGGAAGTGAAAATGAAAAGGCATCCCCTACATGCCACAAATAATCTTCACCGCCACAGCATTACGTGATTTAGAGCGCTTACGTGAGTTTCTTCGCAGTAAAAATCCTCCCGCCGTACAACGGGCTGCCAGCGCCATAATCAATACCATTAGAAAACTGGAAAGCTATCCAGACATTGGCCGGCCTATCGATGACAATGACTTTAGCTTTAGGGAACTGCTGATTGACTTTGGTGACACAGGTTATTTGGCAATGTACCAGTATGATGGCGGTGAACGATTGACAGTATTGTGTATACGCCACCAAAAGGAAGCCGGCTACTGATAGAGACTGTATCAGCAAAGAGTCTTAAACAAGGGATTTTAGCCCCTTGCCATTTTTTCCCCATTCGTACTCGTCCCAGTAACAACCGCACTAAGTGCTAAGTAAGCTAACCACTCAGACACCCTGTTTAAATACGGCTACAACCGAATGAACGAGTTCTATCACCATAATGCTTGGTCTCTAGCTTGGCAAAATAGCTCAAGCGGAATAAAGCACTCGCAAAGGTTTGGGGATAATTCGGTGCGTTACGATTGAGATAATAAACTGGCGTATCCTCTGGAAAATGGACTAAATGCCGCGTACTGAAATCATCGAGCCCTAAAGCACTGGCCCAGGCTTCAACAATCTTAGTACTCAGGTTTTGTCCACTTCGATTGTAGTTACCGAGATGGCTATAGGCATCGTTATTGAGGAAGATAGCGATGTGGTAATGGTCTGTATTGGCATCAGCTCGCTCCCTTGCCCAAATATTACGCAGAGTACAATGGTGCACCCGCTTACCCTCACGGCCCTTGATAAGCCTATCATGCTGGATTTTAGCACTCAGAGATTTAAAGAATTTGCTGATCACCGTTGAATCATAAACTATAGGTGAGTCACGAAAATTGAGCTGTGGCAGATGCAAATCAAACCGGACCATAAAGGTACGAGGGTGCTCATTCAGGGCAGCTTGTAAGGTCTGTAAAATAGCGTTTAAGTATTCAGCGCTTAGTGGCCGAGGATAAACATTGAGACCTTGGTATTGGCCATTGCTGATGACGGTAAGGTTAGTGTTTGAGGTGTGACGAGAGTACATATTGATATCCCATATTGGTTAAGTTACATAACGTATGGGGTTTGTGTAATTTATAACTCAAAAGCCCTAAAGGGCTTGATATTACTCAGTCTAGGTTAGCACGCCTTTGATGGCAGCTAACCCTGTATGTTCATGGGTAAGGTAGTGTTAGAGATACTGGCTGAAGGAATAGTATTGAGTAGTAGGTATGGCTACAGGGTTGTAGTATTAACAAACAGACAATCGCAATAACTGAAATCCCCGTCAATCATTGAGCAGTAGATCGGGTAAACAAGGGCGATAAGATCTCACATCGCTCGACAATTAAACGACCATTTAGTCACAACCGAAGCGCATTTTGTGAACTTTGATTTCATTGACCTTTACAATATTTGGAGAATTCACCAAATTCCATCCTTGGTAAGCCAAGATCTGATCACCCAGCGCCATGCTATCTTTGACCTTAGCTGAGGTAGGTAACCATAGTTGCAAGACAAAAGTGGTAAACTCACGCTCCTCTCTACTCTGCTGTTCACTGCTTACATCATCGCCTACCAGAGCTTCAGTTTGCTCACTTTTCTTCTCAACCTTTGCAAGCTTTATCGTTCGGGTTGAATGCATAAAATGTCCAGGTAACCACCCAACAAAATTTGGAAATAGCTTATATTCACGAACGAATAATCTTAGAAATGGTGCAAACTCAGCAATTTTAAACATCAACTCATCCGTTAGAGCTTTGAGGGCAAAGTCAATAAAATGAGCAGTATCGTTTTCAGTTGGTTGCTGATCGTTATCATCGTTCGAATGTAGACCTTTGGCTGAAATGACTAAACTTTCTGGTATGCACAAACCATATTCCAAGGCCGATCTGATAAACCGTTGTAGTGTTTCATTCTTCAAAATGTCTTGAGAAGTATCAAGTACCTTCTCATGCAATAACCCTAACAGCACCGTAGATACGCATAGATGGTGAATGTAAACGCGTAGTCTGAGATCAAGAAAACCTTTAGCCATTGCTAAATACGACTTGTCATCAAGAACACTATTTTGCAATGGAGTCTGCTGCTGTTTCTTTTGTTGCTGGATCTTACTATTGAAGCTGATGACCTTCCTTAAAAAGTTAAATTCCTGCAAATGGCCTTGCTGTACAGGCACGCCAAAATTTACGCAATTTAAGGCTGCACTGCGGAGTTCGAGCTTATACATTGTGGGTAAAGCCACAAAAAAATCACTGTTTTTAACTTCTTTGGCTACTAAAGAGATTGCACCAGCTTTCACCAAAAAGTTCCAATTTTGTTCCAATTGTTTGTCCGATAAACCCGACCATTTTTTTAAAGTTTCAGTCGAATATCCAATGGCATAGCCAGCTTTATTAGCCAATAACACTAAGCATGCCCATTGCAAGCGAATGCCTTGCCTAGGCAACTTCAGACTCGTACCAAACAGCACATATCTTAACTCTTCATGGAAGCCACAAGCCGCGAGTGTATCTTGGCTGCGGCGATACCCTTCAATGGTCAATTGAAAGTGGAAACGTGGGCGCGGCTTATCGGGTGAAGGACTCACATCAAGGTTTGGGAATTTTGACATATACCCTTCTTGCACTAAATAGTGCAAACCAGCTGTGATAGTTCTCTTTGGCATTTTGAACAATTTACTTAAATCCTGTATGTCACCACCAATAAAAAGACCGCCTTGTAAGGTGGACCATTGGAGCAGCAACAATCTAGTTTCAGGCGGTGCATCCGTCATTGATTCAAGTACGTTCACTATTAAATGTCCTTTATACTCCATAAGTGTTTACCAATAATACACATTCTTGCTAAGAAAACCCTAGTATAATTGGTCATAAACGATTAATGTTGTTACTTGTAACGTTACAATGTAATGACACAGAAATTTCTAATATTTTTAAATATGCAGAAACGGAAAATTAGATGACTCTAATGCATGGTAATATAATAAAGCTTTTCAGTTTTTTGAATTCTGAGACTCCAGACAGTATCAAATGGATCAGAGATTATCTGTATAAGAAAGGGTTCTATATTCCATATGAATATATCGACACCAATACCATCGTCCGTTCACTCGCAGATCAAATGGTACAGCGAGGCTACACATTAGAATCAACAACAGTCATTGCAAAAACGATGGGGGGGACCTGGAGAACAAGAAAATGTAGGAGGAATTCGAAGGGTAAAGTCTCCTTCACTGTGACAATCGACAGTGCTACTTTTAATAAATTGGAAAAAATCAGTAAAAACAGTAAAAAATCTGAATTAGTCTCGGAAATGATACAGGAATGGAACCCGTCATTGATTAAAAATGAATTAGTCAAAACAAGTAGTAAGAAGCAAAAAATCAATAGAACCATAGAGGATAAAGACATTGCTTTTCAAAAAGAGCTAGCTCTTCAAAAAAAGCAGGCCTCAAGCAAGAAACAAGCCCAACAAAGCGGGGCAAAGCCAGCTGGTGAGAATGTCATTGACTTCGAACATGAAAAAAAATCGAGAGAGAAAGGTTTAAAAAATGGTCATGGAATCAAAAATAAATTTTCTGCTTCGGACATTATCGACGGGCACGAAGATTTAGATCAGCAAACCAAAGACAAAATAGAGGAAAGCACTCCTACAGCTCACGAACACTTCAATGCTAACCCAACGGCCACAACAAATACAATTACTCAAATAAACAAAGAGTTGCTGTCAAACACAATCAAGCAAGGTGAGTTAATAGAACCAGAAGTCTTAAATGAGCACAAAGACACTATGAAATGCGACAGAGCATCATCTCTGCCATCGATGAAGCAAAGTGAAACGACTCTTCCGGCTGAAGACCACAAGGTTATAGGCAATAGTGAGCCAAGTAACACGATTAAAAATTCGCCTGAACATGACAGTGTCGCCCATCCACACAACATAACTGATACCGCGACTGTCAAAGAACAAATCCCAATATCAAACGATATGCCTGAAGGGGAAGTGCCTCATTCATCAGTCATTAAAGGCCAACCCAGAGCTAACCGTAGTGTACCAATAGTAAACGCCATTAATAAGGTAGGTATTATTAAAGCAATTTATCGCCAATTACCCGTTGAGATAAAAAATAGACGAAAACGCGAATTAAACTCAATATATCCAGTGATTTGGATCATTCAGAATCATCATGAAACAAAAGAAAAAGATCTCATTGTGAGTACAGTTTGCGCGCTCAACGAGGCTGGTAATATTGAACTATTAGATTTATATCTATCTGATAATATAGACAATAATCATAGTTTGGCACACATACTGAACGACTTTAAAAAACGTGGAGTTAAAGAGATCCTGACTATCTGTTCAGATACTAGCCATAAGGATTCTATGGCCGCGCTGAAAACGCAATATCCACACACAGAGCTACAGCTATGTATCTTAGGAAAAATTAGAAGCTCGACTGAATCGGTACTACTCGAAGACCAAAAAAACTTTAATGATGATTTACAAAAAATCCAGATGGCACAGAGCATAACTGAAGCAGAATTAGTGTTATCTGAAGTAAGGGTTATTTGGGGAGACAAATATCCTGATGTGGTAGATTCTTGGTACAAAGAATGGGAATATTTTACCAAGTATTTCACGTATCCCGTAGCTATACGTGAAACCATTTACACTATGAATGCAGTTGAGCCAATGAAAAAACTCATCAAAAATACAAGTGAGTTTAACAAAAATGAGTCCGCACAAAGCTTAATCACTCGACTTTACGAAAACATATTTACCGAGATAGAACGCTGGGGGGCTCCATTTGTAATACTGCACTACTTTATGCCACATTTACACGACCATTTCGAAGAGCGTTTAAAAGGTAGTACACAACTAAAAAGACCTAATTGAAACTAACGCATTCTGTTTAATGTGTTCTCTTTATAAATCCCAAATGGTGGGTATATCGGTGGGTATCAATGCGAATTACCACAAAATAAAACATGCTATCCATTGTTAAATAATGGTTTTATTGAAAATAAAAATATTCAGATCCAAACTGCTACCGACGACTAGCTTAACTGGACACAAGTTGAAGAGCAGCCCTATAGATTTTGAATATTTTAAAGACTAGTGGTCTGTCTTCGCTTGCCCAAACTATGCATTAGTAAGATTTCGCCACCAGCATTGCTGGTGGACTTTTGGGTAGTAAAGGCTATCGGAAATTGAGCGTTTTAAAGGCCCCCGTACCCAGCGCCGTACCCAGATAGATTTTCTGATGATTTAAACTGTAAGAAAACCTTATTTAATGCGCTCTAGCAGCACACCTGTTTCCATGTGATCTGTGTAGGGGAACTGATCAAATAGGGCAAAGCGCGTGACCTTATGGGTTGTGTACAGTTGTTCCAGATTGTCTTTTAAGGTCTCGGGATTGCAGGAAATATATAAAATTCGCTCGTAACCTTGTACTAAGGCTAAGGTATCTGGATCGATCCCCGCCCGTGGCGGATCGACAAAAATGGTATTGCACACATAACTATCGAGATCGATTCCCTCTAGGCGTCTAAAACTGCGTTTTTTCGCCATAGCATCACTAAAGTCTTCGGCCGACATACGAATAATCTGTAGGTTTTCAATGTTATTGGCTTCAATGTTGTATTGCGCCGCATCCACGGAAGGTTTGGCAAGTTCGGTGGCGAGTACACGATTAAAGTTTTGCGCTAGTGCAATAGAAAAATTACCGTTACCACAATAAAGCTCTAACAGATCGCCTTGGCTGTCTTGGGTAACATCAATAGCCCATTCCAACATTTTTACCGCCACTTTCGCATTAGGTTGGGTAAAGCTGTTCTCGATTTGTTTATATAGAAAAGTGCTGCCATTCACTTCTAAAGATTCAACAACGAAGTCTCGGTCTAAGTCGATTTTCTGTTTACGGGCACGGCCGATAATATTGACCTTAAACTGCTGGCTTAATGTGGCTTTTAATGCACAGGCTTCGGCCTGCCATTGCGCATCAAGTTGTCTGTGGTAGAGCAGGGACACTAAAATTTCGCCACTTAGGGTCGACAAAAAATCGACTTGGAATAATTTGTGGCGCAGGCTGTGATTGGGTTTTAACTGTGCAATTAATGCCGACATCATTTGATTGATAAGCGTACTTGCTGGCAGATATTGATCGCAACGGACTTTTTCGTTCAGCACTTTATCAAACATGTAATAGTATAAATCATCACCTTCATGCCACACGCGAAACTCGGCGCGCATACGATAATGGGCAGGCTCTGAGGCGAAAACTTCAACACTCGGTGTTTCAAATTGGGCAAAGGCTTGTTCTAGCTTGATACGCTTAGCTTCTAACTGTGTATCATAGGTCTGAGGGTCCATTGCTGCTAAATTCATTGTCGATTCACCGTGGCTGTAAATTGGGGCGCAAATATTATACTAGGTGGCACGAATGTCCAGTATCTTGCTTTTGCGATTTGGGCAAAGCTGTGGGAAAATCCGCGCGCTGAGTTCCTCATCGTTAAATCTATCCACTCTATTCGTTGCCTATGCACAGCGTCAAACTGGAGACTAACTTGTCGCGACCTATATTAGTATTTGATTCTGGGATTGGTGGTTTATCAGTGCTGGCAGAAATCCGCAAATTACTCCCACAGAGCCACTACTGCTATCTGTTCGATAATGCCAGATTGCCCTATGGAGAGCTTGATGAACAAGTGTTGGTTTCTGGGTGTGTCACTTTAATCGCTGAATTAGTCGCTCGCACCGATGCGGCAATTGTGGTGGTGGCCTGTAACACGGCGAGCACAGTCGTATTACCCGCCCTACGGGCAAAGCTAAACATTCCCGTCGTCGGCGTTGTCCCGGCCATTAAACCCGCGGCACGCATTTCAAAAAATAAACGAATTGGATTATTAGCCACCCCTGGCACGGTCAAACGCCATTACACCCATGAATTAATCAGCCAGTTTGCTGGTGATTGTCACGTTGAGCTTTTTGGTTGTTCGGAGTTAGTTTGGATGGCAGAGCAAAAAGTGGCCACAGGAGCCTTGGATATGCACAGGCTAGCAGACTTATTAGCGCCTGTGGTTGCAGCTAATCTAGATGTACTCGTTTTGGGATGCACGCATTTCCCCATGATCCGCAGTGAACTGCAGCAAGTGCTTGGAGCCGGTGTAACTCTCCTCGATTCAGGGGAAGCGATTGCAAACAGAGTGGTGTCGCTTTTAGCCCAAGCGAATAGCCACAGCGAGAATCAAAATGCAGCAGAAAAGTTAGTGATGCAGGCTTATTATACAAAAGCAGAAATTAGCGAGGGACTAGTGACAACATTAGTTGCTTGTGGTTTTTCAACTATCGAGCGAATCACCACAAGCAACTAATAACATAAGCAACTAATAAACAGTCAGGTGGAGAAATTACTCGTCGGTACCCGTGCGTTCAGTGCCTTCAGAGTCTTGGGTTTTAGCTTCTCTTACCTTTAAGGTCCTTTCTTGGAAGTTATAATCGTTAAGTTTAACCATGGCTTTTTGGGCGCCCGACTCTGACATCTCAACAAACCCAAAACCTTTACGACGTCCTGTTTTACGGTCACGCACCAAACGCACAGAATTAACTGGACCAAACTCCCCAAATAATACTTTCACTTCGCCTTCATGAACTCGATATGGCAAGTTGCCTACATAGAGTGTCATCGTCGGTCCAACATACTGTTCATCAGCACTCTGTGTAGATGACGTCTCAGGTGCAAATTTAAAAACAAGAGTAGTAATGATAACGCCAGCAACAAAAGCGATATAAGCAGGTAATGTCGGTGCGAACTGAGATAGCGCTACGGCGCCAAGGACGGCGATAATCAAGACAATAAGAAATGACTTTTGCATATGAATGCTCTCTGGTGAAATAGAAAATGATAAATAACTGTTAACAGCAAGCCATATGGTAATGAATTATTTACTTTTACACTAGAGCGCTGCCGAAAAATTGAGCGTGAATTATCAATTATTAGGTAAATATCCATTTTATAATCTTAAAAATAGGCATAAACAGACAAAAATTGAACATGATGTTTAAAATGTCGGCGTACAGTTTGCTAATCAATAAAAAGCCCTTGCACAAAATCCGCAGCTCCCTATAATGCGCATCCACTGACACGGCAGACAGCGAAACGCAAGTTAAGCCAAGAAAGCCAAGCAGTTCATCGGTTAGCGAGCTAAACGATGAGAGTTAAGAAAGTTGAAAAAACTACTTGACGCACTAATGGGAATGCGTAGAATACGCAGCCCTGACCCGCTGAAAACACTGAGTGTGTAAGCGAATGGTCAACGCTCTTTAACAATATATCAAGCAAATCTGTGTGGACACTCACAGGTGTTGAGTTAATCGAAACTGCTTAGCCTTAGGGTTGGCAGTCAAAGAATTAAATCAATGATGAAGAGTGTTCATAGCAATATGTACATAATTTTGATTTCACTTTTTTAAAAGTGGAAACAAATGACAGAATTCATTGAGCCGTTTGACGTAAGTCAAACAACAAAACTTTAATTGAAGAGTTTGATCATGGCTCAGATTGAACGCTGGCGGCAGGCCTAACACATGCAAGTCGAGCGGCAGCACAAGGGAGTTTACTTCTGAGGTGGCGAGCGGCGGACGGGTGAGTAATGCCTAGGGATCTGCCCAGTCGAGGGGGATAACAGTTGGAAACGACTGCTAATACCGCATACGCCCTACGGGGGAAAGGAGGGGACCTTCGGGCCTTCCGCGATTGGATGAACCTAGGTGGGATTAGCTAGTTGGTGAGGTAATGGCTCACCAAGGCGACGATCCCTAGCTGTTCTGAGAGGATGATCAGCCACACTGGGACTGAGACACGGCCCAGACTCCTACGGGAGGCAGCAGTGGGGAATATTGCACAATGGGGGAAACCCTGATGCAGCCATGCCGCGTGTGTGAAGAAGGCCTTCGGGTTGTAAAGCACTTTCAGTAGGGAGGAAAGGTTGCAGTTTAATAAACTGTAGCTGTGACGTTACCTACAGAAGAAGGACCGGCTAACTCCGTGCCAGCAGCCGCGGTAATACGGAGGGTCCGAGCGTTAATCGGAATTACTGGGCGTAAAGCGTGCGCAGGCGGTTTGTTAAGCGAGATGTGAAAGCCCTGGGCTCAACCTAGGAATAGCATTTCGAACTGGCGAACTAGAGTCTTGTAGAGGGGGGTAGAATTCCAGGTGTAGCGGTGAAATGCGTAGAGATCTGGAGGAATACCGGTGGCGAAGGCGGCCCCCTGGACAAAGACTGACGCTCATGCACGAAAGCGTGGGGAGCAAACAGGATTAGATACCCTGGTAGTCCACGCCGTAAACGATGTCTACTCGGAGTTTGGTGTCTTGAACACTGGGCTCTCAAGCTAACGCATTAAGTAGACCGCCTGGGGAGTACGGCCGCAAGGTTAAAACTCAAATGAATTGACGGGGGCCCGCACAAGCGGTGGAGCATGTGGTTTAATTCGATGCAACGCGAAGAACCTTACCTACTCTTGACATCCACGGAAGACTGCAGAGATGCGGTTGTGCCTTCGGGAACCGTGAGACAGGTGCTGCATGGCTGTCGTCAGCTCGTGTTGTGAAATGTTGGGTTAAGTCCCGCAACGAGCGCAACCCCTATCCTTATTTGCCAGCACGTAATGGTGGGAACTCTAGGGAGACTGCCGGTGATAAACCGGAGGAAGGTGGGGACGACGTCAAGTCATCATGGCCCTTACGAGTAGGGCTACACACGTGCTACAATGGCGAGTACAGAGGGTTGCAAAGCCGCGAGGTGGAGCTAATCTCACAAAGCTCGTCGTAGTCCGGATTGGAGTCTGCAACTCGACTCCATGAAGTCGGAATCGCTAGTAATCGTGGATCAGAATGCCACGGTGAATACGTTCCCGGGCCTTGTACACACCGCCCGTCACACCATGGGAGTGGGCTGCAAAAGAAGTGGGTAGCTTAACCTTCGGGGGGGCGCTCACCACTTTGTGGTTCATGACTGGGGTGAAGTCGTAACAAGGTAGCCCTAGGGGAACCTGGGGCTGGATCACCTCCTTACCTATACGACTAACTCGATGTTTTTGAGTGTTCACACAGATTTGCTTGATAGAAGAAAGAGTAAAAGATGGGTCTGTAGCTCAGCTGGTTAGCACCCCAATCCCTTCATAAAGAGTAGGGTGAGGTCGGTGGTTCTAGGTGAACTTAGATTTATCAATAAGATGGGTCTGTAGCTCAGCTGGTTAGAGCGCACCCCTGATAAGGGTGAGGTCGGTGGTTCAAGTCCACTCTGACCCACCAATCATTCCTTCTCTGCGTTGGAAAATGACTCGTTTAGATTCTTGTAATAAGAGAATAAACGTCGCCATTATCCGCCTTGATAAGAAACGATTGGCAAACCAATCCTTTTAGAGGTTTGGAACATCTTACTTACTCGCACTGCATGTAAATGGGGCTATAGCTCAGCTGGGAGAGCGCCTGCCTTGCACGCAGGAGGTCTGCGGTTCGATCCCGCATAGCTCCACCATTTACAGCTTGTTTTAAGTTAACAAGTGACATGCATTATGGATAGAGATGCCAAAGATAAACTGAAAAATTATCTTTGGCTTTTTTAAGCCCGCTCTTTAACAATTTGGAAAGCTGATAGTATTAAACACAATGATGTCTGTCGTTGTGTTGATACGAAAAAGTTTAATGCGCAAGCATTGAACATTGAGTTCTCAAACACTTTATTAAGTGTCTTGAATATTCAAGTCTAAGGCGCGTCCACTTCTTTGGTCAGAAGTGAGACAAGTAAAACCAAGCTGGTCGCAATGCGACTCAAAAGTCTTGACAGTTTCGACTGTAGCAAGCGCAGCAAGTGGGTTGTTAGGCAAAGCCGTGAGGTGAGCGAGGAATGAGTGTAGCAGCGCTACATGATTGACAAGCGAGACTCATAATGCGGCATAACAATCCAATCGCAAGCGATGAGAGAAAGACCCATTTGGGTTGTATGGTTAAGCGACTAAGCGTATACGGTGGATGCCTTGGCAGTCAGAGGCGATGAAGGACGTAGTAACTTGCGAAAAGCGTTGGCGAGCTAGTAACAAGCATTTGAGCTAACGATGTCCGAATGGGGGAACCCGGCCGCATAAGCGGTCATCATGTGGTGAATACATAGCTACATGAGGCGAACGAGGGGAACTGAAACATCTAAGTACCCTTAGGAAAAGAAATCAACCGAGATTCCCCTAGTAGCGGCGAGCGAACGGGGATTAGCCCTTAAGTCAGTGGGGTGTTAGTGGAATGCGTTGGGAAGCGCAGCGGCACAGGGTGATAGCCCCGTACACGAAAACTAACCATTGATGAAAACGAGTAAGGCGGGACACGTGACATCCTGTTTGAATATGGGGGGACCATCCTCCAAGGCTAAATACTCCTGACTGACCGATAGTGAACCAGTACCGTGAGGGAAAGGCGAAAAGAACCCCTGTGAGGGGAGTGAAATAGAACCTGAAACCGTATACGTACAAGCAGTGGGAGCGGTTCTTGAGACCGTGACTGCGTACCTTTTGTATAATGGGTCAGCGACTTACATTTTGTAGCAAGGTTAAGCGAATAGCGGAGCCGTAGGGAAACCGAGTGTTAACTGCGCGTTGAGTTGCAAGGTGTAGACCCGAAACCCGGTGATCTAGCCATGGGCAGGTTGAAGGTTGAGTAACATCAACTGGAGGACCGAACCGACTAATGTTGAAAAATTAGCGGATGACTTGTGGCTGGGGGTGAAAGGCCAATCAAACCGGGAGATATCTGGTTCTCCTCGAAAGCTATTTAGGTAGCGCCTCGAGCGAATACCATTGGGGGTAGAGCACTGTTAAGGCTAGGGGGTCATCCCGACTTACCAACCCTTTGCAAACTCCGAATACCAATGAGTACTACTCGGGAGACAGACGGCGGGTGCTAACGTCCGTCGTCAAAAGGGAAACAACCCAGACCGTCAGCTAAGGTCCCAAAGTGTATGTTAAGTGGGAAACGATGTGGGAAGGCTTAGACAGCTAGGATGTTGGCTTAGAAGCAGCCATCATTTAAAGAAAGCGTAATAGCTCACTAGTCGAGTCGGCCTGCGCGGAAGATGTAACGGGGCTAAACATACCACCGAAGCTACGGGTGCAGCCCATTAGGGTTGCGCGGTAGAGGAGCGTTCTGTAAGCCGATGAAGGTGAAGGGGTAACCCACGCTGGAGGTATCAGAAGTGCGAATGCTGACATGAGTAACGATAAAGGGGGTGAAAAACCCCCTCGCCGAAAGACCAAGGGTTCCTGTCCAACGTTAATCGGGGCAGGGTGAGTCGACCCCTAAGGTGAGGCCGAAAGGCGTAATCGATGGGAAACAGATTAATATTTCTGTACTTCCGCTAACTGCGATGGAGAGACGGAGAAGGCTAGGCTAGCGCGGCGTTGGTAGTCCGCGTTTAAGGTGGTAGGCTGATTTCTTAGGCAAATCCGGGAAATCTTAAGGCCGAGAGCTGATGACGAGGTCCTACGGGACTGAAGTAGTTGATGCCATGCTTCCAGGAAAATCTTCTAAGCTTCAGGTTAGCGGGAATCGTACCCCAAACCGACACAGGTGGTCGGGTAGAGAATACCAAGGCGCTTGAGAGAACTCGGCTGAAGGAACTAGGCAAAATGGTACCGTAACTTCGGGAGAAGGTACGCTCTTGTTGGTGATGAGACTTGCTCTCTAAGCTGACGGGAGTCGCAGATACCAGGTGGCTGCAACTGTTTATCAAAAACACAGCACTGTGCAAACTCGCAAGAGGAAGTATACGGTGTGACGCCTGCCCGGTGCCGGAAGGTTAATTGATTGGGTTATCGCAAGAGAAGCTCATGATCGAAGCCCCGGTAAACGGCGGCCGTAACTATAACGGTCCTAAGGTAGCGAAATTCCTTGTCGGGTAAGTTCCGACCTGCACGAATGGCGTAATGATGGCCACGCTGTCTCCAGCCGAGACTCAGTGAAGTTGAAATTGCGGTGAAGATGCCGTATACCCGCGGCTAGACGGAAAGACCCCGTGAACCTTTACTATAGCTTGGCACTGAACATTGAACCTACATGTGTAGGATAGGTGGGAGACTTTGAAGTTGGAACGCTAGTTCTGATGGAGTCGTCCTTGAAATACCACCCTTGTAGTTTTGATGTTCTAACCTAGACCCCTAATCGGGGTTAGGGACAGTGCCTGGTGGGTAGTTTGACTGGGGCGGTCTCCTCCCAAAGAGTAACGGAGGAGCACGAAGGTTGGCTAAGTACGGTCGGACATCGTACGGTTAGTGCAATGGCATAAGCCAGCTTAACTGCGAGACAGACACGTCGAGCAGGTACGAAAGTAGGTCATAGTGATCCGGTGGTTCTGAATGGAAGGGCCATCGCTCAACGGATAAAAGGTACTCCGGGGATAACAGGCTGATACCGCCCAAGAGTTCATATCGACGGCGGTGTTTGGCACCTCGATGTCGGCTCATCACATCCTGGGGCTGAAGTCGGTCCCAAGGGTATGGCTGTTCGCCATTTAAAGTGGTACGCGAGCTGGGTTCAGAACGTCGTGAGACAGTTCGGTCCCTATCTGCCGTGGGCGTTGGATGATTGAGGGGAGTTGCTCCTAGTACGAGAGGACCGGAGTGAACGAACCGCTGGTGTTCGGGTTGTCATGCCAATGGCATTGCCCGGTAGCTACGTTCGGAATCGATAACCGCTGAAAGCATCTAAGCGGGAAGCGAGCCCCAAGATGAGTCATCCCTAGGTCTATAAGACCTCTAAAGAGCCGTTCGAGACTAGGACGTTGATAGGCATGGTGTGTAAGCGTTGTGAGGCGTTGAGCTAACATGTACTAATGACTCGAGAGGCTTAACCATACAACCCAGATGGGTTTTGCTAAGCGAACTTAGACAGAATATATGCACTTAATGAAGTGTTGACTCAAAAAACAAACAGCTTTCCGAATTATTAAATAAGATAAGAGCAGATTTTAGTTCCTAGAATCTAGCAGCACGCAGTGCGCTCTCGAGTCTTGTTTAAAACGAATTTGCTTGGTGACAATAGCATTGTGGTCCCACCTGATCCCATCCCGAACTCAGAAGTGAAACGCAATCGCGCCGATGGTAGTGTGGGGTCTCCCCATGTGAGAGTAGGTCATCGCCAAGCGCCTAATTATCTCATTGAGATGTAACGAAGCCAGCTGAATAAGCTGGCTTTTTTGCATCTGGAATTTATGAATCTGAGTGATTTTCCTACTTTTCTTTCTGCTCTTCATCAAGCCATCTTCCCTAGCATGAGCTGCAATCCGCGCTTTTAGCAGTTACAATACGCTTTTGTCGTCATTGAACAAACACATGTCTCTATCTCATAGCCTTCAATCATTTAATTCCTTTGGTTTAGCCCAGTCTTGTGCCGATCTTGTTGAGGCGCACTCAAAAGATGCTATTAAGGCGATATGTCTACCACTATGGCAACAGCAGTTGCCTATGCTGGTGCTTGGTGGCGGTAGTAATCTGGTCTTTACGGAGGACTTTAACGGCACAGTTGTTAGGATTTTATCGAAAGGGATAAAAGTATCAGAAGACACAGACGCGTTTTACCTCGAGGTTGAGGCGGGTGAGAATTGGCACGAGTTAATTCAGTTTACGCTCGAGCATGGCATGTTCGGGCTGGAGAATATGGCATTAATTCCTGGAACGGTTGGTGCATCACCTATTCAGAATATTGGCGCTTATGGTGTTGAACTATGTGATGTGTGTGATTGGGTTGAGTATCTTGATTTACCCTCGGGTGAGTTTGTGCGCATCAGCACTGCTGAGTGTCAATTTGCTTACCGAGAGTCTATTTTCAAAGACAAATTGCGCAATCTCGCGGTAGTGACCGCTGTTGGGCTGCGCTTAGCTAAACGTTGGCAACCGCGTTTGGCCTATGGTCCATTGCAATCGTTTGATCCTGCAACCGTTACAGCGCATGAGATTTTTGAACGCGTATGCCAAGTGCGTAGTGAAAAACTTCCTGATCCTGCTGTGCTTGGCAATGCCGGCAGTTTCTTTAAAAACCCTATTGTTAGTGCGGCCTGTTATCTAGATTTAGCACAGCGCTTTCCAACCATTGTGGGTTATGCGCAAGCGGATGCTACAGTGAAATTAGCGGCAGGCTGGTTGATTGAACAAGCCGGACTGAAAGGTTTTGTGCTCGGTAATGCGGCAGTGCATGACAAGCAAGCCTTAGTTTTAGTGAATCGAGGCGGAGCAACGGGGCATGATATTTGCCGCCTAGCGCTGCATGTTATTACGCAAGTACGGGATCAATTTGGTGTAGTGCTAGAAGCTGAACCTAGAATCATCGGGGCTAACGGCGAAGGAGATTTGCATGTCTGATCATTGGGGAAGAAAACGCCAGATATTAGCTTTATTATCAAGCGGGCAATTTGTTTCAGGCGAGCAGTTAGCCACTGAACTTGGGATTTCGCGCGCCGCAGTGAATAAACATATTGATGTGTTAGAAACCTATGGGGTATCTATCTATAGCGTAAAAGGTCGAGGCTATAAACTTGCCCATGCTATTTCTTTGATTGATCCGGTACGTTTGGTGCAATCTATTGAAGATCGATGTTTTTATTTTGATGAAATCCCAAGTACCAACGCTTTTATGTTGAGTCACACAAGTGAACTCAAACGTGGTGATGTGTGTGTGGCCGAGTATCAATCTGCCGGGCGCGGCCGGAGGGGGCGCACTTGGGTATCTCCCTATGGCCACCATCTGTACTTCTCTCAATTTTGGTCATTCCCACAGGGCATGGCACAGGCTATGGGATTAAGTCTGGTTGTAGCTTGTACTTTAGTTGAAGTGCTTAAATCCTATGGCGTTGAAAACATTGGGGTTAAATGGCCTAATGATATTTATCTCAACCATAAGAAGTTAGCGGGTATTTTGATTGAAATGTCGGGACAGGCCGATAGCGAGTGCCAGCTGATTATTGGTATCGGCGTGAATATGGCTATGTCGGAAGAGCAAGCTAAGGGCATTGATCAGCCTTGGAGTGATTTATCGACCTTAGCAACTATGCCGGATAAAACCGATCTAGTGATTGCGCTACAAAAGCAGCTTAAGCGAGATATACAATTATTTGAGCGTGAGGGTTTGGCGGCATTTAAGGTGCGTTGGCAGGAGGCTGACTTATTCTATGGCAAAGAGATCCGTTTGCTGATGGGCGAAAATCATGTTGACGGTATTTGTCGCGGCGTAGATGAGCAGGGCGCTGTATTGCTCGAAACCGCCGATGGTATTCAAGCTTTCATCGGCGGTGAGATTAGCCTAAGGGCACGTTAAAATTAGCGTGTTATTTACGCATTAATACATGTGACATGAGATGATCCTGACCTTTCTGTAGGATCAAATGGGCTCTTTCTCGGGTGGGTTGAATATTGAGCAATAAATTGGGGCCATTGATGGTGTCCCAAATGTTGGCGGCAATGCTGTTTGCTTCCTCATCACTAAGGTTTGCATAGTGGTGAAAGTAGGATTTTTCATCACTAAAAGCCCCTTTACGAAATTGTAAAAAACGCTCTTTATACCATTGCTTTAAAAGCGTTTCTTCAGCATCAACATAAATAGAAAAATCAACAAAATCAGAAACGAATGGCCTACGAGTATCCACGGGAGAATCTAATCCCGTTTGTAAAACATTGAGTCCTTCGAGGATCAAAATATCGGGTTGTGAGACAGTCTGGTGCTGATTGCGGATCCTGTCATAGGTGACGTGGGAATAAATCGGCGCTTTAACATGTGCCTGGCCAGATTTTACGGCAGAAATAAACTCCACCAACATTTTCATATCGTAACTTTCTGGGAACCCTTTGCGCTGAAGCAGCCCTTTACGTTTTAGATCGGCTAATGGATACAGAAAGCCATCGGTTGTAACTAAATCGACTTTAGGATGCTCGGGCCAATGCTGCAGCAATGCCTGTAGAATACGCGCCGTAGTACTTTTTCCTACGGCCACACTGCCTGCAATGCTAATAATGTAAGGACTCGAAGAAGGTTTTTGCCCTAGAAATTCATCAAGTACTAAACCGCGTTGCTGTTTTGCCTTCACGATTAAATTAAGTAACCGACTCAGGGGAAGATAAATATCTGTTACCTCAGAGAGTGAGACCTTCTCATTGATACCCCGAAGATTTTCCAAATCCTGTTCACTCAGCGTTAGGGGGACAGAATCCCTTAACTCGGACCATTGGGTGCGTTCAAAGGCAAGATAGAGTGCTTTTTGAATTGGATTTATAGATGTCATTGGCTTTCCTCAGCTTAGGAAAGGCACAGTACACCATGACTTTATTGGCGACAATACTAAATCAGCGATTAGGGCCTTGTTTCACTCCTACAGGGTTGTATTCGATGTTTAATTCATCGTCAAATGCCATTAACGTGTAAAAAAACATCGTTTGGCTGCTTTTTTTAAACAAATAGGTGTTTTTTGCTTGCACTCAGGGTCACATTTACCTAATATCCCGTTCCGAAATGATTTGCCGGCATAGCTCAGTTGGTAGAGCAACTGACTTGTAATCAGTAGGTCCCGAGTTCGACTCTTGGTGCCGGCACCATTTTACTGGAGGGGTTCCCGAGTGGCCAAAGGGATCAGACTGTAAATCTGACGGCTCCGCCTTCGAAGGTTCGAATCCTTCTCCCTCCACCATTTTTTCAAGGTAGTTAGGTAGCCTTAGTTAGGTTGCGCGGGCATCGTATAATGGTATTACTCCAGCCTTCCAAGCTGATAACGCGGGTTCGATTCCCGCTGCCCGCTCCAAATTTAGTTGCTGATATGGCTCAGTTGGTAGAGCACACCCTTGGTAAGGGTGAGGTCGGCAGTTCGAATCTGCCTATCAGCACCAGCCTTTCTAAACTAAGCTCCTATACCTAACATAATCGGTTCGATGTCATTTATATGCATCGGATTTTTTCTATATGTAAGTTTTCATCACCAAGACTCTTGGATTGAGGCAATACCATGGCTAAAGCTAAATTTGAACGTATTAAGCCCCATGTAAACGTGGGCACCATTGGTCACGTTGACCATGGTAAAACCACTCTGACTGCAGCTATCTCTCACGTACTGGCTAAGACCTACGGTGGCGAAGCTAAAGACTTCTCTCAAATCGATAACGCTCCAGAAGAGCGTGAGCGCGGTATTACCATCAATACCTCTCACATCGAATATGACACGCCTTCACGTCACTACGCACACGTAGACTGCCCAGGCCACGCTGACTATGTTAAAAACATGATCACTGGTGCTGCACAGATGGACGGCGCGATCCTAGTAGTAGCGTCTACAGACGGCCCAATGCCACAGACTCGTGAGCACATCCTGCTTTCTCGTCAGGTTGGCGTACCGTACATCATCGTGTTCATGAACAAGTGTGACATGGTAGATGACGAAGAGCTGTTAGAGCTAGTTGAGATGGAAGTTCGTGAACTGTTATCAGAATACGATTTCCCAGGTGATGACTTACCAGTAATCCAAGGTTCAGCTCTGAAAGCGCTAGAAGGCGAGCCAGAGTGGGAAGCGAAGATCATTGAATTAGCAGCGGCTCTGGATTCTTACATTCCAGAACCACAACGTGACATCGATAAGCCGTTCCTACTGCCAATCGAAGACGTATTCTCAATCTCTGGCCGTGGTACAGTAGTAACTGGTCGTGTTGAGCGTGGTATTGTTCGCGTAGGCGACGAAGTTGAAATCGTTGGTGTACGTGCAACGACTAAGACGACTTGTACTGGTGTAGAAATGTTCCGTAAACTGCTTGACGAAGGTC
Source organism: Shewanella putrefaciens (assembly GCF_016406305.1). Taxonomy (NCBI): domain Bacteria; kingdom Pseudomonadati; phylum Pseudomonadota; class Gammaproteobacteria; order Alteromonadales; family Shewanellaceae; genus Shewanella; species Shewanella putrefaciens. The sequence continues at coordinate 219,119 of NZ_CP066369.1, forward strand.
GTGCAGGTGAGAACTGTGGTATTTTGTTACGTGGTACTAAGCGTGATGACGTAGAACGTGGTCAAGTATTAGCGAAGCCAGGTTCAATCAACCCACACACCACTTTTGAATCAGAAGTATACGTGCTGTCAAAAGAAGAAGGTGGACGTCACACTCCATTCTTCAAAGGCTACCGTCCACAGTTCTACTTCCGTACAACTGACGTAACCGGTACTATCGAACTGCCAGAAGGCGTAGAGATGGTAATGCCAGGCGACAACATCAAGATGAAAGTGACTCTGATCTGCCCAATCGCGATGGACGAAGGTTTACGCTTCGCAATCCGTGAAGGTGGCCGTACAGTAGGCGCTGGTGTTGTAGCTAAGATTTTCGCTTAATCGCGAGCTTAGAAACAATGCTGAAAAAGGAAGCCTAGGCTTCCTTTTTTATTTAAGTCGATTATTTGCTAGGTTTTGTGGCTTGCATCGACTGCGTATCCTTGCTTACAAAGTCGAATAAGAATACAATCTATGGCCGATTTTTGACCCTGAGCTTATGCGATTGCGTTTCTAAGGGTGTTCGGAAATGCAGAGTATCGAAAAGCGTATTGTAACTGGGTCCTATGTCCCTAATTATTGTGCTCAAGCTCAGGCCGTATTGAGTAACGGAATAACCGATGACAACAAATACTGAAAACCAGAACAATTCTCTGGATATCGTGAAGTGGGGTTTAGCGATCATTTTGCTAGCCGCTGCTGTTATTGGCAATCAAATGTATAGCGAAACGAGTGCCGTCATACGCGCGCTTGGCGTTATCGTTGCATTCGCTATTGCTGGTTTTATTGCGCTACAGACAGAAAAGGGTAAAAAAGCCTTGGCTTTCGCTCGTGAGTCGCAAATTGAAGTGCGTAAGGTTGTATGGCCAACGCGTCAAGAAGCGCTTAACACCACTTTTATTGTCCTTGCTGCAACGGGTATCTTAGCTCTGGTTCTTTGGGGTATGGATGCTGTGTTAATGCGAATTGTCAATTTTATCACTGGCGTATAGGCACCTCGAATGACTGAAGCTAAAGAAGCTAAAAAAAGATGGTATGTAGTGCAGGCATTCTCTGGCTATGAAGGCCGAGTTTGTAAGTCACTGATTGAATACATTAAGATGCACGGCATGGAGCAATACTTCGGTGAAGTATTAGTTCCGACTGAAGAAGTTATCGAAATGCGTGCAGGTCAGCGTCGTAAGAGTGAACGTAAATTTTTCCCTGGCTATGTATTAGTACAGATGGAAATGAACGATGACAGCTGGCATTTAGTCAAAAGCATCCCGCGTGTTTTAGGCTTTATTGGCGGAACTTCTGATCGTCCTGCCCCAATTTCAGATCGCGAAGCAGAAGCTATTCTGCGTCGCTTACAAGAAACCACTGCTTCACCCACTCACAGAACTATCTTTGAACCTGGTGAAGTCGTTCGCGTGTGTGATGGTCCATTTGCTGACTTTAACGGTACCGTTGAAGAAGTGGACTATGATAAGAGTCGCGTGAAAGTGTCGGTAATGATCTTTGGTCGTTCGACACCGGTTGAGCTCGATTTTAATCAGGTCGAAAAAGGCTGATTAAATAAACTACAAAATCCGTTTGGCAACGGGTGCGGATTTCTATATAATCCGCACCCGTTGTTTTCGGGGGAGCATATCAGCATGTCGCTGATGCGCGTTTGAACCCAAACTGAGGAAATGTCAGATGGCAAAGAAGATTGATGCTTATATTAAGCTACAAGTAAAATCAGGTTCTGCGAACCCTTCACCACCAGTTGGTCCAGCTCTGGGTCAAAAAGGTGTGAACATCATGGAATTCTGTAAAGCGTTTAACGCCCGTACAGAAAAAATGGAAAAAGGCATGCCTATTCCAGTCGTGATCACTGTTTACAGTGACCGTTCATTCACTTTTGAAACTAAGACACCGCCAGCGTCTTTCTTATTAAAGACTGCAGCAGGCCTGAAATCAGGTTCTCCACGTCCTAATACTCAGAAAGTGGGTACTATCGCTCGCGCTAAGATTCAGGAAATTGCTGAAACTAAAGCGGCCGATATGACTGGTGCTGACATTGAAGCGATGACTCGCTCAATCGAAGGTACTGCGCGTTCAATGGGTTTGGTTGTAGAGGATTAATATAATGGCAAAGCTAACTAAACGCATGCGCGTAATCCGCGAGAAAGTTGACGGTACTAAAAGCTACGATATCAACGAAGCTGTTGCTCTGTTAAAAGAATTAGCAACTGCAAAATTCGTTGAAAGTGTAGACGTAGCAGTTAACTTGGGTATCGACCCACGTAAATCTGACCAAAACGTTCGTGGTGCAACAGTGTTGCCACACGGTACTGGTCGTGACGTTCGCGTTGCAGTATTTACACAAGGTGCAAATGCTGAAGCTGCAAAAGCAGCTGGTGCTGAGCTAGTTGGTATGGACGATCTGGCTGAGCAAATCAAAGCCGGTGAAATGAACTTTGACGTAGTTATCGCATCTCCAGATGCAATGCGCGTTGTTGGTATGTTAGGTCAAATCTTAGGCCCACGTGGTTTAATGCCTAACCCTAAAACAGGTACAGTAACGCCAAACGTTGCTGAAGCTGTTAAGAATGCCAAGGCTGGTCAAGTTCGTTACCGTAACGACAAGAACGGTATTATCCACACTACTATCGGTAAAGTGGATTTCACACCAGTTCAATTGAAAGAAAACTTGGAAGCGTTAATCACTGCACTGAAAAAGGCTAAGCCTGCAGTTGCAAAAGGTGTATACGTGAAGAAAGTAAGCATCTCCACCACTATGGGTGCAGGTGTTGCTGTTGACCAAGCGACTCTCGATACAGCTAACTAATTTTACAAGGTGAGCGCATTAGTCTATAATGCGCGCACTTTGTGGGTTGAAGCCTGTTTTAGGCACTTTTTAAGTGCAAGAAACTAGGCTTCCGTCCAAGACCGCAGGTGTTTACTTTAACGGTTTACTTAATTTCCTGCGTAGACGGTGTCAGGCCCCAGCTAAATTTTTTTACTGGATAATCTGCACCGTAAGTCACTAAATACATAAGTATTTAGTATGGTAAATACTAGGGAATACCCTAGGTAGAATCCAGGAGTAAAGCCAATGGCATTAAGACTCGAAGACAAAAAAGCGATTGTTGCTGAAGTCAACGAAGCTGCCAAAGGTGCGCTATCTGCAGTAGCCGCCGATTCTCGCGGTGTAACTGTAGGTGCTATGACCGGTCTGCGTAAAAAAGCGCGTGAAGCTGGTGTATATGTACGTGTAGTACGTAACACATTAGCGAAACGTGCTGTTGAAGGTACAGCTTTTGAGTGCCTAGCAGAGACGTTCACTGGCCCAACTTTGATTGCTTTCTCTAATGAGCACCCAGGTGCTGCAGCTCGTCTGTTAAAAGACTTTGCTAAAGAGCAAGCTAATTTCGAAGTTAAAGGCGCAGCCTTTGAAGGGAATTTCATCCCTGCAGCTGACATTGATCGTTTGGCGAAACTGCCAACATACGAAGAAGCACTAGCTCAGTTAATGATGACTATGAAAGAAGCATCTGCTGGCAAGTTCGTTCGTACACTGGCCGCCCTGCGCGATCAAAAACAAGAAGCCGCTTAATTTCAAGCTGGCTGCTTAATGAAATTGAATTCAGAACAATAGGAAACATTTGTTATGTCTATCACTAAAGACCAAATCTTAGAAGCCTTTGCAGCTATGTCTGTAATGGAAGTTGTTGAACTGATCGAAGCAATGGAAGAGAAGTTCGGCGTTTCTGCCGCTGCTGCTGTTGTTTCTGGTGGTGGCGAAGCTGCTGCTGCTGTTGAAGAGCAAACAGAATTCAACGTAATTCTGACTGCACACGGCGACAACAAAGTTGCAGTAATTAAAGCCATCCGTGGCGCAACTGGTTTAGGCCTGAAAGAAGCTAAAGCTATGTCTGAAGCTGCTCCAGTAGCAGTTAAAGAAGCTGTTTCTAAAGAAGAAGCTGAAGCTCTGAAGAAAGAACTAGTTGAAGCTGGTGCTTCAGTAGAAATCAAGTAAGCTATTATTTAGCTTGCTCACCCAAGCCACTTGGGTGGAGGCTGGCGGTTTTTTAACCGTCGGCCTTTTTTGCGCTATATGCGCCGGCGATTTTTTTTCACCGTTTGTCGCCAGATTTTGCAGTCCCTAGCAGAGATTACTGGTTAGGTTCTTGCCATCAACGGTGATGGGCAAACGTGCTGAATGTAATAACCTAAGTTATTGATTCAGTCTTGGTCACATCTCGTAAGCAGAGGAAACCCATGGTTTACTCCTATTCTGAAAAGAAGCGTATTCGCAAAGACTTTGGTAAGCGTCCACAGGTGTTGGATATTCCTTACCTTTTGTCTATTCAGTTAGACTCTTTTAAGAAGTTCACCGATCAAGATCCTACCGGTGAGCGCGGTCTTGAAGCCGCCTTCCGTAGCGTTTTTCCCATCAAGAGCTTTTCTGGTAATTCAGAACTGCAATACGTCAGCTATAAGCTTGGCGAGCCTGTTTTTGATGTGAAAGAGTGTCAGATCCGCGGTGTTACGTACTCAGCACCACTACGCGTTAAATTACGCATGGTGTTGTATGACCGTGAAGCAGCGGCGGGCACTGTAAAAGATATTAAAGAACAAGAAGTCTACATGGGTGATATCCCATTGATGACGGATAACGGTACCTTTGTAATCAACGGTACTGAGCGGGTAATCGTTTCTCAATTACACCGTAGCCCAGGCGTATTCTTCGATCACGACCGTGGTAAAACCCACTCATCGGGTAAGGTGCTGTATAACGCACGTATTATTCCTTACCGTGGTTCATGGCTTGACTTTGAATTCGATCCTAAAGATGCACTTTTCGTACGTATTGACCGTCGCCGTAAATTACCTGCGACTATCATTCTGCGTGCATTAGAATATTCAACTCAAGAGATCCTCGATCTGTTCTTCGAACGCGTTGAGTTCAAGATCAAGAAAGATACGCTAGTGATGGCGTTGGTTCCTGAGCGTCTACGTGGCGAAACCGCCAGCTATGACATCAAGGATGCCGAGGGTTCTGTACTGGTTGAAGCCGGTCGCCGTATTACTGCGCGCCATATTCGCCAGTTAGAAAAAACCAATACCACTGAACTCGAAGTGCCAGTTGAATATATCGTGGGCAAATATGCTGCTCAAGATTATATCGATCCGGACACGGGTGAAGTATTAGTGTCTGCCAACAGTGAAATCAGCTTAGAAGACTTAGCAAAATTATCACTGGCCGGCATTAAAGATATCAGCACGTTATACATTAACGAGCTAGATCACGGTGCTTATATTTCAGATACGCTGCGTATCGATTCAACCACTAACCGCTTAGAAGCGCTGGTTGAGATCTACCGCATGATGCGTCCTGGCGAGCCACCAACCAAAGATGCTGCCGAAGCACTATTCCAGAACTTGTTCTTCAGTGAAGAGCGTTATGACCTGTCTAAAGTAGGTCGTATGAAGTTCAACCGTCGTCTCAGCATTCCTGATGACGAAGGTAGCGGTGTATTGTCTAAAGAAGACATCGTCGCGGTAATGAAGAATATCATTCATATCCGTAACGGTTTCGACGAAGTCGATGATATCGATCACTTGGGCAACCGTCGTATTCGTAGCGTCGGTGAAATGGCTGAAAACCAATTCCGCGTAGGTTTAGTCCGTGTTGAGCGCGCCGTGCGTGAACGTCTGTCTTTAGGCGATCTGAACGAGCTGATGCCACAGGATTTAATCAACGCTAAGCCAATTTCTGCAGCGGTGAAAGAGTTCTTCGGTTCTTCTCAGCTGTCACAATTCATGGACCAAAACAATCCGCTGTCAGAAGTAACGCATAAGCGTCGTATTTCTGCCCTTGGCCCAGGTGGTTTGACCCGTGAACGTGCTGGCTTCGAAGTCCGCGACGTACACCCAACGCATTATGGTCGTTTATGTCCAATTGAGACCCCTGAAGGTCCAAACATTGGTCTAATCAACTCATTAGCAAGTTTTGCCCGTACTAACTCCTACGGCTTCTTAGAAACCCCATACCGCAAAGTGGTAGACGGTGTGATCACTGACGAAGTGGAATACTTGTCAGCGATTGAAGAAGGTCGTTATGTGATTGCACAGGCGAACATCGAAGTTGATGCTCAAGGCCGCATGGTTGAAGAACAGATCGCCTGTCGTCACAAAGGTGAATCTACCTTTATGCGCGCGTCTGACATTCAATACATGGACGTATCGCCACAGCAGATTATTTCTGTTGCTGCATCACTGATCCCGTTCTTAGAACACGACGACGCTAACCGTGCATTGATGGGTGCGAACATGCAACGTCAAGCCGTACCAACACTGCGCTCTGAAAAGCCGTTAGTAGGTACAGGTATTGAACGTACGCTAGCTGTTGACTCAGGTGTTGTAGTGTCAGCTAAGCGTGGCGGCGTGATCGACTACGTTGATGCGAGCCGTATCGTTGTTAAAGTCAATGAAGATGAGCTACGCCCAGGCGAAGCCGGTATCGACATTTATAACCTGACTAAATACACCCGTTCTAACCAAAACACTTGTATCAACCAACGCCCTTGTTGTGCCGTTGGCGAGCCAGTGGTTCGTGGTGACGTGTTAGCAGACGGTCCGTCTACTGACTTAGGTGACTTAGCCCTTGGCCAGAACATGCGTATCGCGTTCATGCCTTGGAACGGTTACAACTTCGAAGACTCGATCTTAATTTCTGAGCGCGTAGCGCAAGAAGACCGCTTCACAACTATCCACATTCAGGAGCTGTCTTGTATTGCTCGTGATACCAAACTGGGTAGCGAAGAAATCACGGCTGATATTCCAAACGTAGGTGAGTCTGCCCTGTCGAAACTCGACGAGTCAGGTATCGTTTACATTGGTGCAGAAGTGAAGGGCGGCGACATTCTGGTCGGTAAAGTAACGCCAAAGGGCGAAACACAGCTAACACCAGAAGAGAAGTTACTCCGCGCTATCTTCGGTGAGAAAGCGTCTGACGTTAAAGACAGCTCACTGCGTGTACCTAACTCTGTTAAGGGCACTATCATCGACGTTCAGGTATTTACCCGTGACGGCGTTGAAAAAGACAAGCGTGCTGTTGAAATCGAAGAAATGCACATCGCCCAAGCACGTAAAGACTTAGGCGAAGAGTTCAAGATCCTTGAAGAAGGCGTATTGAGCCGTGCTCGCAACCTATTGTTAGGTGCTGGTTTCACAGAAACCCAAATCGCAGCGATGCCACGTAAAGATGTATTGGTTCAAGTCATTGACGATGAAGCAAAACAAACTGAACTTGAGCAATTAGCTGAGCAGCATGAAGAGCTGAAAGCAGACTTCGATAAGAAGTTTGAAATCAAACGTCGCAAGATCACCCAAGGTGATGACTTGGCGCCAGGCGTACTGAAGATCGTTAAGGTTTACTTAGCGGTTAAGCGTACTATCCAACCTGGTGACAAGATGGCGGGTCGTCATGGTAACAAGGGTGTTATCTCTAAGATTTGCCCAATCGAAGATATGCCATATGACGAGCAAGGTAACCCAGTAGACATCGTATTGAACCCACTAGGTGTTCCATCACGTATGAACATTGGTCAGGTACTTGAAGTCCATATGGGCGCCGCGGCTAAAGGTATTGGTAACAAGATCACTGCGATGCTTGAAGAACAGCGCGAGCTGGCTGAAGTACGTGGTTACATCAAGCAAGTTTATGAGTTAGGTGACGAAGTGCAGCAGCGCGTCGATATCGATTCATTCACCGATGATGAAGTGATGCGTCTTGCCCAAAACCTGAAGGGTGGTATCCCGATTGCGACTCCTGCATTCGACGGTGCTAAAGAGAAAGAGATCAAGCAGATGCTTGAGCTTGCAGGCTTGCCAACCTCTGGTCAGCTGAAGTTGTATGATGGTCGTACCGGTAACGAATTTGAGCGTCAAGTAACAGTAGGTTACATGTACATGCTCAAACTGAACCACTTAGTTGATGACAAGATGCACGCCCGTTCTACCGGCTCGTACAGCTTAGTGACTCAACAACCACTGGGCGGTAAAGCTCAGTTCGGTGGTCAGCGTTTCGGGGAGATGGAAGTGTGGGCACTGGAAGCATATGGTGCCGCTTATACGCTTCAAGAAATGCTCACCGTGAAATCGGATGACGTTAACGGTCGTACTCAGATGTATAAGAACATCGTCGACGGTAACCATCAGATGCAACCTGGCATGCCAGAGTCCTTCAACGTGTTACTGAAGGAGATCCGTTCACTCGGTATTAATATCGAGTTGGATCAGGAATAAGCGTAGGCAGTAGCCGCGTTTGGCAACAGAATGGTACTCCGCAGTCGCGGAGTACCCGGTTTAACTCCTTCAGGAGAGAAACGTGAAAGACTTATTAAAGTTTCTGAAACAGCAAAGCAAGACTGAAGAATTTAACGGCATCAAAATTGGTCTGGCATCGCCTGATCTGATCCGTTCTTGGTCTTTTGGTGAAGTTAAGAAGCCAGAAACCATTAACTACCGTACCTTCAAGCCTGAGCGTGAAGGTCTGTTCTGTGCGCGTATCTTTGGCCCAGTCAAAGATTACGAATGTTTGTGCGGTAAGTACAAACGTTTGAAGCACCGTGGTGTTATTTGTGAAAAGTGTGGCGTTGAAGTCACTCAGACTAAAGTACGCCGTGAGCGTATGGGTCACATCGAACTGGCTAGTCCAGTTGCGCACATTTGGTTCTTAAAATCACTGCCGTCTCGTATCGGTTTAATGCTGGATATGACGCTGCGTGATATCGAACGCGTACTGTATTTTGAATCATTCGTCGTGATCGAGCCTGGCATGACCAGCCTCGAACGTGGCCAAATGCTGACAGAAGAAACCTATCTGGATGCATTGGAAGAATACGGTGATGAGTTCGAAGCTAAAATGGGCGCCGAAGCGGTTCTTGAACTGCTACGTGCTATCGATTTAGCGAAAGAAATCGAACAAATGCGTGAAGAATTACCTTCAATCAACTCTGAGACCCGTCGCAAGAAAGTGACTAAACGTCTTAAGCTGATGGAAGCATTCTTCACCTCAGGCAACAAGCCTGAGTGGATGATCCTAAAAGTACTGCCAGTGTTACCGCCTGACTTACGTCCGCTGGTACCGCTCGATGGCGGCCGCTTCGCGACATCAGATCTGAACGATCTGTATCGCCGCGTGATCAACCGTAACAACCGTTTGAAGCGTCTGTTAGATTTAGCTGCGCCGGACATTATCGTACGCAACGAAAAGCGTATGTTACAAGAGTCTGTTGATGCGCTATTGGATAACGGTCGTCGTGGTCGTGCTATTACCGGTTCTAACAAACGTCCTCTGAAATCTTTGGCCGATATGATCAAAGGTAAGCAAGGTCGTTTCCGTCAGAACTTGCTCGGTAAGCGCGTCGACTACTCTGGTCGTTCGGTTATTACCGTAGGTCCTACTTTACGTCTGCACCAATGTGGTCTTCCTAAGAAGATGGCACTGGAACTGTTCAAGCCATTCATCTATGGCAAGCTAGAAGGTCGTGGCTTAGCGACAACCATCAAAGCGGCTAAGAAGATGGTAGAGCGTGAAGTGGCGGAAGTATGGGACGTTCTGGATGAAGTGATCCGCGAACATCCAGTGATGCTTAACCGTGCACCAACACTGCACAGATTAGGTATCCAAGCGTTCGAACCCGTACTGATTGAAGGTAAAGCCATCCAGTTACACCCACTCGTTTGTGCGGCATACAACGCCGACTTCGACGGTGACCAAATGGCGGTACACGTACCGTTAACACTGGAAGCTCAGCTTGAAGCCCGTGCCCTGATGATGTCTACCAACAACATCCTGTCACCTGCCAACGGCGAGCCTGTAATCACTCCGTCTCAAGACGTGGTATTGGGTCTGTACTACACCAGCCGTGAACGTATCAACGGTCGTGGTGAAGGTATGGCATTTATGTCTGTTGCTGAAGTTGAAAAAGCTTACGCAACTGGCGCTGCTGAACTGCATGCCCGCGTGAAAGTGCGTATCACTGAAACCATTATTGGTGACAATGGTGAGCGCACAGAACAACGCCGTATCGTGAATACGACTGTGGGTCGTGCACTGCTGTCACAAATTTTGCCAGCAGGTTTGTCATTTGATCTGGTTAACCAGAACATGGGCAAAAAGCAGATTTCTAAATTATTGAACACTTGTTACCGTCAACTGGGTCTGAAAGATACCGTTATCTTCGCTGACCAATTGATGTATACCGGTTTCCGTTTCGCCACTATCTCTGGTGCATCTGTCGGTATTGACGACATGGTGATCCCAGCAGAGAAGTACACCTTAGTTGCCGACGCTGAAGCGGAAGTTCTTGAAATTCAAGAGCAGTTCCAATCAGGTCTGGTTACTGCTGGTGAGCGTTACAACAAAGTAATCGATATCTGGGCAAGTGCTAACGAAAAAGTTTCTAAGGCTATGATGGAAAACCTGTCAACTGAGACAGTGATTAACCGTGATGGCGTTGAAGAGAAACAAGCCTCGTTTAACAGCATCTATATGATGGCTGACTCAGGTGCTCGTGGTAGTGCCGCACAGATCCGTCAGTTGGCGGGTATGCGTGGTCTGATGGCTAAGCCTGACGGCTCAATCATCGAGACCCCAATTGTGGCTAACTTCCGTGAAGGTCTGAACGTTCTTCAGTACTTCATCTCAACCCACGGTGCGCGTAAGGGTCTTGCCGATACCGCATTGAAGACAGCGAACTCGGGTTACCTGACTCGTCGTCTGGTTGACGTTGCTCAAGATTTAGTGGTCATCGAAGACGATTGTGGTACCCACGAAGGTCTGACAATGAAGCCGCTTATCGAAGGTGGTGACGTAGTTGAGCCATTACGTGAACGCGTATTGGGTCGTGTGGTTGCCGTTGATGTGTTCTACCCAGGCACTGAAGACGTATTAGCACCACGTAACACGCTGCTCGATGAAGCATGGTGTGACAAGTTAGAAGAGCATTCAATCGACGAAGTGATTGTACGTTCAGTAATTACCTGTGATACCGATTTCGGTGTATGTGCCGCCTGTTATGGTCGTGACTTGGCCCGTGGCCATATCATCAACCACGGTGAAGCCATTGGTGTTGTGGCAGCACAATCCATCGGTGAACCTGGTACACAGTTAACGATGCGTACGTTCCACATCGGTGGTGCGGCATCAAGAGCTTCTGCAGAAAACAACGTCCAAGTGAAAAACTCGGGTTCATTGAAACTGCACAATGCTAAGCATGTTACCAACAGCGACGGCAAACTGGTTATCGTTTCTCGTTCTTCTGAGCTGGCCATCATCGATGAGTTAGGTCGTGAGAAAGAGCGTTACAAAGTGCCATACGGTACTGTACTTGAGAAGCTGGAAGATGCGGCGGTTGAAGCGGGCGATATCATCGCTAACTGGGACCCACATACTCACCCAATCATTTCTGAAGTAGCGGGTAGCATCAAGTTCGTTGATATGATTGATGGTGTCACTATGACACGTCAAACAGACGAGCTGACAGGTTTGTCATCAATCGTGATCCTTGACGTTGGTCAGCGTGGTACTGCGGGTAAAGAAATGCGCCCAATGATCCGCCTGCTTGGCGCTAACGGGGCTGACTTGATGATCCCAGGTACAGAAGTGCCAGCACAGTACTTCTTACCCGGTAGTGCGATCGTTAACCTTGACGACAACGCGCAAATCAACGTGGGTGACGCCTTAGCACGTATTCCGCAGGAATCGTCTAAAACACGCGACATCACCGGTGGTCTGCCACGCGTTGCTGACTTGTTCGAAGCGCGGAAACCAAAAGAGCCTGCTATTCTGGCTGAAATCTCCGGTACCATCTCATTTGGTAAAGAGACTAAAGGCAAGCGTCGTCTGGTAATTACACCTGCCGACGGTGGCGATCAATACGAAGAGATGATCCCGAAATGGCGTAACTTAAACGTGTTCGAAGGTGAAAAAGTCGAACGTGGTGAAGTTATTGCTGACGGTCCAGAAGCGGCGCATGACATTCTGCGTCTACGTGGCATCCACAACGTAGCTAACTACATTGTGAACGAAGTGCAGGACGTTTACCGTCTGCAGGGCGTGAAGATCAACGATAAGCATATCGAAGTGATCATCCGTCAAATGCTGCGTAAGTGCTTAATTACTTCTGCTGGCGACACTGAGTTCTTAGAAGGTGAGCAAGTTGAAGTGTCACGCGTTAAGATCGCTAACCGCGAACTGATCGCACAGGGCAAAGTACCTGCGACCTTCGAACGTGAACTGTTGGGTATCACTAAAGCGTCTCTGGCAACTGAGTCCTTTATCTCTGCAGCTTCGTTCCAAGAAACAACGCGCGTACTGACTGAAGCCGCCGTAGGTGGTAAGAGCGATCAACTGCGTGGTCTGAAAGAAAACGTTATCGTAGGCCGTCTGATCCCAGCCGGTACAGGTTACGCATATCACAAGACCCGTAATGATGCCCGTGCTAAGAAAGACGAGCCAGTTGTAGTGAATAAGATCACTGCAAGTGAAGCGGAACAGAACCTCGCTGATCTGTTAAACTTGGCTGGCAGCCAAGATTAAGTAATCAGTTTGTAACAAAAAGGCGCCTTTGGCGCCTTTTTTCTTGTAAAATGCCGCAAAAGTTGGCTATTTCTTGACAGTCCGGTATTACCTTTCTAAAATTCCGCGTCCCACCATTGTGGGATATAGATTTTTCACACCTTATCGTTGAGTTTGATTCAACTGACTCGGAGCTATACATGGCAACTGTAAACCAGTTGGTACGTAAGCCACGCGCGCCAAAAGTCGACAAGACTAACGTGCCTGCGTTGAATGCGTGCCCACAGAAGCGTGGTGTTTGTACACGTGTGTACACTACTACCCCTAAAAAACCTAACTCTGCACTACGTAAAGTAGCTCGTGTGCGTCTAACTAACGGTTTCGAAGTTACTTCGTACATCGGCGGTGAAGGCCACAACCTGCAGGAACACAGCGTGATCTTAATCCGTGGTGGTCGTGTTAAAGACTTACCAGGTGTTCGCTATCACACTGTCCGTGGCGCACTAGACTGTGCTGGCGTGAGCTCACGTCGCCAAAGTCGTTCTAAGTACGGTGCAAAGCGTCCTAAGTCTTAACTTATCCGTTAAGTAAGGCCAAGCTAGTTTATTTTGAGAATTCCAGTTTTGGAAATCCCTGAAGCATACGGAGAATTGTTATGCCAAGACGTCGCGTTGTAGGACAACGTAAAATCCTACCAGATCCAAAGTTTCACAGTGAGTTGCTGGCTAAGTTCATCAACGTCATTATGCAAGACGGCAAAAAGTCGACTGCAGAAAAAATTATTTACAAGGCACTAGACGTTATCGCTGAAAAGAAAAGCGAAAACCATTTAGTTATCCTTGAAGCAGCCCTGGACAACGTTCGCCCATCAGTCGAAGTTAAATCTCGTCGCGTGGGTGGTTCTACGTACCAGGTACCATGTGAAGTTCGTCCTGTGCGTCGTAACGCACTGGCGATGCGCTGGTTAGTTGAAGCTGCTCGTAAGCGTGGTGAAAAATCTATGGCTTTACGTCTAGCAGGTGAAATGCTAGATGCGTCTGAAAACAAAGGTACTGCTGTTAAGAAGCGTGAAGACGTGCACCGCATGGCTGAAGCTAACAAGGCCTTTGCTCATTACCGTTGGTAATCTGATGGTGTGGGCTTAGGTCCACACCATTGTTGTTGATATTGCCAAGACAACCGTCTTGGTGGAGAGGGTATAATCGTGGCTCGTATAACCCCAATTGAGCGTTATCGTAATATCGGTATTTGTGCTCATGTGGATGCAGGTAAAACCACCACAACAGAACGTGTTCTGTTCTATACCGGTTTGTCTCATAAAATCGGTGAGGTGCATGACGGCGCCGCGACCACTGACTGGATGGTTCAAGAGCAAGAGCGTGGTATCACAATTACCTCTGCCGCTGTAACAACCTTCTGGCGTGGTATGGATGCTCAATTCACTGAACACCGCATCAATATCATCGATACCCCTGGTCACGTTGACTTCACTATTGAAGTTGAGCGTTCTTTGCGCGTCCTTGACGGCGCCGTTGTGGTTTTCTGTGGTTCTTCAGGTGTTGAACCCCAATCGGAAACCGTCTGGCGTCAAGCTGACAAATACCGCGTTCCACGCCTCGTATTTGTTAACAAAATGGACCGCGCAGGTGCGGACTTTGAACGTGTAGTGAAGCAAATCAGAACTCGCCTTGGAGCGACTTGTGTACCGATCCAATTAAATATCGGTTCAGAAGAAAACTTCACCGGCGTGATCGATTTAATCAAGATGAAAGCCATTAACTGGAATGAAGCAGACCAGGGAATGACTTTTACTTATGAAGAGATCCCAGCGCATTTAGCGGCTAAAGCTGCTGAAATGCATGAGTATCTGATCGAAGCTGCCGCCGAGGCCTCGGATGAGCTGATGGATAAATACCTTGAAGAAGGTACCCTATCAGAAGACGAGATCAAAAAAGCGCTGCGTCAACGTACTATAAATAATGAAATCGTTTTAGCGACCTGTGGTTCTGCATTTAAGAACAAGGGCGTTCAAGCGGTACTCGATGCGGTAGTAGAATTCTTGCCAGCTCCCGTTGATGTGCCTCCAATTAAGGGCATCGACGAAAATGAGCAAGAAGTAGAACGCCCATCAGATGACAATGCACCTTTTGCTGCATTGGCATTTAAGATTGCTACAGATCCATTCGTAGGCACTCTAACCTTTATCCGTGTGTACTCAGGCGTACTCGAATCGGGGTCAGGCGTTTACAACTCTGTTAAACAGAAACGTGAACGTATCGGTCGTATCGTGCAAATGCACGCCAACGATCGAACTGAGCTGAAAGAAGTCCGTGCTGGTGATATTGCCGCGGCTATTGGCTTAAAAGAAGTCACTACGGGTGATACGCTTTGTGATAACGATCATAAAGTGATCTTGGAACGTATGGAGTTCCCTGAGCCAGTAATTACCATTGCCGTTGAGCCTAAGTCTAAAGCTGACCAAGATAAGATGGGTATCGCGCTGCAAAAGCTTGCAGCGGAAGATCCTTCATTCCGGGTTGAAACTGACGAAGAATCATCACAAACTCTGATTTCAGGAATGGGTGAGTTACACTTAGACATCATTGTCGACCGTATGCGTCGTGAATTTGGTGTTGAATGTAACGTAGGTAAGCCTCAAGTGGCCTACCGTGAAACCATTCGTGGATCAGTTGAAGCGGAAGGTAAATTTGTACGCCAATCAGGTGGTCGTGGACAATTCGGCCATGTTTGGTTAAAACTAGAGCCTAATGAAGAAGGCGCTGGTTACGAATTTATCAATGCGATTGTAGGGGGTGTGGTTCCTCGTGAATTCATTCCTGCGGTTGATAAAGGTATCCAAGAACAGATGAAGAACGGCGTACTCGCTGGCTTCCCTGTGTTGGACGTGAAGGTCACTCTGTTCGATGGTTCATATCATGATGTGGACTCGAATGAAATGGCGTTCAAAATTGCGGGTTCTATGGGCTTCAAAAAGGGTGCGCTTGAGGCGAAACCTGTGTTGCTCGAGCCTTGCATGAAAGTAGAAGTCACTACCCCAGAGAACTACATGGGTGACGTGGTTGGTGATTTAAACCGTCGTCGTGGTTTGATTGAAGGTATGGATGATGGCTTTGGTGGCATCAAAATAGTCCATGCTGTAGTGCCTCTTTCTGAAATGTTTGGTTATGCAACTGATTTGCGCTCTGCAACTCAGGGGCGTGCTTCGTACTCTATGGAGTTCTTGAAGTACTCTGATGCACCGCAAAACATTGCGAAAGCGATTATTGAATCTCGTAGCTAATTTCCAGTTACGACATAAATGTTATATGGTCCAGCTTTGACTGGACTATTCTGAAAAGAAAGGAATATATCGTGGCAAAAGCTAAATTTGAACGTATTAAGCCTCACGTAAACGTGGGCACCATTGGTCACGTTGACCATGGTAAAACCACTCTGACTGCAGCTATCTCTCACGTACTGGCTAAGACCTACGGTGGCGAAGCTAAAGACTTCTCTCAAATCGATAACGCTCCAGAAGAGCGTGAGCGCGGTATTACCATCAATACCTCTCACATCGAATATGACACGCCTTCACGTCACTACGCACACGTAGACTGCCCAGGCCACGCTGACTATGTTAAAAACATGATCACTGGTGCTGCACAGATGGACGGCGCGATCCTAGTAGTAGCGTCTACAGACGGCCCAATGCCACAGACTCGTGAGCACATCCTGCTTTCTCGTCAGGTTGGCGTACCGTACATCATCGTGTTCATGAACAAGTGTGACATGGTAGATGACGAAGAGCTGTTAGAGCTAGTTGAGATGGAAGTTCGTGAACTGTTATCAGAATACGATTTCCCAGGTGATGACTTACCAGTAATCCAAGGTTCAGCTCTGAAAGCGCTAGAAGGCGAGCCAGAGTGGGAAGCGAAGATCATTGAATTAGCAGCGGCTCTGGATTCTTACATTCCAGAACCACAACGTGACATCGATAAGCCGTTCCTACTGCCAATCGAAGACGTATTCTCAATCTCTGGCCGTGGTACAGTAGTAACTGGTCGTGTTGAGCGTGGTATTGTTCGCGTAGGCGACGAAGTTGAAATCGTTGGTGTACGTGCAACGACTAAGACGACTTGTACTGGTGTAGAAATGTTCCGTAAACTGCTTGACGAAGGTCGTGCAGGTGAGAACTGTGGTATTTTGTTACGTGGTACTAAGCGTGATGACGTAGAACGTGGTCAAGTATTAGCGAAGCCAGGTTCAATCAACCCACACACCACTTTTGAATCAGAAGTATACGTGCTGTCAAAAGAAGAAGGTGGACGTCACACTCCATTCTTCAAAGGCTACCGTCCACAGTTCTACTTCCGTACAACTGACGTAACCGGTACTATCGAACTGCCAGAAGGCGTAGAGATGGTAATGCCAGGCGACAACATCAAGATGAAAGTGACTCTGATCTGCCCAATCGCGATGGACGAAGGTTTACGCTTCGCAATCCGTGAAGGTGGCCGTACAGTAGGCGCTGGTGTTGTAGCTAAGATTTTCGCTTAATCGCGAGCTTAGAAACAATGCTGAAAAAGGAAGCCTAGGCTTCCTTTTTTATTTTGGGGCTAGCGTTATTTTAAATTTTGTGTAAAATGCTCGCCACTCTGAAGTTGAATAGTCTTTTTGATGACTATTTACACAGTGGGCTTGATATCTAAATTTAGATGGGTATAATGGCCCCCTCGTTGACCTAGGTCGACGAATATAAATGATTAGTCAATTAAGTTAATCATTATCATAGCGGCTCCGATTGGGAGTCGAACGGTTAAATCATCTCGCTCTGCTTTTCCAATAAGGAAGAAGCTAGAGGGTGATTTTTTATGTGTCCATTTTAGGAGCTCTGGTCAATGCAGAACCAAAGAATCCGTATCCGCTTGAAAGGATTTGATCATCGTTTAATTGATCAGTCTACAGCGGAAATCGTTGAAACTGCTAAGCGTACTGGCGCCCAGGTACGTGGTCCTATTCCACTACCTACGCGCAAAGAGCGTTATACCGTTTTGATCTCTCCGCACGTTAATAAAGATGCTCGTGACCAGTACGAATTACGTACTCACAAGCGCCTGGTTGACATCGTAGAGCCAACTGAAAAGACTGTAGACGCGTTAATGCGTTTAGATCTTGCGGCTGGTGTCGACGTACAGATTAGCTTGGGTTAATTGAGATCCTTAGAAGAGGTTTGAGAGATGGCTATCGGTCTTATTGGTCGTAAAGTTGGTATGACTCGCATCTTCACTGAAGATGGTGTTTCAATACCTGTTACAGTAATTGAAGTTGCTGGCAACCGTGTTACTCAAGTGAAAACTTTAGAAACTGACGGCTACCGCGCGCTTCAAGTTACTACTGGTACCAAAAAAGCCAATCGCATCACTAAACCAGAAGCAGGTCACTTTGCCAAGAGCGGTGTTGAAGCCGGTCGTGGTTTGTGGGAAGTGCGTCTGGCAGACGGTGAAGGCGAGGGCATTGAAGTTGGTGCTGAGCTAAATGTTGATATTTTCGCTGATGTAGCGAAAGTTGATGTTACTGGTCAATCAAAAGGTAAAGGTTTCCAAGGCGGCGTTAAGCGTTGGAACTTCCGTACTCAAGATATGACTCACGGTAACTCTTTGTCGCACCGTTCGAACGGTTCTATTGGTCAGAACCAGACGCCTGGTCGCGTATTTAAAGGCAAAAAAATGTCAGGCCATATGGGTGCCGAGCGTGTTACTACTCAAAATCTAGAAGTTGTTCGTGTAGATGTTGAGCGTAACCTGCTACTGGTTAAAGGTGCTGTTCCGGGCGCAACTAATGGCGACCTGATCATCAAGCCTGCAGTTAAAGCTTAAGGTCTGAGGAGATAGTAATGGAATTGGTATTGAAAGACGCACAAAGCGCTCTTGAAGTTTCCGAAACTACCTTCGGCCGTGACTTTAACGAGGCACTGGTTCATCAGGTAGTTGTAGCGTACGCTGCAAACGCGCGTCAAGGCACTCGTGGCCAAAAGACTCGTGCGGAAGTAACTGGCTCTGGCAAAAAGCCATGGCGCCAAAAAGGCACTGGCCGCGCTCGCGCTGGTAGTGTCAAGGGCCCAATCTGGCGTGGCGGTGGCGTAACATTCGCTGCTAAAACTCAAGATCATAGCCAAAAAGTTAACAAAAAGATGTACCGCGGCGCGCTGAAAAGCATTCTGTCTGAATTGGTACGTCAAGAGCGTCTGGTTGTTGTTGAATCTTTCGGCGTTGAAGCTCCTAAAACTAAAGAGCTGAAAGCAAAGTTAAAAGCAATGAACCTAGAAGACGTTCTGATTGTAACTGCAGAAGTTGATGAGAACTTATTCTTAGCAGCTCGTAACCTGTACAAGGTTGACGTTCGTGACGTAGCGGGTCTAGACCCAGTGAGTCTGATCGCGTTCAACACTGTGCTTGTGACTGCTGACGCAGTGAAGCAAATCGAGGAGATGCTAGCATGATGATCCGCGAAGAACGTTTGCTAAAAGTTATTCTCGCTCCACACATCTCTGAAAAGAGCACTGTGAACGCTGAGAAGCACAACACTGTTGTTTTCCGCGTAGCTATCGATGCAACTAAAGCTGAAATTAAAGCTGCTGTTGCTAAGCTATTTGAAGTTGAAGTTGATTCAGTTCGCACTTTAGTGAGCAAAGGCAAAACTAAACGCACTGGTGGCCGTACTGGTCGTCGTAGCGATTGGAAAAAAGCCTATGTGACTCTAGCTGCTGGTGCTGACATCGATTTCGTCGGCGGCGCTGAGTAAGCAAAGGAGAATTATCATGGCAGTTATTAAGTGTAAGCCAACCTCTCCAGGTCGTCGCCACGTTGTTAAAGTGGTGAACACTGACCTGCATAAGGGTAAACCCTTTGCTGGCCTGTTGGCGAAAAAATCTAAAAGTGGTGGCCGTAACAATACTGGCCGTATCACTGTCCGTCACGTAGGTGGTGGTCACAAGCAGCATTACCGTTTAATCGACTTCAAACGCGATAAAGATGGTATCCCTGCAAAGATTGAGCGTCTGGAATACGATCCAAACCGTACTGCGCACATCGCTCTAGTACTGTATGCGGATGGTGAGCGTCGTTATATTCTTGCTGCTAAAGGCATGCAAGCTGGCGACAAAATCCAGTCTGGTGTTGAAGCCGAAATCAAAACCGGTAACGCAATGCCACTGCGCAACATTCCTGTAGGTTCTGTTGTGCACGCTGTAGAAATGAAGCCTGGTAAAGGTGCTCAAATCGCGCGTTCAGCGGGTGCTTATGTACAAGTTGTTGCTCGTGATGGCGCATATGCCACTCTACGTCTTCGCTCTGGCGAAATGCGTAAAGTGCCAGTTGATTGCCGCGCAACATTTGGTGAAGTTGGTAATGCCGAACATATGCTACGCCAGTTAGGTAAAGCAGGTGCTAAGCGCTGGAGAGGCATTCGCCCAACAGTTCGCGGTGTTGCAATGAACCCAGTAGACCATCCACACGGTGGTGGTGAAGGCCGTACTTCTGGTGGTCGTCACCCAGTGACTCCATGGGGTGTGCCAACTAAGGGTTATAAGACTCGTAGTAACAAGCGCACTGACAAGTACATCGTACGTCGTCGTAATAAATAGTAAGAGGATTCGCCATGCCACGTTCTCTCAAGAAAGGTCCCTTCATTGACCTGCACTTGCTGAAGAAGGTAGAGAAAGCGATGGAAGCCGGTGACAAAAAGCCTATTAAGACTTGGTCACGTCGCTCTATGATCATTCCAAATATGATTGGTTTGACCATCGCTGTCCATAATGGTCGTCAGCACGTTCCTGTGTTCGTAACTGACGAAATGATCGGCCACAAACTTGGTGAATTCTCACCAACTCGCACTTATCGCGGCCATGCTGCTGATAAGAAAGCGAAGAAGCGTTAATACGGGAGGAATAAGATGGAAGTTTTAGCTAAACATCGTTTTGCCCGTACGTCTGCGCAGAAGGCCCGTCTGGTTGCCGATCAAATTCGTGGTTTGCCTGTTGCTAAGGCACTCGAAATTTTGACTTTCAGCCCGAAGAAAGCCGCCGTACTGGTTAAAAAAGTACTTGACTCAGCTATCGCAAACGCCGAACACAACGAAGGTGCGGATATTGATGAGCTAAAAGTAGGAGCCGTCTTTGTTGACGAGGGTCCAACTATGAAGCGTATCATGCCACGTGCTAAAGGCCGCGCTGATCGTATCATGAAGCGTACCAGCCACATTACTGTGGTTGTATCAGATCGCTAGGAGAGAGCAATGGGACAGAAAGTACATCCTAATGGTATCCGTCTGGGTATCACCAAGCCTTGGATCTCTACCTGGTACGCAGATAAGTCAGATTATGCGAATAATCTGAACAGCGACTGGGAAGTGCGTAAGTTTCTTGTAGAGAAGCTACAAGCTGCGTCAGTATCTAAGATTGTTATCGAACGTCCAGCGAAAAGCATCCGCGTTACGATTCACACTGCCCGTCCAGGCGTTGTGATTGGTAAGAAAGGTGAAGACGTTGAAGTATTGCGTGCTGCAGTTTCTAAACTTGCTGGCACTCCTGCTCAAATTAACATCGCTGAGATCCGTAAACCTGAGCTAGATGCCAAATTAGTTGCTGACTCTATTGCGCAGCAATTAGAGCGTCGTGTGATGTTCCGTCGTGCTATGAAGCGCGCGGTACAAAACGCAATGCGTATTGGTGCTCAAGGTATCAAAGTTGAAGTTAGTGGCCGTCTAGGCGGTGCTGAGATTGCGCGCTCTGAGTGGTATCGTGAAGGTCGTGTACCTTTACATACTTTGCGTGCTGATATCGACTATTCTACATCTGAAAGTCACACTCAATACGGTGTGATTGGTGTTAAAGTTTGGATCTTCAAAGGTGAAGTTCTGGACGGAATGCTGCCACAGATTGAAGAGCCGAAACAGCAGCAACCTAAGCGCAAGCCTCGTGGTAAATAGGAGAGCCGGCAATGCTGCAACCTAAACGTATGAAGTTTCGCAAGATGTTCAAAGGCCGTAACCGCGGTCTAGCGAACGGTACCGAAGTTAGCTTTGGTACTTTTGGTCTGAAAGCAGTCGGCCGTGGCCGTTTAACTGCACGTCAGATCGAATCTGCACGTCGTGCCATGACACGTCACATTAAGCGTCAGGGACAAATTTGGATTCGAGTTTTCCCGGACAAGCCGATTACCTCTAAGCCTCTTGAAGTGCGTATGGGTAAAGGTAAAGGTAACGTTGAATACTGGGTATGTCAGATTCAACCTGGTAAGGTTCTTTATGAGATGAATGGTGTTTCTGAAGTGATCGCTCGTGAAGCGTTTGCCTTAGCTGCTGCCAAGCTTCCAATTAAGACTACCTTCGTAACTAAGACGGTGATGTAATGAAAGCGAGCGAACTAAGAGAAAAGAGCGTTGAAGAACTGAACGCTGAACTACTTGGTCTGCTGCGTGAGCAGTTCAACCTGCGTATGCAACACGCCACTGGTCAGTTGACTCAGACTCATCAACTGAAATTAGTGCGCCGTAATATTGCGCGCGTTAAGACCATTATTACTTCTAAGGCGGGTGCATAATGTCTGATAAAATCCGTACTTTGCAGGGTCGTGTGACTAGCAACAAAATGGATAAAACCATTACTGTAGCTATCGAACGCCAAGTGAAACACCCAATCTATGGGAAATACATTAAGCGTACGACTAAGATCCATGCACATGACGAAACGAATCAGTGCAATGAAGGTGACGTAGTCGCAATTCGCGAATGCCGTCCTTTGTCTAAGACTAAATCTTGGACCCTGGTTGAAGTAGTATCAAAGGCCTAAGATAATTAGGTATTTAGGTAAACGGCTCCAGTATTTGGGGCCGTTTGTTTTTTAATACTATACTTTCCACTTTTATGGTGTTATATTTGCGCGCCATTTTTGACTAAATTAATAGCAAAAATTGGCGTTTATAGTCCCATAGTGGGAATTGTGTAGTAACGATAGCGGAGCACTTAAAATGATCCAAATGCAATCGACTCTTGACGTCGCATGTAACAGCGGCGCACGCAGAGTTCAGTGTATTAAGGTCTTGGGTGGCTCTCATCGTCGTTATGCCGGTATCGGCGACATTATCAAAGTTTCTGTAAAAGAAGCGATTCCTCGCGCTAAAGCGAAGAAAGGTGATGTGTATAACGCGGTGGTAGTCCGTACTAAGAAAGGCGTACGTCGTCCAGACGGTTCTGTCATTCGCTTCGATCGGAATGCAGCGGTTCTTTTGAACAACAACCTGCAGCCGATTGGCACTCGTATCTTTGGACCAGTGACACGTGAATTGCGTAATGAGCAATTCATGAAAATTGTCTCGCTGGCACCAGAAGTACTGTAAGGAGCTTCAAAATGGCAGCTAAAATCCGTCGTGAAGACGAAGTGATTGTATTGGCAGGTAAAGACAAGGGTAAACGTGCTAAAGTTTCTCAAGTCCTACCTACTGGTAAATTAATTGTTGAAGGCATCAATCTTGTCAAAAAACACCAAAAGCCAAACCCACAATTGGGCGTAGCTGGCGGTATTGTTGAGAAAGAAGCACCGATACAAGCATCAAATGTAGCGATTTTCAACTCTGCCACTGGCAAAGCTGATCGCGTTGGTTTCCGCTTTGAAGATGGCAAAAAAGTTCGCTTCTTCAAATCGACCAGTGAACTCGTTAAGTAATTGGAGTAAACGATGGCGAAACTGCATGATAAATACCAAGAGACTGTTGTCGCTGAACTTGCTAAAAAGTTCGGTTATACCAGTGTCATGCAAGTCCCTCGGATTGAGAAAATCACCCTGAACATGGGTGTTGGCGAAGCAGTTGCAGACAAAAAAGTTATGGAGCATGCGCTCCGTGATATGACTGCGATCGCTGGTCAAAAACCAGTAGTAACTGTTGCTCGTAAATCAGTTGCTGGTTTTAAAATCCGTGAAGGCTACCCTATTGGCTGTAAAGTGACCCTGCGCGGTGAGCGTATGTGGGAATTCTTAGAGCGTTTAGTCGATATCGCAATCCCACGTATTCGTGACTTCCGTGGCTTAAGCGCTAAAGCGTTTGACGGCCGTGGTAACTACGCAATGGGCGTGCGTGAGCAGATCATTTTCCCAGAGATCGATTACGATAAAATCGATAAAATTCGCGGTATGGATATTGTTATCACTACCTCTGCGAAGACTGACGAAGAAGGTCGTGCTTTGTTAGACGCTTTTAACTTCCCATTCAAGAAATAAGGGTAGCGTAATGGCAAAATCATCAATGAAAGCACGTGAAGTTAAACGTGCACAGCTCGTAGCTAAGTTCGCTGAAAAGCGCGCCGCTCTTAAAGCTATTATTGTCAGTCCAACTTCTTCTGACGAAGATCGTTGGGATGCAGTATTAAAGTTGCAAGCTCTACCACGTGATTCCAGCGCTGCGCGTCAACGCAATCGTTGTAATCAAACTGGTCGCCCACATGGTTTCCTACGTAAGTTCGGCTTAAGCCGTATCAAGTTACGTGAAGCAACCATGCGTGGTGAAGTTCCTGGCCTACGTAAGGCTAGCTGGTAAGCACTTGTCACGGAGTAAGCTAATATGAGCATGCAAGATCCTATTGCGGATATGTTAACCCGTATTCGTAACGGCCAAGCTGCTAACAAAGTATCTGTGAAGATGCCTTCTGCTAAGTTGAAAGTCGCTATTGCGAAACTGCTTAAAGAAGAAGGTTACATCGCTGATTACGCCGTAGCAGATGAAGCCAAGCCTGAACTGGAAATTACTTTAAAGTATTTCCAAGGCCAACCAGTCGTTGAGACTATCCAGCGCGTAAGTCGTCCTGGTCTTCGTATTTACAAAGGTAAAAACGAACTTCCAAAGGTGATGGGCGGACTGGGTGTCGCAATTGTGTCCACTTCTAAAGGCTTGATGACTGATCGTGCCGCCCGCCTTGCAGGCATGGGTGGCGAGGTTATCTGCTACGTAGCATAAGGAGCTAGGAATGTCTCGTGTAGCAAAAGCACCAGTATCTATTCCAGCTGGCGTAGAGGTGACCTTAAACGAACAGACCCTGACCGTCAAAGGCGCGAAAGGTAGTCTGACTCGAGTGATCAACAATGCGGTCAATGTTGTAATTGAAGATGGCGTAGTTAAGTTCCTCCCTGTTGAAGGCGTAGTTAACGCTTGGGCACAGGCTGGTACAACTCGTGCATTAGTAAACAACATGGTTGTTGGTGTATCTCAAGGTTTTGAGCGTAAGTTAAAGTTAGTTGGCGTTGGTTACCGTGCGAAACTCGTCGGTGCTGATATTGACCTGACTTTAGGTTTCTCTCATCCGTTAGTACACAAACTGCCCGCAGGCGTTACTGCAGAGTGCCCTAGCCAAACTGACATCGTCCTCCGTGGCGTTGATAAACAGTTAATTGGCCAAGTCGCTGCTGAGATTCGCGGATATCGTCCACCAGAGCCATACAAAGGCAAGGGTGTTCGCTATGACGACGAAGAAGTACGCCGTAAAGAGGCTAAGAAGAAGTAGGTAACGCGATATGGATAAGAAAACATCTCGCTTACGTCGCGCTATTCGCGCTCGTAAGAAGATCCAAGAGCTGGGCGTGAACCGTCTGGTTGTACATCGTACACCGCGTCACATTTATGCTCAGGTGATCAATCCTGAAGCTCAGGTGGTGGCAGCTGCTTCAACCGTGGAAAAAGCGGTTAAAGAGCAACTGAAGAGTACCGGTAACGTAGACGCGGCTAAAGCAGTAGGTAAGTTTGTTGCTGAGCGCGCGATCGAAAAAGGCGTAACTTCTGTTGCGTTCGATCGTTCTGGTTTCAAGTATCACGGTCGTGTAGCTGCTCTAGCAGATGCTGCTCGTGAAGCTGGCCTCCAGTTCTAAGGGGTTATAAAAATGGCTAAATTAGAAGCTCAGCAAAAAGACGATCTGCAAGAGAAATTGATTGCAGTTAATCGTGTTTCTAAAGTAGTTAAGGGCGGTCGTATCTTTAGCTTCACAGCACTAACAGTAGTGGGTGACGGTAATGGTAAGGTCGGCTATGGCTATGGTAAAGCGCGCGAAGTTCCAGCAGCAATTCAAAAAGCTATGGAAAAAGCCCGTCGTAACATGGTGACCGTGGAGTTGAATGCAGGTACTCTGCATCACCCAGTTAAAGGTCGTCATACTGGTTCACGTGTATACATGCAACCAGCATCACAGGGTACCGGTATTATCGCCGGTGGCGCAATGCGTGCCGTATTGGAAGTAGCAGGCGTTCATAACGTTCTGTCAAAAGCATACGGTTCTACTAACCCGATCAACATCGTTCGCGCGACTGTCGATGCATTGGTGCACATGAAGTCACCTTCGCAAATCGCAGCTAAGCGTGGCCTGAATGTTGACGAAATTCGGGGGTAATGCACCATGGCAACTAAAACTGTAAAAGTTACTCAGACTAAAAGCGGTATCGGTCGTTTACCGAAACACCGTGCAACCTTAACAGGTCTTGGTCTGCGTCGCATTGGTCACACTGTTGAATTAGAAGATACTCCTTCTGTTCGCGGTATGATCAACAAGGTCTACTACATGGTTAAGGTGGAGGATTAATAGATGCGTTTAAATACTCTATCTCCAGCTGCAGGCTCTAAGCATGCACCAAAGCGCGTAGGCCGTGGTATGGGTTCAGGCTTAGGTAAAACAGCGGGTCGTGGTCATAAAGGCCAAAAATCTCGTTCTGGTGGCGGTGTACGCCCTGGCTTCGAGGGTGGTCAAATGCCACTTAAGATCCGTTTACCTAAATTTGGTTTTACCTCGCGTCGCGCTATGGTAACAGCTGAAGTTCGTGTACTCGAACTAGCTAAAGTTAACGGTGATGTTATCGACTTAAACGCTCTGAAAGATGCGAACGTTATTACTCGCAACATCCAGTTTGCGAAAATTGTTCTTTCAGGTACCATTGAGCGCCCTGTGACTGTTAAAGGTCTGAAGGTAACCAAAGGTGCACGTGCAGCGATTGAAGCTGCTGGCGGTAAGATCGAGGAATAATACGTCGATGGCAAAACCAGGACTTGATTTAAAAAGCGCGAAAGGTGGACTTTCTGAGTTGAAAGCTCGCCTCCTGTTCGTGATTGGTGCGATTATCGTCTTTAGAGCCGGTTCGTTTGTGCCAATTCCTGGTATTGACGCAGCTGTATTAGCAGAGCTGTTTGCTCAGCAAAGTGGAACCATCCTTGGCATGTTTAACATGTTCTCGGGTGGTGCCCTTGAGCGTGCTTCTATCTTTGCATTGGGTATCATGCCGTATATTTCGGCATCTATCATTATGCAGTTATTGACTGTGGTGCATCCTGCACTCGCTGAACTGAAAAAGGAAGGCGAATCAGGACGTAAGAAAATCAGTCAATATACTCGATGGGGCACCTTAGTGCTGGGTACATTCCAGTCGGTCGGTATAGCAACTGGGTTACCAAATTTAGTGCCTGGCCTTGTGGTCAACATTGGTTTTGGATTCTACTTTGTTGCGGTTGTCAGCTTAGTTACTGGAACTATGTTCCTGATGTGGCTAGGTGAACAGATTACCGAACGTGGTATAGGTAATGGTATCTCGATTCTGATTTTCGCAGGTATTGTTGCTGGATTACCTTCCGCTATCGGCCAAACGGCTGAGCAGGCGCGTCAAGGTGACTTGAATGTGTTAGTATTGTTGTTGCTCGCGGTGATTGTATTTGCTGTGACTTACTTCGTCGTATTTGTGGAACGTGGTCAACGCCGTATCGTCGTTAACTATGCTAAGCGTCAGCAGGGCCGTAAGGTGTTCGCTGCGCAGAGCACGCATTTACCCTTGAAGATAAACATGGCGGGTGTAATTCCTCCAATTTTTGCGTCAAGCATCATTTTGTTCCCAGGCACACTGGCTCAGTGGTTTGGTCAAAATGAGTCTATGTCATGGTTAAGTGATTTTTCACTGGCTGTGTCACCAGGACAACCGCTTTACTCATTATTATATGCAACAGCAATTATTTTCTTCTGTTTCTTCTATACTGCGTTGGTGTTTAACCCACGTGAGACAGCTGATAACCTGAAGAAGAGTGGTGCATTCATCCCTGGGATCCGTCCTGGAGAACAGACTTCGCGTTACATTGATAAAGTAATGACCCGTTTGACATTAGCAGGCGCGTTATACATTACCTTTATCTGTTTAATTCCGGAGTTCATGTTAATCGCATGGAAAGTACAGTTCTATTTTGGCGGTACTTCACTACTTATTATGGTAGTTGTGATCATGGACTTCATGGCTCAGGTTCAGACCCATATGATGTCTCATCAGTATGAGTCTGTGATGAAGAAAGCTAACCTAGTAAACAAAGCGAATTTAGATCGCTTTGGTCGCTAATTAGCTTTACGGAGTGATGAAATGAAAGTTCGAGCTTCCGTGAAGAAGATCTGCCGTAACTGCAAGATCGTCAAGCGTAGTGGCGTTGTACGCGTTATCTGTGTTGAACCAAAACACAAACAGCGTCAAGGCTAATTAAGAAAATTTGTTCAGCCCAATTTTGGGCTGAACAAAATATTGTTTGCAAATCTGTCAGCTGTCGAGTATCCTTTCGGGCTTTTCGCAGTTGGCCTTTAACTTAAGGAGTGCATAGTGGCCCGTATCGCTGGCATTAACATTCCTGATCAAAAGCATACAGTCATCGCATTGACTGCAATTTTCGGCATCGGCCGTACTCGCGCTAGAGCAATCTGCGCGGCTACAGCAATCGCTGAAACTGCTAAGATCAAGGAATTGAGCGAAGCTCAAATAGATACACTACGCGAAGAAGTCGCCAAATACATTGTAGAAGGTGACTTACGTCGTGAGATTTCAATGAACATCAAGCGTCTTATGGATCTTGGTTGTTATCGTGGTCTCCGCCATCGTCGTAGCCTGCCTCTTCGTGGGCAACGTACTAAGACCAATGCGCGTACGCGTAAAGGTCCACGTAAACCAATTAGAAAGTAACGGGAAGGTAAAGCAATGGCTAAAGTTCCGTCACGTTCTCCGCGTAAGCGCGTACGTAAACAGGTTGCAGATGGCATGGCTCATATCCATGCTTCTTTCAACAACACTATTGTCACCATTACAGATCGTCAAGGTAATGCGTTGTCATGGGCTACTTCAGGTGGTTCAGGTTTCCGTGGTTCACGTAAATCTACTCCATTTGCTGCACAGGTGGCTGCTGAGCGTGCAGGTGCTGCTGCTCAAGACTACGGTTTAAAAAACCTTGAAGTGTTTGTGAAGGGTCCAGGTCCAGGTCGTGAGTCAGCCATTCGTGCGCTGAACGCTGTTGGTTATAAAATTACCAACATTACCGATGTGACGCCGATCCCTCATAATGGTTGTCGTCCTCCTAAAAAGCGTCGTGTATAACGCCGTTTCATTAGGATAGTTGGAGAAAGATCATGGCAAGATACTTGGGTCCCAAGCTCAAGCTCAGCCGCCGAGAAGGTACAGACCTTTTCTTAAAAAGCGGTGTGAGAGCAATCGATTCAAAGTGTAAACTGGAATCTGCACCTGGACAGCATGGCGCTCGTAAGCCACGTCTGTCAGAGTACGGTTTACAGTTACGCGAAAAACAAAAAGTTCGTCGTATTTACGGTGTGTTAGAAAAACAATTCCGTAACTACTACAAAGATGCTGCACGTCTGAAAGGCAACACTGGTGAAAACCTGTTGCAACTTTTAGAAACCCGTTTAGATAACGTTGTTTATCGTATGGGCTTCGGTGCGACTCGTGCAGAATCACGTCAGCTAGTAAGCCATAAATCAATTATGGTTAACGGTCGTGTTGTTAACATTCCGTCATTCAAAGTGTCTGCGAATGATGTTGTGAGCATCCGCGAGAAGTCACGCACTCAAGCTCGTATTAAAGCGGCTTTAGAAGTGGCAGCTCAACGCGAGAAGCCTACATGGGTTGAAGTCGACAGCGCGAAAATGGAAGGTGCTTTCAAGCGCGTTCCAGAACGTAGCGATTTGTCTGCGGAAATTAACGAACAGCTGATCGTCGAGCTTTACTCTAAGTAAGGCTAACAAACAAGAGAGGACACAATGCAGGGTTCTGTTACAGAATTTCTTAAACCGCGTCTCGTTGATATCGAGCAGGTTAACTCAACACGTGCCAAGGTTACACTGGAACCGCTTGAGCGTGGTTTCGGCCACACTTTAGGTAACGCGTTGCGTCGCATCCTATTGTCGTCTATGCCCGGCTGCGCGGTTACCGAAGTCGAGATTGACGGTGTACTGCACGAATACAGCAGTAAGGAAGGCGTACAAGAAGATATCCTTGAGATCTTGTTAAACCTGAAAGGGTTAGCAGTGACTATCGAGGGTAAAGACGAGGCTATGCTTACGTTGAGCAAGTCCGGCGCAGGCCCTGTCATCGCAGCAGATATCACGCATGATGGTGATGTCACTATCGTGAATCCTGATCATGTTATCTGTCATTTGACTGGTAACAATGATATCAGCATGCGTATTCGCGTTGAGCGTGGTCGTGGTTATGTGCCAGCATCTGCTCGTGCACAGACCGAAGACGATGATCGCCCAATCGGCCGTTTGCTGGTTGATGCTTCTTTCTCGCCAGTCGCACGTATTGCCTACAATGTAGAAGCAGCTCGTGTTGAACAGCGTACTGACTTGGATAAACTCGTTATCGATATGACCACTAACGGTACTATCGATCCTGAGGAAGCTATCCGTCGTTCTGCAACCATCTTAGCCGAACAGCTGGATGCGTTTGTTGAGCTGCGTGACGTGACTGAGCCAGAATTGAAAGAAGAGAAGCCGGAGTTCGATCCGATTCTGTTGCGTCCTGTCGACGATTTAGAGCTAACTGTACGTTCGGCTAACTGCTTGAAAGCCGAAGCGATTCATTACATCGGAGATCTGGTACAGCGTACTGAAGTTGAGCTGCTTAAGACCCCTAACCTAGGTAAGAAATCTCTTACTGAAATTAAGGACGTTTTGGCTTCTCGCGGACTGTCGTTAGGTATGCGTTTGGAAAACTGGCCTCCAGCTAGTTTAGCAGACGACCTATAAGTCTCAGGTTTGTACAGATTTAGGTTATAAGGATTAGGTCATGCGCCATCGTAAGAGTGGTCGTCAACTTAACCGCAACAGCAGCCACCGCCAAGCTATGTTCCGTAACATGGCAAGCTCACTGGTTCGTCATGAGATCATCAAGACAACCGTAGCTAAAGCGAAAGAACTGCGTCGCGTAGTTGAGCCTCTGATAACACTTGCTAAGAGTGACAGCGTTGCAAACCGTCGTTTAGCGTTTGCACGTACTCGCGACGCTGAAGTCGTAGGTAAGTTATTTACTGAGTTGGGTCCACGTTACCAGGAACGTCCTGGTGGCTATACCCGTATCCTTAAGTGCGGTTTACGTGCTGGTGATAAAGCCCCAATGGCTTACATCGAGCTAGTTGGTCGCCCAGAAGCTGCTCAAGCTGTTGATGTTGAAGCTGCTGAATAATTAAGGTTACACATTTAAAAAACCGGGCAATAGCCCGGTTTTTTTATGCCTTTCATTCGTCTTTAATCCACCCATAGCGTTTGTTTTTCTATCTCTTTAGGTAGGTTTAGCTGCCATTTCTCAACCCCTTGCCGACTGAACATATAGGTTCCAAGGTCATCCGTTACCGGAAAAATATCCTCTGGTTTTTCACCTGTAAGGATCTTTGCTGCCATTTTCGCGGCTATGGTTCCGTGATGATAGCCATCTAACACATAGCCACCTATGTTACCATCAGCGGAGACACTGAATCCCCAAAACCCAAAATTAGGAACAGGGGTATTTTCCGCAATCCATTTAAGCAGTTGTTCGGCGTCGACAGAGTGATTACCTTCATCTCTTACTGTTTGATAGAGTGCTATAACAATAGCGGTAAAACCTTGTTTCTTGGCTGTCAGTACTTGTTGCTGCCATTCCTCTAGGCGATTCAGTTGTACTACGTTGACCTCAATATCACTCAACATGCTTGATTGCTGTTTGCTAATGTAATCGGCCGCAAGTTTTGATGTATTACTTTGATCGAACATCACCAATATTTTTCTATGTTCTGATTTTGGTAACAGCCGATGGATAAGGATTAATGAGCGCCGAAGTAATGGTCTTTCAAGTACACCGGTGAACAGTTTATGTTCATTGAGTTGGTACTCTCTTGGATTCATATTGACCCCGAGATAGACCACGGGTATTTGACTGATATTTAATCTTTGATGCAGGAAATTAACGGCATTATCGTCAGCCAGGATCACAAGCTGCGGCTTTTGTTGCTCGATAAACTGCCAGGCCCGATCGGCCTGTGCTGCATATTGGTTCTTAGGTATACGTTTCGTATCCATTTCAAAATAACTCACTTCATGTTGCGGAGTGAGATTATCGAGAATGGCTTGATAATATTGTTTGTCCCACAGATAACCTTGATGATAACTTTCAATAACAACCACTTTCGCAGCATAGACGTTAGTAAAGTTGCTGCAAAATGCGAGCAGAAGTATTAACAGAGATCGGTTGACTATGGATGTTATAGAAGTCATGTGCAGTTTGTTTTATGGAAACTGCTTTTATTATAGTTCAGCTTTTATCGCTGAAATTTAGGAATAAAAAAGCCTCACGAAGAGGCTTTTGCAATGGAGATGGATTACTTAGGCGCCGCCGTATTCTGCTGGCTGTAATCGAGTTTTTCGTGTTTTTGGCCCATGGCCTCGGCAACTTCTGGTGGCATATAGTTCTCATCATGCTTAGCTAAAACTTCAGTTGCTGCGAGTTTGCCATCTT
Organism: Shewanella putrefaciens; assembly: GCF_016406305.1. Taxonomy (NCBI): domain Bacteria; kingdom Pseudomonadati; phylum Pseudomonadota; class Gammaproteobacteria; order Alteromonadales; family Shewanellaceae; genus Shewanella; species Shewanella putrefaciens. The sequence goes on from NZ_CP066369.1 coordinate 251,541, forward strand.
CACCTAACACGCCCTGGGCGACAATGCCTTGTCCTTCACGGAATAGATCGGGCAATAGGTCATCATAGGTTACTAGGATTTCACCACCCAATGAATCGTGTACTGCGAATTGCACATGCAGACTGTTTGGATCGCGTACCATTGAGCCGACAGTCACCATACCACCTACACGAATACGTTGTCCTACTTCCGGTTTTACTCCTGTATCAGTTTTGCCGTGAACAATCTCAGAGGGCGTATAGAACAGGTTAAGGTTGGAGTTCAGCGCATACAGTAAAAGCGAAGCAATCGCGGCAACACCACCGATTAATGCTACAGCTAGCGTCAGTCTCTTTTTGCGTCTTGGGTTCACGATTTGGTACTCCTAGTTTCTTTAAGGCGTTCTTCGCGGTTCATTTTCTTCGCAATCTCAATCAGTACTTTGCGTTTTTGACGCGCACTCGTAATGATGAGTGTAGACAAGCAGAAGAAGGTTACACCGTAGGATAGCCAGACATAGAATGCATAGCCGCCCATATTGAAAAAATCACTGATTGAATCGAATTGCATTATTTGACCTCCTCAGCCTTTGCAAGTTCACGCACCCAAGGGCGCATGCCATTCCTTGCTAGAATCTCTGCTTTAAATCTCACAATAGTGATGGCGCCTATCATAAGGCCGAAACCTAAAATATTGATTAAAAGTGGATACAACATTTCAGTCGACATGGTCGATTTCTCGGTAATACGGATAGTTGATGGCTGATGTAATGAACTCCACCATTCAACTGAGTATTTGATAATAGGGATATTAATGACACCCACGATCGCCAAGATCCCAGCAGCACGAGCCGCAAGCACTTTATCTTCAAATGATGCATAAAGTGATATTACGCCTAGGTATAGGAAAAGTAGCACGAGTTCCGATGTCAAGCGTGCATCCCACACCCACCAAGTACCCCACATAGGTTTACCCCATGCAGCCCCGGTGAAGAGTGCAATAAAGGTGATGACAGCACCAATAGGTGCGATGGACGCTGCGGCCCAATCCGCCAGTTTGACCTGCCAGACTAATCCAATAAAGGCGGCTGTCGCCATACCCATATAGGCGGCCATAGACATTGATGCGGCCGGCACATGGATAAAGATAATACGGTAGCTATCACCCTGTTGGTAGTCTGTGGGGGCAAATAGCAATCCCCAGACTGTGCCAACGGTAATGAAAAGACAGGCTAAGGTAGCAAACCAAGGAAATAAGGTTCCTGATAATTTATATGCGCGTTCAGGATCCGCGTAAGGGTGTAACCATTTCCACATTTTAGTTAGTACTCACTCGCAGAGATGCACCTATTGCAAAGGGTGCCAAGGTTAACGAACCGATCAACATAGCGCCAATTATAGCGAGCTGACCATCATAGGGTAAATTCATTCCTGCCGCATCTATAGCGCTAGTTGCGAAAATGAGCACGGGAATATACAGGGGCAAAATTAGCAAGCTGAGAAGCACACCACCTTTGCGTAGGCCGACCGTTAACGCTACACCAATAGCGCCAAGTAGCGAAAGAACCGGTGTCCCGAGGGCGAGTGTCGCAATGAGCGCGCCGTAACTATTGCTATCGAGATTGAGCAGCACCGCAAGCAGTGGCGCTATGATAATCAGTGGTACGCCGGTGAGTATCCAATGGGCGAGTACTTTAGCGAGTACAAGAATCGATAAGGGCTGTGGACTCAGCAGCATTTGTTCTAAGCTGCCATCACTAAAGTCGGCTTTGAATAAACGTTCAAGCGAGAGCATAGACGCGAGCAACGCCGCGACCCAAATGATCCCAGGTGCAACACGGGCTAACATCTGTGGCTCTGGCCCAATGCCTAAAGGGAATAAGGTCACGACCATCACGAAGAATAATAACGGGTTAAAAATATCACCACGGTGACGGATGGCAATTTTGAGATCCCGCTGGAGCAAGGTAAAAAATGCCTGGGTAAAGCTGATGCCTCTTTTCATTGTGCTTAACCTTATACGAAGCGATAATCTAGACGAATTTTACGAAGCCTATCATCTTTGATAATGCCCATATCTTGGTGAGTTGTGAGGATCACGCAACCTCCATTATCCGCATGTTGGATAAATAATTGCTCCAGTTCTTCAACCCCTTTTTTATCGATAGCAGTAAAAGGTTCATCGAGGATCCAAATTCTACTGTTATTGTGCCAGAGTCGCGCTAATGCGGTTCTGCGGTGCTGGCCAGCGGATAAATGTCCTGCAAGTGCTTCTTCAAAGCCAGTTAAGTTAACTTTGGCTAAAATTGACGCTGTATCAAAATCATCATAACCACTGATTCTTAAATTGAAATTAAGGTTTTCTTCGGCGGTTAATTCGCACTTTACTCCGGCAAGGTGGCCTAAATACAACAAGTCTTCATTGTATTCATCGCGGCAGCTGTTGATATCTTCATTGAGATAATAGGTTTGTCCCGCATAGGGGCGCGAAAGGCCAGCTAAAATACGTAGTAAGCTCGTTTTGCCCGCGCCATTAGGTCCTTCAATTTGGACTATATCACCAGCATTAATTTCAAAACTTAATTCATCAAACAGGATACGTTCTTCGCGGATACATGTCAGCTTGCTCGCTGATACCAGTGTGTTTACTGAAGTTATATTTGTCACTGAACCCTCTATCTCAAGCCGGAAGGAAACACAAGTGATTCTAACACAAACGTTATTGGGGGGTTTACACTTGCTTTGTACTAGATGTCAGCAATTTGATGTGGTTCCAATAACCGCAATATTTATCGAACTTTTTTACGACTTGCTAATATATTAACGAATTTGTCGTGCTTGTCGCCTGATTAGATTTACGCTGAGATTCTAATCACAAAAAGATGAGATTTATTGAAGTTTGTAGTAATCTTAGTGCGCTATTATGAGTCTGCCTTAGAAGGGCAGCGTCGAGCTTTGTACGTATTTGCATTAGGAACATTGAACATGAAAAAACTGTTAGCAATGACTGCAGTCGCTGCTTTGACTTTGTCGGTCAACGTATCAGCTCAAGAAGCTGAAGCTATTTATAATAAGGCATGTACCGTATGCCACAGCATGGGTGTTGCTGGTGCTCCAAAAGCGCATAACGCTGCAGAATGGGAACCACGCTTAGCTAAAGGTATTGATACTTTAGTGAAAAGTGTGAAAACTGGTCTAAACGCTATGCCACCAGGTGGTATGTGTACTGATTGTACTGATGAAGATTACAAAGCAGCTATTGAATTTATGTCTAAAGCTCAGTAATTTTTTCAGTGTTAAAAAAACCGGCGCAAGCCGGTTTTTTTATGTCTGCGCTAAGCCAAGACTTAGCGCTATGGGAGAAGATTTATTGTACTTGGGTATCCAGTACTAAACTTGCGGTTTCACCCACATTCACTTTGCTGATCTTGCCTTGGATATCGCCAGCCTGTGGTTTGATATTGCCATGCTTAGATAAGACGGCAATGACTTCAACACTAGCGGTTTGGCTTAATTTTACATCGCCACCCATGCTGGTGCTGTCATCCAATGTCACTGTAACAGGTAAGGATTTCGCACTGACCTTAGTCGCTGCTAACGGTACTTTAGGGCCTTCAGTTGCACGGGCGAATACAAAGATAGTGTCTTCTGGGCTAGCTTTGGCTGCAAGTTCGGGGGAGATAGAGATAGCGATACTCACCGATTTGTTCGCAACCTGAGCTTGCTTGTGTGTGTCATCGTTTGGCATACCCGTAGTTTCAGCTTTCATCCGCAAATTAGCGGTTTCGATGGCTTCCATCAAAGCGGCGCGATCAACATCGGTGCGGTTACTGTCGAGAATGGTTTGCCAAGAGGCGATCGCTTTTTGGTAATTGGCCGTGAAGAATGCATCCATACCCACGAGAAGCAGGGTAGACGGATCCTGTGGATCCATTGCCAAGGATTCATCGATCAATGCCTGAATGGGCGGCGTCATTTGCTGGCCAGCCTTGTAGTACATAGCCGTGGCTTTTGGGCCTAACAATTCAGCGTGCTTACCCACTAACTCTATGACTTTATCAAATGCGGCAATGGCTTTGTCGAATTGGTTTGCAGAGACATAGGCATGGCCTAGGCTAAACCATGCCTGGCTGTTCTCTGGCTCTGCTTGAATCTGAGCTTCCATCATTTGCACACGTTGCGCCATGATCTGCGCCGTATCCATGCCTGCATGGGGATTAGCAGGTTGGACATTATCGATGTTTTGGAAGGCACCTAAATGTTGATAGAGGTAACCCGAGATGGCAATCAAGCATACCGACATGATCGATGGCCAGAGGATGGTTTTGGGTTTGATTTGATTTACTAACGAATCATCACCCGCTTGTTTGATATCTTGTAGCAAGCTGATTTCTAGCTCTTTCTTTAGGGCATCGAACTCGGCTTGATCGAGTAATTCTTCGCGAAGCTCTTTTTCAAGCGTCGCCAGACGTTCATTAAACAGTTCGAGGTTGGTTTGTTTACGCACGCCGGCCTCTTCTGTGCGTAACAGTTTTTGTTGTCTGAAATGCGGGATCCAAATCAACGTTAGGCTGACTAACACAACAAGCGCAATAAAAATCCAAAATGTCGTCATTGTTTCTATATTCACTTTAGTTTGCATAAAAGCGGTGTTACCGCCGGCTTGGAAGCAAGATTATACGTAAAGATTATTCATTGAACAGTAATATAAGGCATTCATGACGCTGAAAGCTTATAGTTGGGCACTGGTTCACAAATTGATCCATCTTGTCAAATCAGTATGAAACTTAAGGCTCATTTATCTGTCACACCCAGAACTGTAGGCCTTATATGACTTTTATTTACCTCAAAAATTGAGAATGAGACAAGTCACCCAGTTTTGTACGAAAGAGGCAGACAGGAACAATAGCAAATACTAAAATGAGCAAAATTTCGTGCGTTTGTGTGAACAGCATGTTGTGCGTTGGTCTAGAATCTTTCTAAATCAACATATTATTAGAGACTGAGGAAAACCCATGATCCCAGAACTTGGACACTTTTCGTTGATAATAGGGGTGGCATTTGCCTTCTTATTAATCAGCGTTCCCCTAATAGGTGTTGCCCGTAAAGATCAATATTTAGTGAGATATGCGTGGCCGTTAGCGTATGGAATGTTCTTCTTTATCACTTTATCTGTGATATCACTTGGTTATAGTTTTGCCGTCGATGATTTTTCTGTCGCCTATGTCGCGCATCACTCAAATTCTCAGTTACCTATCTTCTTTAAGATTGCGGCCGTATGGGGCGGTCACGAAGGGTCACTATTATTTTGGGTATTCGCTCTGTCGACTTGGGCTGCATCGGTTGCCTTATTTAGTAAAGGCTTAGAAGAAGTGTTTACTGCCCGTGTGTTGGCGGTGTTAGCACTGATAGTGATTGGTTTTAGCTTATTTATGTTGCTCACCTCGAGCCCATTTGAGCGTTTATTCCCTATGCCAGCAGAAGGCCGTGACTTAAACCCTATGCTGCAGGATGTGGGATTAATCTTCCATCCACCTATGTTGTATTTAGGTTATGTGGGTTTCTCGGTAAGTTTTGCCTTTGCCATTGCAGCCTTAATGAGCGGTCGTTTAGATTCTGCTTGGGCTCGTTGGTCACGTCCTTGGACATTAGCCGCTTGGATCTTCCTAACTGGCGGTATCGCGTTAGGTTCTTGGTGGGCATATTACGAATTAGGCTGGGGCGGCTGGTGGTTCTGGGATCCAGTGGAAAATGCTTCCTTTATGCCTTGGTTAGTCGGTACTGCGCTGGTTCATTCTTTGATTGTGACCGAAAAGCGCGGCGCCTTCCGTAACTGGACGGTATTGCTGTCAATTTTTGCCTTCTCGTTAAGTTTACTCGGTACCTTTATCGTGCGTTCTGGGGTATTGACCTCAGTGCATTCATTCGCAGCCGATCCAAGCCGCGGTATGTTTATTCTATTACTGCTTGGTTTAGCCATCGGTGGTTCGCTGACTTTGTTTGCCTTCCGTGCCAGCGAAATGAGCAGTCCTGCGCGCTTCGAGCTGAAATCAAAAGAAACCATGCTGTTAGTTTGTAACGTGTTACTGACGGTTGCAGCGGGTACTGTACTGTTAGGCACTTTATATCCACTGCTGATCGATGCGTTAGGCATGGGTAAAATCTCTGTTGGACCTCCATACTTTAACGCGGTATTCGTGCCTATCGTTTTAGTCCTATTTGGCTTTATGGGTGTAGGTCCAATCATTCGTTGGAAAAAATCCAAAGCGGGTGAGTTAAAGCGTCAGTTATTACTGCCGGCACTTATTTCAATTGCGATTGGTGCTGTGATGCCATTTATTATTGATGGCGCCTTTAACGCTTGGGTTGCCTGTGGTATCGCTGCCGCGACATGGATTATTCTTGCGACGGCCAGAGCGGCTTATAACATTGTTAAGCCAAAAGACGGCGATGTGAGCATAGCGCGTATGGGACGCAGCCAACTTGGTATGATCATCGCTCACTTAGGCATTGCGGTTTCAGTGATTGGCGCCACTATGGTGTCTAACTACTCGGTTGAGAAAAGTGTTCGTATGGGCCCAGGTATCACCCAAGAGTTAGCGGGTTATACCTTTAAATACCTTGAAACTAAGAATGTTGTTGGTCCTAACTACACAGCGCAACAAGGTCAAATCGAGGTTTATAAGGGTGATAAATTACTGACATTACTCAAGCCTGATCGTCGCCAGTACAATGTGCGTACTATGGATATGACTGAAGCCGGTATCGACTGGGGTCTATTCCGCGATCTGTATGTGACTATGGGCGATCCTATCAGCAGCACCGAGTTTGCAGTACGTTTGAACTATAAGCCCTTCGTTCGCTGGTTATGGTTCGGGTCGATTTTTATGATGGTCGGCGGTTTCTTTGCGGCATCAGACAAACGGTATCGCTCAAAGGTCGCTGAAGTTGTTAAGCCGGAAGCTGGCAAAGCGAAATTGGCAACGGCTCAATAGTTGGGGAATGTATGAAGAAGTTGGTTCTGTTTATCCCATTGGTCATATTTCTCGCCATGGGGGTGTTTTTATATAAAGGATTATTCTTGAATCCACAGCAACTGGATTCCGCCCTAGAAGGAAAGCCTATTCCGGCTTTCCAACTGGAACGTCTCGAAACACCTGCAGAGATGATTACGAACGAGCAATTGAAAGGTAAAGTGTCATTACTCAATGTGTGGGCGACTTGGTGCCCCTCTTGTAAATATGAGCACCCTTTCTTAGTGATGTTAAAACGTAAAAATCTTCTGCCAATATATGGGATTAACTATCGCGATGAACGTGGTCCCGCATTAGAAGAGTTACGTCGTCAGGGCGATCCCTATAACGTCAATATTTATGATAAAGATGGTCGTTTAGGGTTAGATCTTGGCGTTTATGGTGCGCCTGAAAGTTTTGTTGTTGATCATAATGGTATTATCCGCTATCGCTACGCTGGTCCAATCGACCAGCGTGTATGGAGTGAAACCCTTTACCCAATGATCCAACAATTACAAGCTGAAGCAGTGAAGGATGGCGCATCATGAAAATGCTGACAAAACTCATCGGTGGTCTAGTGCTGTTGTTCAGCATGACGACCGCCGTCATGGCAACACCAGTCGATACTTACGAATTCAAAACACCTGAAAATCAAAAGCGTGGTTTGTCTTTGGCCCATGAACTGCGTTGTCCACAGTGTCAAAATCAAAACTTGATCGATTCCAATTCACCCGTTGCCCGAGATTTGCGTCTTGAAGTCTTTAAGATGGTTGATGAAGGTAAAGGAGATGAGGAGATCATCGAGTTTATGACCAGCCGCTATGGTGAGTTTGTACTCTATAAGCCCAAAATGGAGACTAAAACCTACATTCTCTGGTTAGGTCCCGTAGCTCTATTGCTATTCGGGTTACTTATCGGTTTTGTCTTTATTCGTAAGCAACGTATTAGTGGCAATGCGCCACAGGAAATCAGCGCCGAAGATCAAAAAGCGTTGGATGCGTTACTCAAGCGTGATAATAAATGAAACATCCATTAGCGACGACATTGATTCTATCTTGCCTATCCCTATTGGCTGGTGGCAGTGCTTATGCTTATCCAGGCATGCAACAGGCAACTAAACCGATAGAGTCAACGGTCGATCTTATCAATGTATTGCCTAAGACATACCCTATCAAACCCGTAGCATTTAATGATGTCGATGGCAAAGCCATCGACTTCAGCCACTACAAAGGTAAAGTCATCATGGTGAACATGTGGGCAACTTGGTGTCCACCCTGCGTAAGAGAGCTACCTGCGATTGAGAGATTGGCAACTAAGTTTAAAGCGGAAGACTTTGCGCTGTTACCAATATCCATCGATGCCGAAGGTAAACAACAGGTGCAATCGTTTTTGAACACACTCGGGATGGCAGGGTTTAACTCTTATTACGATCCTGAGCAAAACCTAGGACAAGTATTTCCACTTGACACTATTCCTGCCACCTTTATCCTAGATCAAGACGGTCAGCTCATTGCGTTTGTGCGATCTTTTGTCGATTGGGACGACGCCAAAGCTGTCTCATTAATCCAAGGTTTTATTGATAAAGGCCGTGAAAAGCCCAATTAATCGGCACTTTGCATAGAAAAGAATCGCCATTGTTTAAAAGATCGCCATGCGATCTTTTTTCATTTAAAAAGCCCTTGCGGACTTTCTCAATCTCCCTATAATGCGCATCCACTGACACGGCAGACAGCGAAAGCAAGCTGACGAGTTAGGTTGAATTGAGCAGCTTTTAAGCACTTAATTCAAGCGCAGCAAGAAGTTGAAAAATACTCCTTGACGCGAAACGGGAAATGCGTAGAATACGCAGCCCTAGCCAACTGGAAGCGTTCGGCGCTCAGTGTGGTACTCAAGTTCTCTTACGAATATTGAGTTGCTCTTTAACAAGATAAAACAAGAAATCTGTGTGGACACTCACAGGTGTTGAGTTAATCGAAACTGCTTAGCCTTAGGGTTGGCAGTCAAAGAATTAAATCAATGATGAAGAGTGTTCATAGCAATATGTACATAATTTTGATTTCACTTTTTTAAAAGTGGAAACAAATGACAGAATTCATTGAGCCGTTTGACGTAAGTCAAACAACAAAACTTTAATTGAAGAGTTTGATCATGGCTCAGATTGAACGCTGGCGGCAGGCCTAACACATGCAAGTCGAGCGGCAGCACAAGGGAGTTTACTTCTGAGGTGGCGAGCGGCGGACGGGTGAGTAATGCCTAGGGATCTGCCCAGTCGAGGGGGATAACAGTTGGAAACGACTGCTAATACCGCATACGCCCTACGGGGGAAAGGAGGGGACCTTCGGGCCTTCCGCGATTGGATGAACCTAGGTGGGATTAGCTAGTTGGTGAGGTAATGGCTCACCAAGGCGACGATCCCTAGCTGTTCTGAGAGGATGATCAGCCACACTGGGACTGAGACACGGCCCAGACTCCTACGGGAGGCAGCAGTGGGGAATATTGCACAATGGGGGAAACCCTGATGCAGCCATGCCGCGTGTGTGAAGAAGGCCTTCGGGTTGTAAAGCACTTTCAGTAGGGAGGAAAGGTTGCAGTTTAATAAACTGTAGCTGTGACGTTACCTACAGAAGAAGGACCGGCTAACTCCGTGCCAGCAGCCGCGGTAATACGGAGGGTCCGAGCGTTAATCGGAATTACTGGGCGTAAAGCGTGCGCAGGCGGTTTGTTAAGCGAGATGTGAAAGCCCTGGGCTCAACCTAGGAATAGCATTTCGAACTGGCGAACTAGAGTCTTGTAGAGGGGGGTAGAATTCCAGGTGTAGCGGTGAAATGCGTAGAGATCTGGAGGAATACCGGTGGCGAAGGCGGCCCCCTGGACAAAGACTGACGCTCATGCACGAAAGCGTGGGGAGCAAACAGGATTAGATACCCTGGTAGTCCACGCCGTAAACGATGTCTACTCGGAGTTTGGTGTCTTGAACACTGGGCTCTCAAGCTAACGCATTAAGTAGACCGCCTGGGGAGTACGGCCGCAAGGTTAAAACTCAAATGAATTGACGGGGGCCCGCACAAGCGGTGGAGCATGTGGTTTAATTCGATGCAACGCGAAGAACCTTACCTACTCTTGACATCCACGGAAGACTGCAGAGATGCGGTTGTGCCTTCGGGAACCGTGAGACAGGTGCTGCATGGCTGTCGTCAGCTCGTGTTGTGAAATGTTGGGTTAAGTCCCGCAACGAGCGCAACCCCTATCCTTATTTGCCAGCACGTAATGGTGGGAACTCTAGGGAGACTGCCGGTGATAAACCGGAGGAAGGTGGGGACGACGTCAAGTCATCATGGCCCTTACGAGTAGGGCTACACACGTGCTACAATGGCGAGTACAGAGGGTTGCAAAGCCGCGAGGTGGAGCTAATCTCACAAAGCTCGTCGTAGTCCGGATTGGAGTCTGCAACTCGACTCCATGAAGTCGGAATCGCTAGTAATCGTGGATCAGAATGCCACGGTGAATACGTTCCCGGGCCTTGTACACACCGCCCGTCACACCATGGGAGTGGGCTGCAAAAGAAGTGGGTAGCTTAACCTTCGGGGGGGCGCTCACCACTTTGTGGTTCATGACTGGGGTGAAGTCGTAACAAGGTAGCCCTAGGGGAACCTGGGGCTGGATCACCTCCTTACCTATACGACTAACTTACGCTTGTTGGGTCGACAACATGGCATCCGTGCCGAGTCGACACAAAAACATCCGTGTTTTTGAGTGTTCACACAGATAACTTGTTCTTGTAGAGCGAGTGGCACGTCTTAACGACGATGCTTGTTCTTTAACAATTTGGAAAGCTGATAGTATTAAACACAATGATGTCTGTCGTTGTGTTGATACGAAAAAAGTTTAATGCGAAAGCATTGAACATTGAGTTCTCAAACACTTTATTAAGTGTCTTGAATATTCAAGTCTAAGGCGCGTCCACTTCTTTGGTCAGAAGTGAGACAAGTAAAACCAGCTGGTCGCAACGACTCAAGTGATGTGAAACTCATTTGGGTTGTATGGTTAAGCGACTAAGCGTATACGGTGGATGCCTTGGCAGTCAGAGGCGATGAAGGACGTAGTAACTTGCGAAAAGCGTTGGCGAGCTAGTAACAAGCATTTGAGCTAACGATGTCCGAATGGGGGAACCCGGCCGCATAAGCGGTCATCATGTGGTGAATACATAGCTACATGAGGCGAACGAGGGGAACTGAAACATCTAAGTACCCTTAGGAAAAGAAATCAACCGAGATTCCCCTAGTAGCGGCGAGCGAACGGGGATTAGCCCTTAAGTCAGTGGGGTGTTAGTGGAATGCGTTGGGAAGCGCAGCGGCACAGGGTGATAGCCCCGTACACGAAAACTAACCATTGATGAAAACGAGTAAGGCGGGACACGTGACATCCTGTTTGAATATGGGGGGACCATCCTCCAAGGCTAAATACTCCTGACTGACCGATAGTGAACCAGTACCGTGAGGGAAAGGCGAAAAGAACCCCTGTGAGGGGAGTGAAATAGAACCTGAAACCGTATACGTACAAGCAGTGGGAGCGGTTCTTGAGACCGTGACTGCGTACCTTTTGTATAATGGGTCAGCGACTTACATTTTGTAGCAAGGTTAAGCGAATAGCGGAGCCGTAGGGAAACCGAGTGTTAACTGCGCGTTGAGTTGCAAGGTGTAGACCCGAAACCCGGTGATCTAGCCATGGGCAGGTTGAAGGTTGAGTAACATCAACTGGAGGACCGAACCGACTAATGTTGAAAAATTAGCGGATGACTTGTGGCTGGGGGTGAAAGGCCAATCAAACCGGGAGATATCTGGTTCTCCTCGAAAGCTATTTAGGTAGCGCCTCGAGCGAATACCATTGGGGGTAGAGCACTGTTAAGGCTAGGGGGTCATCCCGACTTACCAACCCTTTGCAAACTCCGAATACCAATGAGTACTACTCGGGAGACAGACGGCGGGTGCTAACGTCCGTCGTCAAAAGGGAAACAACCCAGACCGTCAGCTAAGGTCCCAAAGTGTATGTTAAGTGGGAAACGATGTGGGAAGGCTTAGACAGCTAGGATGTTGGCTTAGAAGCAGCCATCATTTAAAGAAAGCGTAATAGCTCACTAGTCGAGTCGGCCTGCGCGGAAGATGTAACGGGGCTAAACATACCACCGAAGCTACGGGTGCAGCCCATTAGGGTTGCGCGGTAGAGGAGCGTTCTGTAAGCCGATGAAGGTGAAGGGGTAACCCACGCTGGAGGTATCAGAAGTGCGAATGCTGACATGAGTAACGATAAAGGGGGTGAAAAACCCCCTCGCCGAAAGACCAAGGGTTCCTGTCCAACGTTAATCGGGGCAGGGTGAGTCGACCCCTAAGGTGAGGCCGAAAGGCGTAATCGATGGGAAACAGATTAATATTTCTGTACTTCCGCTAACTGCGATGGAGAGACGGAGAAGGCTAGGCTAGCGCGGCGTTGGTAGTCCGCGTTTAAGGTGGTAGGCTGATTTCTTAGGCAAATCCGGGAAATCTTAAGGCCGAGAGCTGATGACGAGGTCCTACGGGACTGAAGTAGTTGATGCCATGCTTCCAGGAAAATCTTCTAAGCTTCAGGTTAGCGGGAATCGTACCCCAAACCGACACAGGTGGTCGGGTAGAGAATACCAAGGCGCTTGAGAGAACTCGGCTGAAGGAACTAGGCAAAATGGTACCGTAACTTCGGGAGAAGGTACGCTCTTGTTGGTGATGAGACTTGCTCTCTAAGCTGACGGGAGTCGCAGATACCAGGTGGCTGCAACTGTTTATCAAAAACACAGCACTGTGCAAACTCGCAAGAGGAAGTATACGGTGTGACGCCTGCCCGGTGCCGGAAGGTTAATTGATTGGGTTATCGCAAGAGAAGCTCATGATCGAAGCCCCGGTAAACGGCGGCCGTAACTATAACGGTCCTAAGGTAGCGAAATTCCTTGTCGGGTAAGTTCCGACCTGCACGAATGGCGTAATGATGGCCACGCTGTCTCCAGCCGAGACTCAGTGAAGTTGAAATTGCGGTGAAGATGCCGTATACCCGCGGCTAGACGGAAAGACCCCGTGAACCTTTACTATAGCTTGGCACTGAACATTGAACCTACATGTGTAGGATAGGTGGGAGACTTTGAAGTTGGAACGCTAGTTCTGATGGAGTCGTCCTTGAAATACCACCCTTGTAGTTTTGATGTTCTAACCTAGACCCCTAATCGGGGTTAGGGACAGTGCCTGGTGGGTAGTTTGACTGGGGCGGTCTCCTCCCAAAGAGTAACGGAGGAGCACGAAGGTTGGCTAAGTACGGTCGGACATCGTACGGTTAGTGCAATGGCATAAGCCAGCTTAACTGCGAGACAGACACGTCGAGCAGGTACGAAAGTAGGTCATAGTGATCCGGTGGTTCTGAATGGAAGGGCCATCGCTCAACGGATAAAAGGTACTCCGGGGATAACAGGCTGATACCGCCCAAGAGTTCATATCGACGGCGGTGTTTGGCACCTCGATGTCGGCTCATCACATCCTGGGGCTGAAGTCGGTCCCAAGGGTATGGCTGTTCGCCATTTAAAGTGGTACGCGAGCTGGGTTCAGAACGTCGTGAGACAGTTCGGTCCCTATCTGCCGTGGGCGTTGGATGATTGAGGGGAGTTGCTCCTAGTACGAGAGGACCGGAGTGAACGAACCGCTGGTGTTCGGGTTGTCATGCCAATGGCATTGCCCGGTAGCTACGTTCGGAATCGATAACCGCTGAAAGCATCTAAGCGGGAAGCGAGCCCCAAGATGAGTCATCCCTAGGTCTATAAGACCTCTAAAGAGCCGTTCGAGACTAGGACGTTGATAGGCATGGTGTGTAAGCGTTGTGAGGCGTTGAGCTAACATGTACTAATGACTCGAGAGGCTTAACCATACAACCCAGATGGGTTTTGCTAAGCGAACTTAGACAGAATATATGCACTTAATGAAGTGTTGACTCAGAAAACAAACAGCTTTCCGAATTATTAAATAAGATAAGAGCCGATTTTAGTTCCTAGAATCTAGAATCTAGAATCTAGAATCTAGAATCTAGCAGCACGTAGTGCGCTCTCGAGTCTTGTTTAAAACCGAATTTGCTTGGTGACAATAGCATTGTGGTCCCACCTGATCCCATCCCGAACTCAGAAGTGAAACGCAATCGCGCCGATGGTAGTGTGGGGTCTCCCCATGTGAGAGTAGGTCATCGCCAAGCGCCTAATTATCTCATTGAGATGTAACAAAGCCAGCTGAATAAGCTGGCTTTTTTGCATCTGGAATAAGTAAATCCAAATAAACATTAAAGCCCTTGCCTCATCGCGAGGGCTTTTTGTTTTTGTAATATAAGGCTTGGTTAGCCTTAGACAATCTGTAGCGATTTGAAACTGCAATCATAAATACCATTACTGTGTGATGCTACTTGCATGGGTTGCTGCTGGATATTGTTGCCGACACGGCCGCTGCTGGGCTCTCTGGTGTATAGCTGTACTTTAACTCCTCAAAATTCAGTGTAATGTTTTCTGTTAAGCGATCCTCTCCTCCTGAACCACCCGTAGAAAGACTCGAGACCCATACATTCGTCAGTTCGATATTAATGTATTCGCTTTGCTCTCTTCCCGCTTTACGCATTACGAGTGTAGCTTTGGGATATTTAATATGGGTGACTTGATTCATCAGGAGTTCAGGTGATGCACTGTCTACGTATTTTGTGAGGCTGATATCTTGAATACAAACTTTGCGTGAGTCGCTACTGGCGCCCCATGACCATGCGAGTATATCTATTTCTCCACGGTGTTGGCTGTCTTGGCTTTCCCCATCTACTCCATCAATTTTTAAAAACATGTCGACTGCGGCTTGGGTATTGAGCGAGTAAATGCTCAATACACTGAGTAAAATCCATCTTTTGAACATAGTCATTCACCTTGTCGTGAGCTTGTGAGTACAACATTGAACTATCAGTTTAGTCGGTGTTTGCTATGAGTAGCGCAAAATTGCCCTGTAGCTGGGCGGATTTGTGCTCAGTGTTCACAGTTTCGCAGCAGTTAATTTCATTGTTTGTAGTTGCTATTCGGCGCGTGGTTACCTACCTTATGGCAAAACTTGTGATGTTTACTCAAGGGAAGATAATGAAATTAGAGATGATTTGTACTGGGGAAGAGGTGTTGGCGGGGCAGATTGTTGATACCAACGCCGCTTGGTTTGCTAGTACTATGATGGAGCATGGCATTGAAATTCAACGTCGAGTCACAGTGGGCGATCGCCTCGAGGATCTGATCGCGGTATTCCAAGAGCGTAGCTTACATGCCGATGTGATTTTAGTTAATGGCGGCCTAGGGCCGACCAGTGATGATATGTCAGCTTTAGCCATGGCGAAGGCGAAGGGCGAGTCATTGGTTGAGAATGCCGAGTGGCGTGAGCGTTTGGAGGACTGGTTTACTCGTAATAATCGTGTCATGCCCTTAAGTAACCTTAAACAGGCCATGTTGCCAGCCTCTGCGGTGATGGTCGATAACCCAGTGGGTACCGCCTGTGGTTTTAGAGTTAAGCTTAATCGTGCCTGGTTATTCTTTACCCCAGGTGTGCCTTTTGAGCTTAAGCATATGGTTACAGAACAGTTTGTGCCTTTTATCCGCGAAGAGTTTAATCTGGATGGAAAGGTTGCTTTAAAGAAGCTATTGACCATAGGCCATGGTGAATCGGCGTTGGCGGATAAGTTAGAGCCACTTGAGTTACCCGAGGGAATTACAATCGGTTATCGCTCTTCTATGCCGCATATTGAGATTAAGATTTTTGCCCGTGGCGAGAAGGCTATTGCGGTATTACCTCGCGTTGCTGGGCACATCAAAATGGTGCTGGGTACTGCGGTAGTCGCAGAAGATAAAGCCACTCTTGCCGAAGAAATTCATTATAAGCTACTAAACTCAGGCTTGACCTTAAGCGTTGCCGAGTCTTGCACCGGTGGTTTGATCACCAGTCAATTGGTCGATTTTCCCGGTAGTTCATCTTATTTACAGCACGGATTAGTGACTTATAGTAACGAATCTAAGGTTCGTGTCCTCGGAGTAAATCCTTCAACCTTAGACGATCACGGCGCAGTTTCAATTGCGACTGTGGAAGAAATGGCTAAGGGTGCAAGGCAAATATTGGACAGTGATTATGCGCTGGCAACCAGTGGTATTGCAGGACCCGATGGCGGCACAGAAGATAAGCCAGTGGGTACAGTTGCCATTGCATTAGCGACCCGCAATGGCGTTTATAGTCAGATGATCAAACTACCGAGACGTTCGCGGGATCTCGTGCGCAGTTTAAGCGCGGCAGTGGCCTACGATATGCTAAGACGTGAGCTTTTAGCTGAAGCTGTGATCGTCGATTATCAATCGATTGGGCGATTTAGCAAGTAAGGGATTTGTGGATATCTCTAAGCTAGAGTCTGTAAAAAAATGCTCCCGAGGGAGCATTTTTTATAGAAGATTATCGATAAAACGAGCCGTTATTTAGTGAACTTAAGCACTAATTTGCCAGGGGCAACTTGAATACTCTCGGTCATTTTTGCCATTAAGGCTTGATTGCTATCTTTTGTATCGAGCACATAGACGGCTTGGTTCTCTAAGAATAGTCTTAAATAGCCCATCACCTGCGGCGTGGCACTGCTGATGGCTTTTTCAATATCCTTTGGTGTTGACTCCACTTTGACTAATTCGAGCTGGCGCAGATAGACACTGTGGGTTGCGCTGTCATACCAAGGTTTAGCCTCGAACGTCGTAGTGAGTTTGGCACTCAATGGAAAGATCGGATTCTTAATCGATACTTGGGTTGCGGCACTCACACTCATAGTGTCAGGTTTTTCCCCTAGCCTGACACTGATGTCGTTAATGCGCACTTCTGCGCCAACGAATTGATTGCCTTGCTTAACCTCAAAGTGAATTTCTTTACTGAGGTACTGCTCCATTTCGCGCTCGCTGATACTGTACTGGGTGACGCAGCCGCCAAGCAGTACAGTGATCCCTAAGCAGATTGTGCGGGTGATTTTGTTCATTAACCTGTGTTTCTCATCCCCGCTGCCACACCAGCAATGGTCAGCATTAGTGCTAACTGTACATGTTCGGAGGCGGGTGTTTCAGTGGTTTCCTTACGTGTCCGCGCTAATAGCTCGGTCTGTAAGAAGTTTAATGGATCGATATAGGGATTGCGTAGTTTCACTGACTCGCGATTCCAAGGTGTATGCGCCATTAAACTATCCGATTTTGTCAGTTCGAGCACGACTTTAATGCCGAGATCTAAGCGTTGGCGCAGGGTTTCACCTAAATGGTGTAAGTCTTTTGGTACCAAGCAGGTTTCGTAGTAGCGAGCCAAATTAGGCTCAGCCTTAGCATAGACCATTTCCAGCATGGAAATTCGTGTGCTGAAGAAGGGCCATTCCCGTTCCATATCCTGCAGTAAACCCATCTCGCCACGCTCACTGGCGGCTTGTAAGGCTTCACCTGCACCGAGCCAGGCCGGTAACATCAAACGGTTTTGCGACCAAGCAAAGATCCACGGAATGGCACGTAGACTTTCGATGCCGCCATCGACACGCCGTTTGGCAGGGCGACTGCCGAGTGGTAGTTTACCTAGTTCCACCTCTGGTGTTGCCGCGCGGAAATAGGCTACAAAATCAGGCTCTTCGCGAACAATGCCCCGGTAAGCACTGACGGACTCCTGCGCGATACGTTCCATACAGTTGCGCCATTCTTGCTTAGGCTCCGGCGGAGGTAATAAAGTGGCCTCCAATACGGCCGAGGTATAAAGGGCTAGGCTTTGAACCGCGAGTTTGGGTAGACCAAACTTGAAGCGGATCATTTCACCCTGCTCGGTGACACGAATGCGGCCATCGACCGAACCTGGTGGTTGCGATAGGATTGCCTTGTGTGCTGGACCGCCTCCGCGACCAATACTGCCACCACGGCCATGGAACAAGGTGAGTTTGACACCCGCTTGCTTACAAACTGTAACTAACTGCTCCTGCGCCCGATACTGTGCCCAAGCCGCCGCCATAACACCGGCATCTTTGGCTGAGTCAGAGTAACCAATCATCACCTCTTGCATGCCTTTGGTATAGCCACGATACCAGTCGATATCGAGTAAATCGGTAATACACTCGGCGGCGTTATTTAAGTCACTCAAGGTTTCAAACAGTGGCACCACGCGCATTGAGTGTGAGCAACCTGTCTCTTTGAGTAGCAGTAACACGGTCAATACATCCGAGGGTTTGCTCGCCATCGAAATCACATAGGATCCAAGTGCTTTAGCCGGATGTTTAGCAATCAAACGGCAGGTACTAAGCACTTCGGCCACATCGGCAGAGGGTTGCCAGTTGCTGGGGATCAATGGCCGGCGATTGCTGAGTTCGCGTAATAGGAAGGCTTGTTTCTCGGTTTCATCCCAATGATTGAAATCACCCATGCCAAGGTAACGGGTTAGCTCGGCGAGCACATCGCAGTGGCGGCCAGCATCTTGGCGAATGTCGAGCCTGAGCATGTGAATGCCAAAGCAGGCGAGACGACGGAGAATATCGAGTAATAAACCGTTAGCGATCAAACGCATGCCGCAGTCGGTTAAACTCTTATAAAGCATTTCTAACGGCGCTTTGAGATCACTTTCTTGCCAAATTAGGCTCGACTTATCGACTTCAGGATTGTGGCCTTCGATACGAGCGTTTAAGTAATCTATGGTATCGCGCAGCTTTTGTCTTAATGAACGCAGCACAAAACGATAGGGTTCACAGCTATTGTTGGTGTAAGCCTTTAATTCATCATTGGCTTCTTCCATCGACAGCTCGCCGACCAGCAGCACTATATCCTTTAAAAACAATCTTGCCGCCGCATGGCGGTTGCGATCGAGCACTTCTTGGGTGACTTTGGCGGTCACAAAGGGGTTGCCGTCACGATCGCCGCCCATCCAGCTTGAAAATCGCACTGGTGCTATATCGATAGGTAATTGTTGGCCCGTGCGTTGCTGAACTTGGTCGTTAAGCTGTCTTAGGAAGTCAGGTACCGCATGCCAGAGGGATTCTTCAATAGTGGATAATCCCCAGCGAGCTTCATCAACTGGCGTTGGGCGCTCACGGCGGATCTCATTCGTGTGCCAGATTTGTGCGATTAATTGGCGCAGGCGCAGATTGATTTGCTGACGTTCTCTATCCGACAGTTGGTCGTTTTCTTGCTCGGCAAGGCAGTCGACAATCGCGGCGTATTTTTGGATCAGGGTGCGACGGGATATTTCCGTTGGATGGGCTGTGAGCACCAGATCTATATCTAATGTTTTTAAGCAATCCAACATCTTAGTTTGATCTATGCGGCCATTGAGCATACGGCCAAGCAGTTGCTCCACGGGATCGGGCACACAAACCAGCTCGTCACAGTTACGGCTAATGGTATGGAATTGCTCAGATAAGTTGGCGAGGTTGAGGAATTGGTTGAATGCTTTCGCAAACGGGACTAACTCTTCGTCTGGCAGGGCCGTTAGCAGCTCTAGCATTTGCTCCCTAGCCGCTTCATCACCACGGCGTGAGTCTTTTGCCAGCTTACGGATTTGTTCAACCTTCTCAAGAAAAGAATCGCCGAGGTGGGTGCGCATCGTATCGCCAAGGATTTGTCCTAACATACTCACGTTCGATCTTAATGACGCATACATATCCGTCACATTGTCTGCCTTGGTTACCACCATAGTTACTCCGAATAGAAAAACATAAGCATTTAGTCCGCTAGCACAATACCTATCACTTGGGGCTATGGTCAACAGCGGAACATATAACTTATACGACTGACTTATCTTATATGCAATCAATCCAAATAATTGTTGAGGAATATTCAATAGATATGCGAACTAACGCAATATTTTTTGATAATTAGCGCAAGTGAATATGAAGTGCATCATTTTCAGCTTTGCGGTTATGTATCTTAGCTGTTAATGAAAAGGACGAATTTAAGCCCCGATAGCTGCATTATTAACGAGTTAGCTGAAAAGTCACGGGGCG
This sequence comes from Shewanella putrefaciens, assembly GCF_016406305.1. NCBI lineage: Bacteria > Pseudomonadati > Pseudomonadota > Gammaproteobacteria > Alteromonadales > Shewanellaceae > Shewanella > Shewanella putrefaciens. Next base: position 271,585 of record NZ_CP066369.1, read on the forward strand.
CCATGCTTTGGGAGAGTGCAGGAAAAACAAAAATAAATTAAAAATATATATTCACATATATTGCATAAGTAGATCTTTGTGGTAGTCTAGCCAGCAGTTGAGATGAGTCACCCTCTGTGACCTGTAGAGCGAATATCATGATGCAAAGCATTAACCTGACAGTGAATACAATAACAACCCATTACCATTTCCTGCGACGATAGTCTTGTCATCATAGGGATACGCTGCTGCGTGTACGCTATTCATCTATTCTTTAAGTTTCTTTGATTCGGTTTATAAAAATACATATGAAAAATATCGCCATTATTGGTGCCAGTGGTTACACAGGCGCACAGCTCACCGCTTTAATCCATGCCGAAGCAGGATTGACGATTCAGGGCTTGTATGTTTCTGAAAACAGTTTAGATAAAGGTAAACCTTTAGCGGATTTGTATCCGGTTTATAGTCATATTTCTTTATCTCTCTCGCCCTTAACCGACGAAGCTAAGGCAAAAATTGTGGCCGAAGCGGATGCCGTGGTGTTAGCGACTGAGCACTCGGTGAGCCTGCATTTAGCGGCTTGGTTTTATAGCCAAGGCTTAGCGGTATTCGATTTAAGCGGTGCCTATCGTTTTAGTGATGTGGCGCAATATCCGAAGTGGTATGGCTTTGAGCATGAATATCCTGAAGTTTTAGCCAAAGCCGTCTATGGCCTTGCCGAATGGAATGCTAAAGAAATCGCTGCGACTAAGATGATTGCAGTGCCAGGTTGTTACCCGACCGCATCATTGACAGCGTTAAAACCGTTAGCGAGTTTACTGACATCGGCTTATCCGGTTATCAATGCCGTGAGCGGCGTAACAGGTGCGGGCCGTAAAGCGCAGTTACATACCAGTTTTTGTGAAGTGAGCCTGACACCTTACGGCGTATTAGGCCACAGGCATCAACCCGAGATCGCCACTCAGCTTGGTCAAGAAGTGATATTTACCCCGCACCTTGGTAACTTTAAGCGTGGCATTTTAGCGACCATTACCGTGCAGCTAAAACCGGGCACCACCACCGCCGATGTCGCAGCGGCCTATAGTGTGTATGACCAGGCGCCATTGGTTACTGTGAAGCACAATCAGTTCCCGAAAGTGGATGATGTGGTGCTAACACCAAACTGTCACTTAGGTTGGAAGTTTGATGAGAATAGCGGCTACTTAGTGGTCGCTAGTGCCATCGATAATTTGATGAAAGGTGCTGCCAGCCAAGCGCTGCAATGCATAAAGATTCATTTTAACCTTTAATTGTTCATCGTTATTTAAGAGAGTCGTCAAGATGTCTACCAACAACTCAGTATTAGTGCTTAAAGTCGGCGGTGCGCTGCTGCAATGTGAAATGGGGATGGCGCGGTTAATGGAAACCGCTGCGGCTATGTTAGCTAATGGTCAGCAAGTGTTGATGGTACATGGCGGCGGCTGTCTGGTGGATGAGCAGTTAGCGGCTAATGGCATGAAAACCGTCAAGTTAGAGGGTTTACGTGTGACTCCGCCCGAGCAAATGCCGATTATTGCCGGTGCACTTGCGGGCACTTCGAACAAAATTCTTCAAGGCGCAGCGACTAAGGCTGGCATTGTGAGTGTGGGCATGAGCCTCGCCGATGGCAATACTGTTTCAGCAAAGATTAAAGATGAACGTTTAGGCCTAGTGGGCGAAGTCACGCCAAAAGATGGCACTTATCTTAAGTTTATCCTCGAGCAAGGTTGGATGCCGATTTGTAGCTCTATCGCCATGATGGACGATGGTCAAATGCTGAACGTCAATGCTGACCAAGCGGCGACGGCCTTAGCCAAATTAGTGGGCGGCAAGTTAGTGCTGCTGTCGGATGTGTCTGGGGTGCTCGATGGTAAAGGCCAGCTCATCCACAGTTTAAATGGCAAGCAGATAGCAGACCTTGTTAAACAAGGTGTGATCGAAAAGGGAATGAAGGTCAAAGTTGAAGCTGCGCTCGAAGTCGCGCAGTGGATGGGGCAGGCGGTTCAAGTTGCCTCGTGGCGTGATGCAAGCCAATTAATCGCATTAGCAAAAGGTGAAGCCGTGGGCACACAAATCCAACCATAAACGGAGTAGGTTATGAAGCATTTACTATCGATAAAAGACTTAACCCAGCAGCAGTTACAGGATCTCATTGCCTTGGCAAAGACGATCAAAGCCAATCCGGCTGAGTATCGCCATGCGCTGGATGGCAAGAGTGTGGTGATGTTATTTGAAAAGCCTTCACTCAGAACGCGCGTTAGCTTCGATATCGGTATTAATAAGCTCGGCGGCCACTGTTTATATCTAGACCAGCAAAATGGTGAACTGGGTAAACGGGAATCGGTCGCTGACTTTGCTTCTAACCTGTCCTGTTGGGCCGATGCGATTGTGGCGAGAACCTATTCCCATACGACCATAGAGCAATTAGCTCAGTTTGGCACAGTGCCTGTGATCAATGCGCTGTCGGATCTTTATCACCCGTGCCAAGCCTTAGCCGACTTTTTAACCCTCGCCGAGCAGTTTGAGGACGTCAGCAAAGCTAAATTAGCTTATGTGGGTGACGGTAATAATGTCACTAACTCGCTGATGTACTGCGCGGCTATTCTCGGTGCCACCATGACAGTGATCTGCCCTGCGGGTCACTTTCCTGATGGCTACGTAGTGGCAGAAGTGCAAGAACTCGCCAAGCGATATGGCGCTAAGATAGTGCTCACTTCTGATATCGATGCGATTGAAGGCCATGATGCTATCTATACTGATACTTGGATTTCCATGGGTGACCCAACGCCGCTGTCGGATATCAAAGCGAAGTTTGCACCATACCAAGTAAACAAGGCCTTAATGGCGAAAGCGGGCGCTAACTTCTTTATGCATTGTTTGCCCGCCCACCGTGGTGTAGAAGTAACAGATGAAGTGATGGACGGCGCAGGCTCCTTAATTCTGCAACAAGCCGAAAATCGGATGCATGCCCAAAATGCGGTACTGGTAACCTTATTTAGTTAAATTAACCCTGTTTAGCAGCCTGTTTTCTCCTAGGTGAGAAACGAGTCATAGGAATTTAAGATGTCTATCGAGATAAAAAATACTGGCGTGAAAAAAGTGGTTTTAGCCTATTCGGGTGGTCTAGATACCTCGGCCATCATTCCTTGGTTAAAAGAAAACTACGATAACTGCGAAATCATCGCATTCTGCGCCGACGTTGGCCAAGGCGAAGAGGAGCTGGTGGGCTTGACCGCAAAAGCCTTAGCTTCAGGTGCGTCTGAATGTCATATCGTCGATCTAAAAGAAGAATTCGTTAAAGACTATATCTACCCAACGATTGCGAGCGGTGCGATTTACGAAGGCACTTATTTACTCGGTACGTCAATGGCGCGCCCTATCATTGCCAAAGCGCAGGTTGAAGTGGCCCGTAAAGTAGGCGCCGATGCTCTATGCCACGGTTGTACCGGCAAAGGGAACGATCAAGTGCGTTTCGAAGGTTGCTTCGCGGCATTAGCCCCTGATTTAAAAGTGATTGCGCCATGGCGTGAGTGGACCATGCAGAGCCGTGAAGATCTGCTGGACTATTTAGCCGAGCGTAATATTAAGACGTCAGCATCAGCGACTAAAATCTATAGCCGTGATGCTAACGCCTTCCATATTTCCCATGAAGGCGGTGAGTTGGAAGATCCATGGAACGAGCCAAGCAAAGGCGTATGGACGCTGACTGCCGATCCTGAAGATGCACCGAACAAGCCTGAGTATGTGTCACTGGAAGTTGAAAATGGCCGTGTGACTAAAGTGAACGGCGAGGCGTTAACACCCTATGCTGTGCTGATGAAGCTGAATGCCATTGCAGCCCCCCACGGTGTGGGCCGTATCGATATCACCGAAAATCGTTTAGTGGGTATGAAGTCCCGCGGTTGTTACGAAACTCCCGGCGGCACTGTGATGTTCGCAGCACTACGTGCGATTGAAGAGTTAGTGTTGGATAAAACCAGCCGTAACTGGCGTGAGCAGGTTGGCGCACAAATGGCGCATCTAGTGTATGACGGCCGTTGGTTCACGCCACTGTGCAAGTCACTGCTGGCAGCATCTGAGTCATTGGCTGAATCAGTAAACGGTGAAGTGGTTGTTAAGCTCTACAAAGGCCAAGCAACGGCAGTGAAGAAGCGTTCACCTAACAGCTTGTACTCCGAAGCGTTTGCCACCTTCGGTGAAGATCAAGTGTACGATCAAAAACACGCAGAAGGCTTTATCCGCCTGTACTCATTAGCGAGCCGCATCCGCGCACTCAACGCTAAGTAATAGGTCGACAGAAAGGGCGCCTAGCGCCCTTTTTTATATCGTTAGGATTGGCTTGAACGAATTAAAAGCAGTGACAGAGGGGATTTAGCATGGCTTTATGGGGTGGAAGATTTCAGGGCGAAACCAGCGCGCTATTTAAATTATTTAACGATTCGCTACCCGTGGATTATCGCCTGTTCGAGCAGGATGTGGTCGGCTCTATCGCTTGGGCGGATGCGATTGCTAGCGTGGGAATTATCACGGCCACTGAATGCAGCGACTTGAAAAAAGCACTCAATGAGCTGCTGGTGGAAGTGCAGGGCGATCCAGCCATTATTCTCGCCTCGGGCGCCGAAGATATTCACAGTTTCGTCGAGTCGGCCTTGATTGCCAAAGTGGGCGATCTGGGTAAAAAACTCCATACTGGCCGTAGCCGTAACGATCAAGTCGCCACCGATTTAAAGCTTTGGTGTCAATCCGAAGGCAAAGCATTACTCGCGCGTCTTCACAGCTTACATGCTGAATTGCTGGCCTTGGCTGAACGTGAATTTGATGCTGTCATGCCAGGTTATACTCACTTGCAGCGCGCCCAACCTGTGACCTTTGGCCACTGGTGTTTGGCCTATGTGGAAATGATTGAGCGGGATATCAGCCGTTTATCCGATGCGTTAACCCGTGCGAACACTTGCCCATTAGGTTCAGGCGCTCTTGCTGGCACGGCCTATAAAATGGATCGACATGCACTGGCTGCGGCGCTCAACTTTGCTGCGCCAACGCTGAATAGCTTAGACAGCGTATCAGACAGAGATCACGTGGTAGAACTTTGTTCAACCGCATCGATCAGCATGATGCATTTGAGCCGTATGGCCGAAGATCTGATCTTCTTTAACTCGGGTGAAGCAAACTTTATTTCCCTGAGTGATGAAGTGACCTCTGGTTCATCCCTGATGCCACAGAAGAAAAATCCCGATGCATTAGAGCTTATCCGTGGCAAAACCGGCCGGGTTTATGGCAGTTTAGTGGGTATTCTGACTACCATGAAAGCGCTGCCTTTGGCATACAACAAAGATATGCAGGAAGATAAAGAAGGCCTGTTTGATGTCGTCGATAGCTGGGCAATTTGCCTCGATATGGCGGCGTTAGTGTTATCGGGTTTGAAGGTTAATCGTCCTAATGCGCTGTTAGCCGCGCAGCAAGGTTATGCAAATTCTACTGAGCTGGCCGATTATTTGGTGTCTAAAGGCATGCCGTTCCGTGAGGCGCACCATGTTGTCGGTGAAGTGGTGGTTGCCGCAATTGCGAAGCAAATTCCGCTGGAGGATTTCTCCTTGGCTGAGTTAAAAACCTTTGCCGCCATTATTGAGGAGGATGTTTATCCCAACCTCACTATTGAAGCCTGTTTAGCGAAACGCGATGTGCTCGGCGGTACCGCTCTGCCGCAAATTCAACAGGCAATAGCGGCGAAAAAAGCTCGTTAACGAGCTTGTTTAAACCAATAAAAAACGCGACTTTAGGTCGCGTTGTTTATTGGCTATTACTCGTATAGGTAATGACTTTTTATCACTCGTTTACTGGAATAGGTCATCCGCTGGCGCATCGATGAAAAGGTTATTTTCATCCTGAGTTTCGCTGATATATTCCTTCGGCTCTGTGCCAGAGATAAAGTATTCGAACGCGCTGGTGTAATCGGTTTTGCGAGTCAGTTTGCCCGTCGCTAGATCGATCCGCACAGAGACAATTCCTTCGGGTGGAATCGCCGTGGTTTCCGGCGTGCCCTTTAGCACATTGTGCATAAACTCATTCCAACCTGGTCCTGCGGTTTTCGCTCCGGCTTCGGTGCCTGTGATCTGATCTTTTTCACCGTTGGCATTCCATGCGGTTCTACCCAGTTGGCGACCGTGATCGTCGAATCCGACCCAGAAAGTGCTAGTAAGTGTTGGGCTAAAACCACTGAACCAAGTATCGCGGGATTCGTTGGTCGTACCCGTTTTGCCGGCAATATCGTGTCGTTTAATTAACTGGGCCGCACGCCAAGCCGTACCTTGCCAGCCGGTGCCTTTACTCCAATCACCACCACCCCAGATCACGCTCTTTAGTGCTTCGGTAATTAAGAAAGCGGTTTGCTCGGAAATAATTTGTGGTGCAAAACGCCCCGTCTGTTCAAAGCACTGCGCCACAGGCGCTTCAGCGGCTAAGTTGTTGTCACCAAAAGCCATCACTTCGTCTGAAGACTGCGCCGTAGCCCCATTGGGTTTACAGGCCAACGTCGGATTGGCTCTTTCAATCACATTGCCATAGGAGTCTTCTACACGCTCAATATAGAAGGGTTCCACTAAGAAGCCGCCATTAGCAAACGCATTAAAGGCGGTAGCGACTTGCAGAGGCGTGACCGAAGGGGAACCTAAGGCTAAAGATTCGTTACGCGGTAAGTCATTAGGGTCAAAGCCAAATTTGGTGAGTTTGCCAATGGCAGCATCTAAACCAATATGGCGCATGGCCCGTACCGACATTACGTTGATCGACTGTGCTAACCCCACACGTAGGCGAGTTGGACCACCGTAGATATCGGGCGAGTTTTTAGGGCGCCATGCGGTGCCTTGGCTAATGTCGGGTTTGTTGATCGGCGCGTTGTTAATTAAGGTTGCGAGGGTAAAACCTTTTTCTAATGCCGCGGCATAGATGAAAGGCTTGATATTTGAACCTAATTGACGCTTGGCCTGAGTCACGCGGTTATATTGGCTCTGGCTAAAACTATAACCCCCCACTAAGGTTCGAATGGCACCATTATAGGGATCGAGCGATACGGTGGCGCTGGCAACTTCGGGCACTTGGGACAACTGCAAATGCTGGCCGTTATTGCGGATCCAAATGCGTTCACCGACATTGAGCATATCGGCGGCGGACTTAGGCACAGCGCCCTGGCGTTTATCGGTAATAAATTTGCGCGCCCACTTAAGCCCATCCCACTCGATGATTTTTGTTTCACCTTTCGCTGTGAGTACCTTGGCCTGTTGACCGTCGATACTTAATACCGCCGCAGGTTGTAACTCCTGCACTGGGACTATCTTGGCGAGTTCGGCTTGGATTTGGGCGTTATCAGGTTTGACATCCGTCCAAAGGACCGCTGCAGGGCCGCGGTAGCCATGGCGTTCATCGTAGGCGTAGACGTTATTACGCAAAGCTTGCTGGGCGAGGAGTTGAAGATCTGAAGAAATCGTCGTGTAGACGTTGTAGCCATTGGTGTAGGCTGCTTCTTCACCATACTTCTGCACCATATAATCCCGTGCCATCTCTGAAATATAAGGGGCGTAGAGATCAATTTCGGCGCCATGGTACTTAGCGACTAAAGGTTCTTGCAAAGCGGCTTCATATTCAGCTTGATTGATATAGCCCACTTCATTCATCCGCATTAAAACGACATTTCGGCGAGCCAATGCGCGCGAAGGCGAAGTAATAGGATTAAGAGTCGAAGGTGCCTTAGGCAAACCCGCAATCAGGCTCATTTCTGAGAGGCTGAGATCCTGCACATTCTTACCAAAATACACCTGTGCGGCGGCCCCCACACCGTAGGCCCGTTGACCTAAGTAAATTCGGTTAACGTATAGCTCGAGGATTTCGTCTTTGGTGAGTAATTGTTCGATGTGATAGGAAATAAAAATTTCTTTCACTTTACGAATAATCGTTTTATCGCGGGTAAGGAAGAAGTTACGCGCCACCTGCATTGTGATGGTACTCGCACCTTGCTTTTTCTCTCCCGTCGTCAGCATCACGATCGCGGCACGCAGGACGCCGACAGGATCAATACCGCCATGCTCATAGAAGCGTGCATCTTCCGTTGCAAGGAAAGCTTGCAGCAAAGGTTTAGGCACTTCATCTAGCTTTAATGGAATACGGCGCTTCTCACCAAACTGAGAGATCAGTTTGCCGTCACTGCTATAAATGCGCAAAGGTGTTTGTAATTGCACATTTTTTAGTGTTGAAACATCCGGTAGGTCCGGCAAAACATAAAAGTATGCTGCAACAATGGCGCCTACGCCCAGAAGGGCTAGACTGAATAGAGCTATAACAATACGTTTTAACCACTTCACCTAAATTGATCCTAATGTTCAGTTAAGTGCGACAGTATATAAGGCGCGCACGTCTTGGTGAAGCAAAAACGTGATAGCACTAAAATAGCATTTGTAAAATCTTGAAACATTCTATACAAATACGTTTAACGAGTTGATTTTGTGCTAATCTCTTTTACTGAAATACAAATAATAAAGTGACAACGGATTATGCTTTCAAATTTATGGAAGCGTCAGGCTCCGCAGATGGTTGGAATCGATATCGGTTCCCACGAAGTTAAGGCCATTTTGCTGAGTAAGACTGCTGATGGATACAAAATATTAAGTCATGCAGCGGTTCCCGTAAAAAAGGGAGCTATTAACGATCATGATATTCGTGATGCCGATGCCGTTGTCGAATGTTTAAGGCAAATAAAGCGAACTTTACCTAAATCGGTAAAATACGCTGCGGTCGCGGTATCGGGTTCGGCGGTCATGACCAAAGTGATCTACATGGACGCTTCGCTTAGCGAAGAAGAAATGGAGGCGCAGATTGAGATTGAGGCCGACAACCTTATTCCCTATTCCCTCGATGAAGTCAGCATTGATTTTGAAACCTTGAATGTTAACAGCACAGATCCTTCTAAGGTCGATGTGCTGCTCAGTGCTTGCCGTACCGATAATATCGATGTGAGGGTCGATGCCTTAGATGAGGTCGAACTCGAAACAAAAGTCGTTGATGTTGAAGGCTATGCCCTAGGACGTGCGGTCGAATTAGTGCTAGGTCAACTGCCCGAAGGCGCTCGACAGAAAGCCGTTGCCATGGTCGATATCGGTGCCAACATGACCACTTTCTGTGTAGTTGAGTCCGGTGAAACCACCTTTATCCGTGAACAGGCCTTTGGTGGTGAGTTATTTACGCAGTCGATTTTATCTTTTTATGGCATGTCCTACGAGCAAGCTGAAAAAGCCAAGATTGAAGGTGATTTGCCGCGTAATTACATGTTTGAAGTGTTATCTCCCTTCCAAGCGCAGTTGTTACAGCAGATTAAACGTACCTTGCAAATTTATTGTACTTCGAGTGGAAAAGATAAAGTCGATTACCTCGTATTATGTGGCGGAACATCTAAACTGGAAGGCATGGCTAATTTATTGGCCAATGAATTAGGTGTTCACACTATTATTGCGGATCCTTTTCAAGGATGTTTGCACGCAGACGAATCGGTAAAAAATATCCTGCAACCTAACATCAGCAAATATATGGTTGCTTGTGGCTTAGCGCTGAGGAGCTACGGTCAATGGCGAACATAAACCTGCTTCCCTGGCGTGAAGAGGCAAGAGAAAAACAGAAACGTGATTACATTGGTATATTGGCCGCTGTATTTTTAGGCTCTGCCATTTTAGTGTACGTGGCGCTTTCCTTACTGGAAATGATGACCGATGAGCAAAGGGGGCGTAATGCTTATCTGCAATCGGAAATACAGTTACTCGAAAGGCAAATTGCCGAAATTAAAAAAATCACTGAACGTAAGAAAGACATCGAGCGTCGAACGGAAATTATTCTCAACCTTCAACAATCACGTAATTTACCTACCCATGTGTTGGATGAATTAGTGCGCATTGTCCCACCTGGGATATACCTTTCAAATCTTGAGAAGAAAGGGAGCCTATTGCTGATTGAAGGCCGCAGCGAGTCCAACAATAACGTCGCAAATATGATGCGTAAGGTTAAAGCTTCCGAGTGGCTAACGGATCCCAATATGCAATCTATCGTGACTCAAGAAGATGAGTTAAGGCAATTGCAACGCTTTAGTTTAAGGGTGAGCATCAAAGGCGCTATCGTTGAAGAGCCTGCAAAAGCGGCAAAAGGAGCGAGTAAATGAAACTCGATCTAAGTCAGTTTAATGATATCGACTTCGAAAATATTGGCGCTTGGCCTAATCAGGTTAAAACCTTTTTCGCAATTTTATTGGCACTCTGTGTGTTTGCTGCGGGTTATTTTCTGGTTGTGTCCGATGCAATAGATGTTTATAACGCGGAACAAAATAAAGAAGTGCAGTTACGGGATGACTTTAAGAATAAGTATCAACTCGCAGCCAACTTAAAACTCTACCGTGAGCAATTAGCCATCATGGAAGAGCAGTTTGCTGAACTGCTGAAGATGCTGCCCTCTGAAAATGAAATGCCGGGATTACTCGACGATTTAACCTTTGCCGCCACTGATGCGGGTTTACGTATCAAAAGTTTAAATTGGGAGACTGAAATTGAACGGGATTTTTATATTGAATTCCCGATTAAAATGTCAGTGACAGGGGATTATCATCAAATCGGTAATATGGTGAGTGGTGTTGCAAAGTTGCCTCGAATTGTCAGTTTGCACGATTTTACGATTAAACGAGATGAGGCTGGTAACTTAGCTATGGACATCTTAGCTAAGACGTATCGCTTTAAAGAAGGTGCTGAGCTGCCCCCTGAAAAGCCTGCCAATCAAAAGGGGAAGAAATAATGAAACTCTTACCTTTATTGGCATTTAGTCTTTTTTTAATGGGTTGTGTTGGCGATCGTAGTGATTTAGAGCTATTTGTTACTACAACGAAAGCGCAACATGTGGCCCATATTCCACCCTTGAAAGAGCCACCCAAGTTTGAACATTTTGCCTATCAGGCAGAATTAATGCGTAGTCCCTTTGTTCCACCTTCTCGAGAATTAACGGAAGAAGTGATTGATACCAGCAAAAATTGCTTACAACCGGATTTGAAACGTCGTAAGGGACGATTAGAAACCTATGCGTTAGATAACCTGAAAATGCGTGGCACTTTGAAAGACGCCGATATGACTTGGGCACTCGTAGAGACCAATGATGGTAGCGTATATCGGATGGGAGTGGGCGAGTACTTAGGTTTATTTAATGGCCGCATAGTTAAAGTGACTTCACAGAGTGTTGAAGTAATAGAATTAATTCCAGATGGTTCTGGTTGTTGGTCCGAGCGATCAAACAGCATAGTTCTTTCTGGAGAATAACGAGCGAAGGATGAGGGAATAATGAAATCTTCTGCCGCGATAAAAATCCCGTTAATATCTTCAGGCTTGGTCAAGTCTGTTATTGGGATCGCATTGGTATTTGGAGTTTTGCCGTCGAGTTTTGCGGCAAATCGATTATTAGATGTCAAATACCATGCCTTGGTCGATCACCAATTAGAGGTTGAACTGGTCTTTGAAGAGGCGGTGACACCGCCAGTCATCGATTCCAATGCTGCGCCAGCAGAATTGGTATTAACCTTTGGTGATAGCATTTCTGGCTTATCTAAAGACCGCCTACCTATTAATCAAGTGGGCGTGAATGAAATAACCACTACGCAGCAAGATACAAGCCTTAAAGTCGCCTTAGGTTTATCTAAGGTAAAACCCTATCAGGGCGCTGTGGTTGGGAATTCCTATCGTTTAACCATCAATGATAATGTCGCGGGAACGCAGGCGAATACGGACAATCCCTTCGTTAATAGTGTCAGTAATATCGATTTTCGGCGCAATGACAAGGGGGGCGGAGAGTTATTAGTTTCTCTAAATAACCGCTCAGTGGCTGTCAACGTTGAACAAATTGGCGCTAAGTTAGAGGTACAACTCTATAACACAGACATTAAGAGTGACTTACTCTATGTCATGGATGTGCAAGACTTCTCTACGCCAGTAAAGAGTTTCGAAACTTTCAAAGAAGATTTAACGACACGGATCTTGATTGATGTTGCTGGCAATTATGAGTTCAACTATAAACAGGAAGATAAGCTGTTTAGGCTCTCAATCAACAAAGTTGAGCGGGTTGCGACAACGAAAGAAGATAAAAAATATAACGGTAAAACCCTATCACTTAACTTCCAAAGTATTTCCGTTCGAACGGTATTGCAGATTATTGCCGATTATAACAATTTTAACCTTGTGACCAGTGATACGGTTGAAGGGGATATCACCCTAAGACTAGACGATGTGCCATGGGATCAAGCGTTGGATTTGATTCTACAGACTAAGGGATTAGATAAGCGCATCGAAGGTAATATTTTGATGGTGGCTCCGAGTGAAGAGCTTGCGATTCGTGAGAGCCAAAATCTTAAGAATCAACAGGAAGTGAAGGAGCTTGAGCCACTTTATTCTGAATATTTGCAGATCAATTATGCCAAAGCGATAGATATAGCTGAGTTGTTAAAGAGCGCGGATTCGAGTTTATTGTCTCCTCGAGGTTCCGTTGCGGTCGATGAGCGTACGAACACTGTGCTAGTAAAGGATACCGCTGAGACCATAGAGAATATTCATCGCTTAGTCGAAGTGCTCGATATCCCCATCCGCCAAGTGTTGATTGAATCTCGTATGGTGACGGTAAAAGATGACGTTTCGGAAGACTTAGGTATTCGCTGGGGAGTTACCGACCAGCAGGGAACCAAAGGGACTTCAGGTTCGCTTGAAGGCGCTGAAAGTATCGCCAATGGCACAGTCCCCTCCATAAATGATCGTTTGAATGTTAACTTGCCCGCCGCGGTGACGAACCCAACGAGTATTGCCTTCCATGTCGCTAAATTGGCGGACGGTACCATTCTTGATTTGGAATTAAGTGCGTTAGAGCAAGAAAATAAAGGGGAGATTATTGCTAGCCCTCGTATTACCACCTCTAACCAAAAATCGGCTTATATTGAACAGGGTGTCGAGATCCCCTACGTGCAATCCACTTCAAGTGGTGCGACGTCGGTCACCTTCAAAAAAGCGGTGCTTTCCCTAAGGGTGACACCGCAAATTACTCCCGATAATCGAGTGATTCTTGATCTTGAAATTACTCAGGATTCGCAGGGTAAAACCGTAGATACGCCAACAGGGCCTGCGGTGGCGATTGACACTCAGCGTATCGGTACTCAAGTGCTCGTCGATAACGGAGAAACTATCGTTCTGGGGGGGATTTACCAACAAAACTTAATTAGTCGTGTTAGTAAAGTGCCTGTTTTGGGTGATATTCCACTGGTTGGTTTCTTGTTTAGGAGCACAACAGACAAAAATGAACGCCAGGAGCTGCTGATTTTCGTGACACCCAAGATCGTGGATGAGAAGCTCTAATCATTTGTTGTACATTGAATAAAGCCAGCAGCCCTTGCTGGCTTTATGATGTCTGAAATACAATTCTTAGATAAATAGCGCGCATGACTTGCCATAGTAGACCTTAAACTGAGATAATCCACGGTCAAGTCTCATAAGAGCAAGGTAACATATAGGTCGGCTTGATCATGAGTCGATATAGGCATACTTTTCAATAAGATTCAGACGTACAAGAAATGGCTGAAAAACGTAATATTTTTCTGGTAGGCCCTATGGGCGCAGGTAAAAGCACAATTGGTCGCCATCTGGCGCAAATGCTGCATTTAGAATTCCACGATTCAGATCAAGAGATTGAACAACGCACAGGTGCTGATATTGCTTGGGTGTTTGACGTCGAAGGTGAAGAAGGCTTCCGTCGTCGTGAAGCTCAGGTTATTGCTGATCTGTCTGAAAAACAAGGTATCGTCCTTGCCACCGGTGGTGGTTCAGTACAGAGCAAAGATATCCGTAATCATCTATCTGCGCGTGGCATTGTGGTGTATTTGGAAACCACTATCGACAAACAGGTCGCTCGTACTCAGAGGGACAAGCGACGCCCATTATTGCAAGTGGATGACCCAAGAGAAGTATTGGAGAGTCTTGCTGAAATCCGTAACCCGTTGTACGAAGAGATTGCCGATGTGATCGTTAAAACCGATGATCAAAGTGCAAAGATCGTTGCAAATCAGATCATTGAGAAATTAGGTTTCTAAGCAGAATGATGAAGCAAATTCAGGTTGATTTAGGTATACGTAGTTATCCCATTTATATTGGCCAGAGTTTGATGAGTGATGGCGAGACTTTGTCTCGCTACCTGCTTAAAAAACGTATTCTTATCGTCACCAATGAAACTGTCGCGCCTTTGTATCTTAAGCAGATACAAGAAACGATGGCTTCGTTTGGTGAGGTAGAGAGCGTAATCCTCCCCGATGGCGAACAATTCAAAGACTTAGCGCATTTAGACACTATTTTCACCGCATTATTGCAGCGAAACTATGGTCGAGATTCAGTGCTGGTGGCTTTGGGTGGCGGCGTGATTGGTGATATGACGGGATTTGCTGCCGCATGTTATCAGCGTGGGGTCGATTTTATTCAAATTCCTACAACCCTATTGTCGCAGGTGGATTCTTCCGTCGGCGGTAAAACAGCGGTTAATCATCCCCTAGGCAAAAATATGATTGGGGCCTTCTATCAGCCGCAACTCGTATTGATCGATACCCTATGTTTACAGACTTTACCAGCCCGTGAGTTTGCTGCCGGTATGGCTGAAGTGATTAAGTATGGCATCATGTGGGATGGTGAATTTTTTCAATGGCTTGAGAATAACGTGCAAGCCCTCAAGCGCTTAGACACTGAGGCGCTAGTGTATGCAATTTCCCGCTGCTGTGAGATCAAATCTGATGTGGTGAGCCAAGATGAAACTGAGCAGGGTGTGCGTGCTTTATTGAATCTAGGCCATACCTTTGGGCATGCCATTGAAGCTGAGATGGGCTATGGCAATTGGTTGCATGGCGAAGCCGTTGCGGCTGGCACGGTCCTTGCTGCTCAAACGGCTAGATCATTGGGATTGATTGATGAGTCAATTGTTTGTCGTATTGTGCAATTACTACAAGCCTTCGATCTTCCCGTGAGTGCGCCGGAATCTATGGGTTTCGACAGTTTCATTCAACATATGCGACGCGATAAAAAAGTGTTAGGCGGTCAGATTCGACTCGTACTCCCGACGGCAATTGGTCAAGCGGACGTATTTAGTCAAGTCCCTGAATCTACCCTCGAACAGGTTATCCGCTGCGCATAAGCATGGTGTGGTGGGCGAGTGACGTTTCAGGGTTTGGTCTTACTTCCTTCGCAGGAAGCCCTCGTACAAAGGTTACATCATAGTGCCAGTTACAGCGATCAGCTGCTGGTGCTTTCTGGTGGCCAAGGTTCAGGTAAAACCACACTCGTAACCGCATTAGCGACCGATTTTGACGAGTCAAATGCGGCATTAGTGATCTGTCCTATGCATGCCGATAATGCTGAAATTCGCCGTAAAATTTTAGTGCAGTTGATCTCTTCCCCCATTTTTGACGACGAAATTCCCCTCGCAGAAACCTTATTGCGGGTGGCATCCACACAAACCAAGCCCCTGCATATCATCATCGACGATGCCCATCTGCTTTCTAAAGAGTTGTGGGCCGAGTGCATCATTCTCAATCAGATCCAATGTGCGGGTAAGAATATCGCCGTGACCTTGGCAGTGCCGCCCGCATTTTTAGCGGAGTTATTGTCACAGTTGCCTGAGTCATTAAGGCGACAGGTGCTGCCCGTGAGCATTGAGCCGCTGAGTCTTCCCGAGCGTGAGGCTTTGTATCAGACCTTGCTAAGGTGTAGTGATCAAAATCCTTTTACTCCTAGGGATATAGTGCGCGCTCAACTCGAAAAACAGACAGGAACACCTCAAGAGGTGGTTAATCTGCTCGAATTGGCACTCCATGGTCAGCCAGAAAAAAAATCATTGTGGACGCGATATAAAATAGTCTCCATCAGCGTTGTGAGTGTGTTGGTGGCGTTGGTGATTTGGTTTGCTGTTACTCGGCCACTTATTCCAGAACCACAGCCTAGTCTAGTCACTTACCCAGCAATTGACTCGCCCGCATTTTTAGCTCTAGGTCAGCAGCGGTTGGCGGCTTATTTTCATCAGCGTTCAGAGTCATTTAAACTTTCTCAACAACGGCTCGATACAATCGAAGCGGATCCCCTGGCTGATTTTCATGGTGAGCAACCTCAGGCTGAATCAGATGCGGCGACTGAGCTACCCGTCGATGAGGCGAGCAGTAAAGCCGAGAATGTTGAGCCCGCGACCACTTTAGATTCGCCCCAGCTTGAAGGCGCTAAGCTCGAAGAATCCCAGCTCGAACAAACTAAGGCCGCAAATCCGTTAGATAGCGCCGATACCGCACCAAAAACCGATATTACGTCGGCGCAGGTTACACCACTCCAGAAACCCACTAAGGGTTATACCATACAGATTGCGACGATTTCGCAATTAGATTCACTACATAAAACCCTTAAAATGCTTGAAGAGGCAGAAGATGTGCGAGTCGCAAAGTATAAGCATCTTTGGGTTGTACTGGCGGGTAACTACAGTGATAGCAAATTGGCCCATGAGGCTGCGGCTAAGTTAACCAAACAGTATCGTCTTGACTCACTTTGGGTAAGAAAATGGACCGAATTGGGGGCGTATCAGTTACAAGAAACACACCCAAATCGTGAAATCTCAGAATAAACAGAGTACAATCATGGCCTTTATTTTTGTCGGCATTCATCAAGTTAAATGATAAAAAAACATAGAGCCTTCCTTAAATGGGCTGGTGGAAAATTTAAACTGGTGGATGAGTTGGCAAACTACTTACCCGCAGGCGACCGTTTGGTTGAGCCGTTTGTGGGCGCGGGTTCCGTATTCTTAAATACCGACTATCCCAGCTATTTGCTCTGCGATATCAATGAAGATCTGATTGAACTGTACAAAATAGTGAAGGAAAGGCCTGCCGAGTATATCGACGCGGCTAAAAAGCTATTCGTCGATGAAATGAACCAAAAGGAAGCCTACTACCGGGTACGTAGCGACTTTAACAAATGTCGCGATCCTTTCCAGCGTGCTGTGTATTTCCTGTATTTAAACCGTCATGGTTTTAATGGCTTATGCCGTTATAACCGCAAGGGTGGTTTCAATGTGCCCTTCGGTTCATACAAAAAACCTTACTTTCCTGAGAAGGAAATTTGGGCCTTTTCAGAAAAAGCACAAAATGCAGAATTTAAGTGTATTGGTTACGAGCAAGCATTTGAGCAGACTCGTACTGGCGATGTTATTTATTGTGATCCCCCCTATGCGCCATTATCGACAACCGCCAGCTTTACGACCTATGTCGGTGCGGGTTTTAGTTTAGATGATCAGGCCTTACTCGCTCGCCATTCCCGCCATACGGCGCTGGAGCGCGGCATCCCTGTGCTGATCAGTAACCATGATATCCCCTTAACGCGGGAGTTATATCGTGGCGCCCACCTCGCAAAGATCCAAGTGCAACGTAATATCAGCCAAAATGGCAATGGCCGCAATAAAGTGGATGAGCTAATGGCCTTGTACGATGAAAACTATGATCTGCAGGATGAATGAGTTTTGTGGGTTAATCTTTGATGAAGATATTTAGCTAAGTATCTGACTAACAAGTAATATCAAACTGACGACTAAGGTTATCGCTAACATAATCCCCATAATGATATAGGGGAGTGGCGAATGAGTTTGGAAATCCTTTTGGCGATTCTCACTGGATTGCACCCCGAAAAAAGCGGCTAAGGTGCTGTAGAAAACCTGCCAGATGCGGCCAAACATTAATAGGAAAGTTGTGAGTTGGTGGGTTTCATATCATCAATAGGTTTATCTTGATGACCGTGTAACAGCTCAAGTAGATCGACGAAATGAAACTGACTCGAGCGATTCTTGCCCGTGAGCCAAGTTTTCCAGCTTAACGCTTGGGCTTGATTGGCACAGCGATTATTGGGGTGACTGCTAGGTAACGTATTGTTGTAGCGGGCTTCGCTACTGCATGCGCAGGCAGTGTTATCAGTGCTTACTGTTAGTTTTTCAACACCAAACGCTAAGGTGGCGACTACCACTGCAGTAAACGCCAACATCATGGATGACTTAAAGGTCACCGAGCCTAAAATGTGAGAAAACCGAGTTAACCGCACTTTCATGATACTTCCCTTGAAATCTTCTAGGTGCACATTAGCGACTCGAGTATAACAAATCCGCTTAGTTTATGAACAATAATTTATCAATCAGCGCTCATTTCTTCGCATAATTTAGCCTCTACCCTGGCCTAGTGATGACATATTCATACAATAAGGCCCCATATGTAATGTTTTACGGGCATTTAGCGTGAGACGAATCGTCATAAATGTGGCTTCGACTATAGAGGCTTAACGCCGCTAAGGGTAAAATGAGGCACTTTTTATCCATTTGCAGCGAGTGTGTTATGCGTCCATTCTTAATTGCTCCATCAATTTTATCCGCCGATTTTGCCCGTTTAGGGGATGACGTTAAAGCCGTGTTAGATGCGGGCGCTGACGTAGTGCATTTTGATGTGATGGATAATCACTATGTGCCTAACCTGACGATTGGCCCTATGGTATGTAAAGCCCTGCGTGATTATGGCATCACCGCCGATATCGATGTGCATCTGATGGTGAAACCGGTCGACCGTATCGTGCCTGATTTTGCTAAAGCCGGCGCGTCTATTATTACCTTCCACCCTGAAGCCTCAGAGCATGTTGATCGCACACTGCAGCTGATCAAAGAATCAGGCTGTAAGGCGGGCTTAGTCTTTAACCCTGCGACTCCGCTGCATTATCTTGACCATGTGATGGATAAACTCGATGTGATCCTCTTGATGTCAGTGAATCCTGGCTTTGGTGGTCAATCTTTTATTCCTTCAACTTTAGATAAGCTGCGCCAAGTACGTGCGCGTATCGATGCCAGTGGTTTCGACATTCGTTTAGAAGTCGATGGTGGCGTTAAGGTCGATAATATCGCTGAAATCGCGGCGGCGGGTGCGGATATGTTTGTCGCGGGTTCGGCCATTTTCGGCAAGCCAGATTACAAAGCCGTAGTGGATGAAATGCGTGCCGAACTGGCTAAAGTTGGGGCTTAGGATATGTGGGAGCAGATTAAAGCCATCGCATTTGATCTCGATGGCACCCTTATCGATAGCGTACCCGATCTTACCGTTGCTACCCAGGAAGCTTTAGCCGAATTAGGCTTGGCAACTTGCTCAGAGACCCAAGTGCGCACTTGGGTTGGTAACGGCGCCGAGATGTTGATGCGCCGCGCCATGACCAATGCACTCGGTGCCGAGGTCGAGCAGGCGGCACTCGATGCGGCTATGCCAGTTTTTATGCATCATTATCAAGAGAACCTTGAGAAACACAGTGCGCTGTATAGCGACGTCCATCAAGTGCTGCAAACCTTGTTTGATGCAGGCTTTAAGCTGGCCGTTGTCACCAATAAACCCTACCGCTTCACGTTACCTTTGCTCGAGGCCTTTAACATAAATGGCTTTTTCAGCTTAGTATTAGGCGGTGATTCTCTTGCGAAGATGAAGCCTGATCCTTTACCGCTGCAGCATCTGCTGAAGGAATGGCAGTTAGATAAAGCCGAGTTATTGATGGTTGGCGACTCTAAAAATGACATTTTAGCGGCGAAAGCGGCAGGTGTTGCATCAATCGGCTTGACCTATGGCTACAACTACGGTGAAGATATTGGGCTCGCTGGCCCAGATGCCGTCTGCGAGCAATTTAACGATATTTTGAACTGGATAAATCCAACAAAGCGTTAATTTAATAGATTCTTTTTATTTATAGATAGTGGAGCAATGACGTAATGACCAAACCCATAGTACTCAGCGGTGCACAGCCGTCCGGCGAATTAACCATAGGTAACTACATGGGTGCATTGCGTCAATGGGTTGCGATGCAAGATAGCCACGACTGCCTCTATTGTGTGGTCGACTTGCATGCCATTACCGTGCGCCAAGATCCTAAGGCGCTACGCGAAGCCTGTTTAGATACTTTAGCCCTGTATTTGGCCTGTGGCGTCGATCCTAAAAAGAGTACAGTGTTTATCCAGTCACAGGTGCCGCAGCACACCCAATTAGGCTGGGCATTAAACTGCTACACCCAAATGGGCGAGTTGAGCCGCATGACTCAGTTTAAGGATAAGTCACAAAAGCACGCTAACAACATCAACGTGGGTCTGTTTGGTTACCCTGTGCTGATGGCGGCGGATATTCTGCTGTATCAAGCGAACGAAATCCCAGTTGGCCAAGATCAGAAGCAACACCTTGAGTTAACACGTGATATCGCGACTCGCTTTAACAATGCCTATGGCGATACTTTCACTATTCCTGAGCCGTTTATTCCCGAACATGGCGCTAAGGTGATGTCGCTGCAGGAGCCGCTGAAGAAGATGTCTAAGTCGGACGAAAATCGTAACAACGTTATCGGCCTGCTAGAAGATCCCAAATCCGTGCTGAAAAAGCTGAAAAAAGCCATGACAGATAGCGATGAGCCGCCAGTCGTGCGTTTCGATTTTGACAATAAGCCGGGCGTTTCTAACCTGCTGAGCCTAATGTCGGGCGTGACGGGTCAAAGCATCGCCAGCCTAGAAGCCGAGTTCGAAGGCAAGATGTACGGCCATTTAAAGGTTGCAGCCGGTGAAGCGGTTGTGGGCATGTTAGAGCCACTGCAAGAGCGTTACCGCGCAATTCGTGCCGATCGCGCTTACTTAGATCAAGTGATGAAAGCGGGCGCCGAGAATGCACAGGCACGCGCCGAAGTGACGCTGAAGAAAGTCTACGAGAAGATAGGTTTATTAGTCTAATCAATCGATATCGATAAACTAAGCCGACGTTCGCGTCGGCTTTTTTGTGCCTGTCAGTTCATCTTAGGCTTGGGCCTGGGATTTTAGCCAAGAGGAGAAGGCGGCAATCGCAGGTTCCGATAGGCGGCGTTGTTTACAGAAGAAGGTAAATTCAAACCCTGTATGCACATCGGGTAGATTCACTGCAACCAGTCGTCCGGTTGCAATATCTCCCGCCACCATAAAATCGGGAGCGAGTGCGACACCTTGGCCCGCAATCGCGGCTTCAATCGCCATCACTATGTGGCTAAATATATGTTGCTGCTCATTATTGAGCGGAATCGTATGGGCCGATGACCACTTGCGCCAGTCGAGTCCGAGCGGCCCTTCATCCACAACCAGTAAAGCTTGCTGCTGAAAATTATCTAGGCTGATGTCACGCCATTTAGGATAAAGAGTGGGACTACAGACGGGGATTAAACGCTCCTTATGCAGCAATTGTTGCCAATATCCCCGTAGATTCAGCTTGCTGGCGATAAAGATATCCGCGGAGCTAGTGCTTAAGTCGGGATCTTGGGTGATCATTTCGAGGCGGATTTTAACACTCGGATATTGGCGACGAAAATCGGTTAGGCGCGGTATCAACCACTTAACCGCAAATGAGCTATATACGGCTAAACAGAGTTGCTGGTTGGGCGTATCACGCAGCTTAAGGTTGAGATCGCCTAATTCATTGAAAATGCGTTCTAACTCAATAAATAAACTCTGGCCCTTTGGGGTGAGTTGTAGCTTACGGCCTTGTCGGTCAAAGAGTTGTTCCGCAAAATATTCTTCCAGTACCCGCACTTGGTGGGATACCGCGCTTTGGGTGATGCACAGTTCATCCGCCGCTTTAGAGAAGTGGGCTTGTCTCGCGGCGGCCTCAAAGACCTGTAGTGCGCGTAATGGAGGAAGTTTTCTCATGTTTTTCAATATATAAAAAATTTAGTATGAATTTAATTCATTCAGTATGAGAAAGCATCATTTCAGCTTACCTTTTGTGGGCTCTATCATGCAGCCATTGAAATTTATGGATGTTATAAAATGCAGCGCCCTATAGTTATCGGTTTGATTTTATTGATAGTGGGTAATCTATTTAGCGCATTCTACGATGTATCGATCAAGTGGTTACCGGACGATGCTAATGCCGCCACTTTTCTGCTCGTAAGGCAAATCTGTTCAGTATTCATGTTGTTGCCCGTGTGGCTATATGCGCAAAGGCCAATGACCACACATATTTCAGTTCACCTTTGGCGTGCCAACATAGGCTCAGTTGGCGCGCTATTTTTAATTATCGGTTTAATGGCGCTGCCGCTCGCCACTGTGAGTTCGTTGTTTTACTCGGCGCCCTTGATGATTATGCTAATGGGCTATTGGTTTCTTAAGGAACGCATTACCACTGGGCAGGTCATCTGCGCCTTATTGGGCTTCGTTGGGATCTTGATTATCCTGCGCCCAAGCGAGATGAATTGGTTTGGTCTGGCGGTATTGTTTTCGGCTTTTACCTTTGCGGTGAATCAACTTACCTTAAAAAAGGTGCCAAATACTGAGCATCCAGTGCTCACCCTTATGCTGTATAACTTGCTCGGCATTCCGGCCACATTATTGATCGCCGCCTTCCAAGGCTTGCAGGGGATGAGTTGGGGATTACTCGGTATAGCCTTACTCAGCAACGCATTTTTATTAATTTACCATTGGTTTTGCGTGCTTGCTTACCGTAAGGCGCAGGCGAGTGATATTGCGATAGCGGAATATACTGGATTGTTATTTATCGTATTTTTGGGTTGGTTGCTGTTCGATGAATGGCTGGATAGCTTGAGTTGGGTCGGTGCCGCGTTAATTGTATTACCGTCGTTATTTTTACCTTGGATAGGAATGCTATTGGCCCAGCAGCCTAAGGTTATCGAGCGTTTGCGAGCCGAGCCCTTAGCGATTGAGGGCGTAGAGGGCGAGCCTAAGCGTTAATCGCTTAGGCTTAACCGAGATTATTCGACGTATTCGAAGACTTTAACCACTTTACGCACGCCCGCAGTATTACGGGCGATATCGACGGCTAAATCTGCCTGTGAGCGGTGGATAAGCCCAAGCAGGAAGACCTCTCCATTTTCAGTGATCACTTTGATGCGGGTAACATCCAAATCTTTCTCGTTGAGCATGCGCCCCTTTACCTTAGTCGTGACCCAAGTGTCATTGCTGCGGGTAGTAAAGGAGGTGGGATTACCGATACGGATTTGATTGTGGATCTTGCCGCCAAGCTTAAGATCCTGCACGACTTTAATCGCCTTGTCCCTGAGCATAGAGTTTGGAGCTTGGCCTATCATAAGCACATTGCCATTCACCGATACACCCGTGATATTGGTGAGTTTTTTAAGATCTTCTTGCTCCAGCAGTGCGCTAGTGATCTTAAAATCCGTGTTGGTGTCATCGAGCTGAGTTTTTACGGTACGCTCATCATTGGCCATCACAGCGCCGCCCACTGCGCCCACCATAACGGCACCAGCACAGCCCTGCAGCAGCAAGCAAACCATTAATAACGGGGCAACGTGCCTCATTGTTGCTCATCCTGTGGGAAAAGCGTGCGGTCGATATTGTCACACAGGCAATGGATCACCAGCAGATGCACTTCTTGAATACGGGCCGTGACATTGGAAGGCACACGGATTTCTACATCGCCAACACTCAATAAGCCCGCCATCGCGCCGCCATCTTTACCCGTGAGGGCGACTATGGTCATATCGCGGCTGAGAGCCGCTTCCATGGCTTTGATCACGTTGCCAGAATTACCGCTGGTGGAGATGGCCAGTAGAATGTCACCAGGTTGACCTAAGGCTAAGATTTGCTTTGAGAAAATCTCATTATAGCTATAGTCATTCGCAATGGCTGTGATGGTCGATGTGTCGGTTGACAGGGCAATGGCTGGCAATGGTGGACGCTCAATCTCGTAGCGGTTTAATAGCTCGGCCGAGAAGTGCTGCGCATCGCCGGCACTGCCGCCGTTGCCACAGGCGAGGATTTTATTGCCGCCCAAAAGACAGTGCACCATCATTTCGGCCGCTTTGGCGATGGATTCTGGCAGTGCTTCGGCTGCATCGATTTTAGTCTGGATAGATTCAGTAAAGCTGTCTTTAATGCGTTCTAACATGGATACATCCTTTCAGGATAAAGTGTTGCTATCATGCCATATTTCCACTGGGGAGTTGAGGCATAAGCGTTAAAAAATAATTCATCTGTCACGTTCAAAAGGCATCGACCAGCCAATGGATTTGCCCTTCATCCATGGCGATAACATCAAAACGGCAGGGGACGTCGAGTCGTTGAATTTGCAAATAATGGCTGGCAGCCTTACGAATTCGACCGATTTGGGCCTTGCTCAATGCCTGTAATGCGCCACCAAATTGGTTTGCCGAGCGGAATTTCACCTCAACAAAAACCCAATACTTCTGATGGCGCATCACTAAATCAATTTCACCGAAGGGATAGCGGACATTGCGCTCGACAAAAGTTAACCCTTGTTGTTCAAGGTAACGTTGGGCGAGTGTTTCTGCCTGCTGTCCAGGTGTCATAGTTGACGAAAACTGCCTCTCTGATAACGTCCCCAGCTCAATTGGCGGTTGAGAACTCCATCGGGATTAACCGATAAGACACCGCTACGGCCATTAAACTGGAAGCCAGGGAATGAGCGCATTTGGGCGAGTTTGCTGATCAAATCCATTGCGTCATAACCCATGATAAACAAGCGTTTTTGACCGTTATTCCAGCCTGACCATAGGGTATTAACCATCAGGTTTTCTTCGCTATTTTGCATTAGCCAAGGGGCATCACTCATGGTTAAGTTATTTAAATCCTGCGCAGTTTGGCTCGATTCATTATCGATACGGCTACGGCTAGATGTGTACAAAGGCACTGGCTGAGTAAAGACGCTAAAGTTGACATCGATAAAGGCTTTTAGCAGGGTTAACTCCTGCGGCGTCGAGATCATATAAATGGCATCGATATCTTGGCGCGAGCGAAAATCGGCCTGTACTGAGTTGCCTAAGAGTTCTTTAATGCGCGCTATGCGTTCTTGGCTATCGCGTACGCCAAGGGCATCTTGTACTGTGGTTCGCATTTTGTCACCGCCATCGTAGTAATAGACTTCGATGGGAGTATCACTCTTTTTCTTCCACGCCTGAATAAAGCTCTCGGCCATACGTTTACCTATGGCATCGTTGCTGGCGAGCAATAGTGGCATGGTCACGCCATCTTGGTACATGCGAGTGGCGGCGTCGGCAGCTTCCTGCGCGGGGGAGAGTGCAAAGTAAAACTTATTAATATCAGGTACGAACTTGTCGGTCTGATTTAAAAATAGCTGTGGAATTGGCGCAGTCGGCGCTGCACCTGTCGCACCTGTCGCCGCTGTTGTCACGGTGCTTGCCGTGGTGTTCAGTGCCAATAGCTGATCGATTTCATTCGGTAATAGCGGGCCAATGATAAATTCAGCGCCCGCATTTACCGCTTGCTGATAGGCGGAAACGGCATCATTGGCTGTGTCGTAAAAATTCACTGAAACCTGCTCATTGGGTTTCGCTAAGTAACTGGCCAAAATACCTTGGCGAATCGCATTGGCGGCATTGGCTCTCGAGCCCGTCAATGGCAAGAGTACGGCAATATTCTTGGGCGTAAATGGCTTAGCGTTTAACGCTCGATCTAAATCGGCGGGCAGTTTGGCCGCGGCAGGATGGTAAGGGTTTTGTTTCTGCCATTCGCCTAAATAGCGCACCAGCTGCGAGGGATCGACGGCATAATGTTTGGCAATATAAGCCAGCTGCAACCAACCGGCAAACACAGGATTCTTAGCATCTTGGGTAAAGGTCTGCAGGGTTTGCTCATGCATAGGTTGTAACACTTGCCAAATTTGGTTGTTGACCTCATTTGCCTCGGCGGGAGGTAAATAGCCGGTCAATAAACTTAGCTCGCGTACTTGCTCAATCGGCTGTTTATTTAACTGGTATAAGTGAGCTTTAAATTGGTGATAGGTGGCCATTTGCCAACTGGGTAACACCCAAGTGCTTGGATAGTTAAGTGTATTTAAGGCATCGAGGTAAGTCGATGTGTGCTCAAGTACCCGGGCCGTGAGGTATTTATGCTCGGCCAATAGTATTGGGCTCTGGGTTAAACTGGGCAACATAGACTTCAGCAGCTTTTGCGCGGCGGCATAATCGTTGGCATTGATATAGGCATGCGCCGCCAACAGCAGGTTAATATCGCGCTGCTGTGGATCTTTGCTGTTGCTTGCCTGTGCTAAATACACATTGGGCGCCAAAGGAGCAGAAGCTAACGAGGTGGCCGCTGTGGGGGCTGTACTTGTTGAGGTTGTAGGCGCTTGAGTGCCACAACCCGCCAAAACTGCCGATAAAATGGCCACGGAAATAAACTTAGTTGTATTCAGGCTTTTTAACACTGGGCTTCACTCTGGTAAGATGCTGCCTCTAGTTTAACCTTCTCTCGCGCTTGACGAAAGTCTTGGCACTGTCATTACAGAGGTATATATGGACCAAAGCGTCGCACTCTACATAGTTCCCACTCCCATAGGTAATTTGGGCGACATGAGTTCACGGGCCATAGAGGTGCTAAATCAGGTTTCGTTGATCGCCTGTGAAGACACACGCCACAGCGGTAAGTTATTGAGCCATTTTGGTATCACGACTAAAACTATTGCACTTCACGACCATAACGAGCGCGCTCGTGCCCAGTGGATTGTGGATCAACTGGCTGCGGGCCAGTCAATCGCGCTGATTTCCGATGCGGGCACGCCGCTGATCTCCGACCCTGGTTATCATCTCGTGTCCCATGTGCGTCAATCGGGCTTTAATGTTATTCCACTCCCCGGCCCCTGCGCCGCGATTACCGCATTGAGCGCTTCCGGTTTGCCATCGGATCGCTTCTCCTTCGAAGGATTTTTACCCTCAAAGGAAAAAGCCAGAGCCGACAAGTTATTAGAACTAAAAGAAGATCCGCGCACGCTGATTTTTTACGAATCGCCACACCGTATTGAGCACAGTTTAACGACTATGGTCGAGGTGCTCGGCGGCGATCGCCATGTGGTGATGGCGCGGGAAGTGACCAAAACCTTTGAAACTTTTTTATCGGGTCCAGTCGCCGACGTGCTGGCCACCGTGAGTACCGATCCCAATCAGCAGAAGGGTGAAATAGTGCTGATGGTGCACGGTTATCACCTCAATGACGATGAAGCCATTCCAACGGTTGCCATTAACACCCTAAAATTACTTTGCGAAGAATTACCCCTTAAAAAAGCCGCCGCGATTGCCGCGCAAATCCACGGTCTTAAAAAGAACGCCCTGTATAAATACGGTTTAGAGTCTGATTTATAAGCGCCAGCACTCGGTACTGGGATTAACTGTGGTACATAAAGGAGGCTTAGGCTATAATCCGCGCCGAGTTGGCCAGACAGTCGCCGCGTTCGCAAGAACGGGGAGGAAAGTCCGGGCTTCAAAGAGCGGGGTGCCAGGTAACGCCTGGGCGGTGTGAACCGACGACAAGTGCAACAGAGAGGAGACCGCCATCCTAGCCTCGGCTAAGGTGGTAAGGGTGAAAGGGTGCGGTAAGAGCGCACCGTGCGGCTAGCAATAGTCCGTAGCAAGGTAAACTCCACCCGAAGCAAGACCAAATAGGGTTCCATATGACGTGGCTCGCGTTGGAACCGGGTAGGTCGCTTGAGCCTGTGAGCGATTGCAGGCCTAGATGAATGACTGTCCAAGACAGGACCCGGCTTATCGGCCAACTCAAACCTTTCGATATAGAAGGCCTCGCAGCGATGCGAGGCCTTTTATTTTTCAGGCTGTACGATTAATTGATGCATAAAGAAGAGAAGGAGCCGAACCCTCTCTAGGTTTTCTAAAAAGCTGATTTACGCTGGTTTATTATCTAATAATACATAGGGAAACAGAGAGTTGTTACACCTTACTGTATCTCTGAAGATACATCTGATGATTAACACTGTCATTCCAGTGACACGCCGTGAACTCATCCATGAGGGCTCGACGACGGCATCCATGCCGTCAACGGTCACTTACATGACAGTGTTTAATCTCTCACCACCCCTCCAGTAATCAGAATGACTTTTTATAAGCATGCGCTCTGGAAATTTAACAATGGGTGGCTAGTTAAATAAGAGAGCAAATAGGTTTGCCAGAAAGGGATATCGATGGTTGTAAGCTGACTTTATATTCGTTCAGGCACACGGTCATTTCATTGATCCGAGCGAATGGAGCAAATGAGTTTTTAAGTAAAGCTATCGCAGGACACAAATCTTCTAAACGAGGAGATGAGATACATGACAAATATTCTCATATTTATCTAATTTCATTGGATAAACTAAAGCCTTTGTTAGATTCGTTGAACTATGATGTCATGTTTGGTAAAACTATTTAAATCAAATGCCTAGGGCGTATAACTCTCTAATGCGGGTACGCTAGTTTAGTTAACTATCATCTTAGCTCTAACTGAGTTAAGAAGTATATTAAGAATGGAGTCCACTGAATGAAGATATCTTCCATC